>NZ_NTRO01000028.1:0-249731 GCF_002560575.1 Bacillus sp. AFS023182 | reverse complement strand
AAACAACAAGAAGAGCAAAAACGTCAGGCTGAAGAACAGGCTCGCAAACAAGAAGAAGAGCAAAAGCGTCAGGTTGAAGAACAGGCTCGCAAACAGAAGGAAGAACAACAACGTCAAGCTGCTGAGCAAGCTTCACAAAAGAAAAGTACTGTAGCGTCCGCACCTACTAGCAATCAAGGGGGGGCTAATGGACAACCTTTCCAGAATAATCCTAGTGATGATAAAGAAACAAACACTTCTTGTAAAGGACAAATTAAAGGAAATGCTAATTCTAAAAAGTATCATGTTCCCGGCGGTCAATATTACGATTCTACAAAAGATAATATAGTTTGGTTCTGTTCAGAAACTGATGCCCAGGCAGCTGGTTATGTAAAATCGAAAAAATAGACCTTGGATTATTGAATTTTAAATCTTGAAATTCCTATTTCAAAAATTTGAGACGTATATTTTCGAATCTGCCCTAACTGCTTTCAAGCTAAACAACAATTCGTTGCATGGTTGCAATGAGTTTTCTCCATATAAAAAACGTTGGATGACAGCATCATTCCTATCTGCCATCCAACGTTTTTCTTTTATTTCAAATATTCCTTTCTAGAGAGATAGAAAACAAAACATACTACTTATTTACTAATTTGAACCTAAATTCTGCTTTGTTATAGGTACATTTTTTTCTACAACATGAAATCCTTCGTTTTGCATTCTACTTTCGAACAAAACCTTCCATGCTCTTCCTAGAAAATATTAGTTTACAATATTTTTTCAATCTCCTTCCCCAACTCTTCCTGCTTCGTCTGCGGCGCAAAACGATCTATCACTTTTCCGTCGCGTCCTATTAAAAATTTCGTAAAGTTCCACTTTACCGCCTTCATGCCAAGTATGCCCGGTGCCTGATTTGTTGCGCGCTATCACACCTTACATCAATTTTCGCAAACATCAGAAAGGACACACCGTAATTTAATTCACAGAAGTTCCCAATGGTGACTTGTATAGAGGAGCTAAATGGTATGGAAGCGCAACTGGTCCTACTATATTGGCTGTTGCACAACTATTCGTAGGAACAAAAGAAAAAATAGTTTATGATGAATTAAAAAATATATGGACTACTTATCCTGTAAAATAAGGAATGATGAATTTGAAAAAAGAGTTTAATAAACAAGCCTTTTTAGAAAAGAATGGAGAATTTTCTAAAAGCAAATTAAAAGATTTTTTGATATCAGAAATTGAGGAAGATACGTTAGAAGATACTATTACATTTTTAAAATGTGAAATTGGGAAAGAAAATGAAAAACTAAAAGAGGATTTGTATCATGGTGACAAATATAATGGAGTCATACTTGATGGAAATCAATATTTAATAAAAAAAGAAGGAAAGCAAGCAATAATTATTGATGCAATATCAGAGGAACACTCAAAAGAGACAAAATTCACAAGGTTTGAATTACCAATTGATACCCTACTATACGTTATCATCAATAAGGACAAAATTTTGGAAGAATTATAATGCCCTATAAATTTAAAATAAATACTACAATTCCTGAGGAAATGACTTCGGCTTTTCCATGACCATACGGATGATCCTCATCAACAGGTTGGTTTAAAATTTTCATTATGTCATCTGTTACGAGTTCCATCTTATGTGCTCTATTTTTGAAATCAATAAACACCATCGAATATCTCATATCATTTTCCTTTTCTACTAAACAGTATTTTTGTTCAATTTATCTCTCTAAATACTTTCTCGCATTCTTCTGTAACTAACCTTTTAGAAGAAAATTAAATCCGTAAAGTTTTTTGCATTTTGTCCAAACACAATTTCTACTTCTCAAATAGTATAATATAGACCATTAAAAATAAGGAGAGTGACATACCGATGGCGGATTCTTTTTATTCCCATGATAAGAAGTATTATAAAAATCAGCACCACTCGTATTCAAATCGAAAAAAAAGTAAATGTTTTGTTGAAACTCATACAATTGCCGGTGTGGGAGAAAATCTATCTGGAAATATCCCCTTAACCATTACTGTATTACCCGGAGCTCCTCAAACTATTTTCGAAGATTTTACTGATAATCATAATAAAACCTTACTTCAGTTAACAGTTCCTTTAAAAGAGCTTCCTATAACTGTAACTATTCAATCAAGAAGAACTAACAGACCAATTACTGCAACCATTCCTACTGGAGTTACAAGGATTTTTCAAGTAGAAGATTTCGAAAGCCTAACTGCCTCAACAGCTAGCCCTAATCCTGGGTTTTTTAGTGTTTTTATCAAAAAAACTTTCTGCATTTGCTGTAATGATCGAAATGATTCTTGTGATGAATATTATCATGAGTATGACCACAATTGTTAGAGTAAATCACCAAAAAGATTCCTTGAAATATAGGATTCTTTTTTTCTTCATAGGATCATCGAAGCCTCTTCCAAGCCAATCAAAACGCGCTTGGAAGTACTCCTTAATACAAGGAATTTTAAAATCCTGCTGCTTCTCTAGCCCTAAACAAGTTTCATAAAAATTAATTAAAAAATCCTCGTCTTTAACACTCTGTATTTCTTTCAACATACAAGCAGTAAATTAGACAGAGACGGCGATGGTGTTGCATGTAAACGTTAATATATATAAAAAGAAGCTCATATTCGAGCTTCTTTTTTACAACACCCTTTCAATCTCCTTCCCCAACTCTTCCGGCTTCGTCTGCGGTGCAAAACGATCTATCACTTTTCCGTCTCGTCCTATTAAAAACTTCGTAAAGTTCCACTTTACCACCTTCATGCCAAGTATGCCCGGTGCCTGCTCCGTCATATATGTATATAATGGATGCGCGCTATCACCTTTTACATCAACTTTAGCGAACATTGGAAAGGACACACCGTAATTTAATTCACAGAAACTTGTAATCTCTTCTTCTGTGCCTGGTTCTTGTCCTCCAAATTGATTGCATGGGAAACCTAAGATTTCAAACCCTTGCTCTTTATACTTTTCATAAATCGCTTGTAATCCTTTATATTGCGGTGTAAATCCACATTTACTTGCAACATTTACAATGAGAAGAACTTTACCTTCATACTCTCGCAACGATTTTTCTTCCCCTGTAATTGTTTTTGCAGAAAAATCATAAACTGTCATATATATTTGCCCCTCTCTATCATTTCATACTTATTATCATATATGTATTTAACTTTCTCGTCTAATGAGAGCGCTTTATTTCTGTTCAAAAATTCGACACAAACTACTAGACAAATAGCTTGGAAAGTTTTACAATTGAATTGTGAACAAAATGTGACAGTTTACCTTCTAAATTGTGACATTTTCAATTCCATTATAATAAATTAAGGATGGTGTTGATAATGAAAACTGCACAACGTGAAATGATTTCAAATCGCGAGTTTTACTTCGTATTATACATGATGTTACTATTTGTTACCGGTTGGCTTATGGACGTAAATGGGCTATTTCTAAGTAAATACTTTACACTTGCAGGAATGATTTCTCTTCCACTAGTTGGCGGACTTGTCGGATTCTTTATTATGTCAATTACTAAAGATCAAACTAAATAATAGCATTACATAAAGGCAGAAAACGATTTTTCGTTTTCTGCTTTTTCTTTTATAATAAAAAGAATACTACATTACAAGGAGTGATATATGTGAAAAAAGTAGAGCAACTCTCTTCACAACTATACTTGATTGACGATCATGATTTACAACATGACGAGCGTACAGGTACATACGTTTTAGTTGGTGATGATATTACTTTAATTGAAACGTGTGCTGCCCCTTCTCTTCCTTATCTTTTAAATGGTTTACAACAATTACAAATTAACTTAGCTGATGTTAAAAATATCATTGTTACGCATGTTCATCTTGATCATGCTGGTGCAGCCGGATTAATGATGGAAAAATGTCCAAATGCGACTTTATTTGTCCATTCGCGTGGTGCTCGTCATATGATTGACCCTACAAAATTAATTCAAGGTGCTAAAGCTGTATATGGCGATGCTTTTGATAAGCTCTTCAATCCGATTCTTCCAATTCCAGAAAAGCGAGTCCATATTGTGAAAGATGGTGAGACACTACAAATATCAGAAAATCGGATACTAACTTTTTACGATACACCAGGGCACGCCAAACATCACATAAGCATCCATGATTCCTTAACAAATGGCATTTTTACAGGTGACACAATTGGGATTTATTATCGAGAACTAGCTGAACTTGACGTGGAACTATATTTACCGACCACATCTCCTTCACAATTTCAACCGGATGCGATGATAGCAGCAAAAGATCGTATTCGAAATATGAAAGTTGACTCGATCTACTTTGGGCATTACGGTGCATCTTCCCATGTTTCTGAAGTATATAAACAGCTTGAATACTGGCTCCCTATCTTTGTTGAAGCTGGAAAGCAAGTATTTGAACAAAATCAGGATTTTGAAGCGGCAAGTCATGAACTGTATGTTTTGCTACTTGAAAAGGTATCCTCTCACCTTTCCCAGAAAGGCGTACCATCCACTCACTCTATTTATGATGTGATAAAGCTAGATATGGAAATTAGCGCAATGGGGATTATTGACTATTTAACAAAACAAGAAAAGATTGAAACAACTATTAACTAAAAGAAAAAAAGAGGATATGATGCTCTTTTTCAAGCATATATCCTCTTTTTTGGAATATGCTTTTTACTCTCCCTCTTCTCTATCACTCTATTCCACACGTAAGAATTATAATTTTCCTGTATAATACAGTTATCCAATGATTTACGGAGGAATGCTGGAATGTTTTTTCAATTTTTTCTACTAGCAGTCATTATGGCCTTTATTAGCGGGCGTTTAATTGGTACAAAGTTAAATCTTCTCAAGCAAGCAAGTGCAGCGATTATGGGGGTGACAGTTACATCAGCTATGTATTGGTTCATGTATTTGCGTTACCACGATGAATCTATTGTTGGTGTAGATAGATATTTTTGGCTTGGAAGCTCATTAATTGTTTCCATGTTGTTTTATCTTATGTTTGAACTATTTGATCCAATTAGACGCGAAGAAAAAGAAGAAACCTTAAATGGAAGTCGCAATCCGATCTCCAATTTTTTTGCTCGAATAGGGAGACAAAAAAGGTATATGCGCGTTACTTCCATCGCTTTAAAACATGGAATGGGTAAATATTTAGCTCTTAAAAGAACACCTGAAGCGGACTACAAACTTGCCATTGCACTCCGAAATACACTAGAGGAATGGGGAGGTGTGTTTATCAAATTTGGACAGGTATTATCAACCCGTTCTGATTTACTCCCTTCCTCCTTTATTCATGAATTATCAAACCTTCAAGAGAATGTCACACGTCTATCTCATGATCAAGTGGAAGGGATACTAAAGAATGAGTTATCTGTGCCAAAAGATGAGCTATTTAGCTTTTTTGATATGGAGCCATTAGCAGCGGCTTCCATCGGACAAGTTCACAAAGCAAAACTTAAAGCTACTAATCAGGACATTGTTGTGAAGCTTTTACGCCCAGACATTTCTTCTACAATACAGCGTGATCTAGATATTCTTATGCACTTTGCATTATGGATTTCTAACAAATCTAATTGGGCCAAAAATATCGGATTTCTTGATTTAGCACAAGGTTTCTCTATTGCAATGAAAGAGGAAATTGATTTCAAAATTGAAGCTCGTAATTTCAAACAAGTTTCAGCTTCTATGGAAAATAGCCAAACGAAAGTGAAAATACCGAAAGTATATCAAGAATACAGTAACTCCAAAATCCTAGTTCTTGAATTTCTAGATGGTGTTAGTGTGAAAAATGGTACAGCACTATTAAACGAATTACATATTGATACGAAGGAAGTACAACGGCAGTTATTTGACTGTATATTAGAACAGATTTTCTTTAAAGGTATTTTCCATGCTGATCCTCATCCAGGCAATGTTTATATTCTTCAGGATGGAACTCCTGCATTACTTGATTTCGGTTCTGTTGGAAGACTCGGTACGTTGCAACAAGATGCCTTTAAACGATTACTTATCGGGTTTGAACGTAAAAATTCGTATATTTTACTCGATGGCCTACTTCAATTAGTTGAAACAAAACCATCAATTGATAAAGACAGCCTAGAACAAGCAATTAGTCAGCTATTAATTCAAAGTACATACTCATCTTCTAGTAGTTCAGAAGAATTTATTCAAGGGCTATTTCAAATCATCGCAGACTTCGAATTAGCTTTTTATCCGATGGTAGCTGGTGCTTTCCGTTCGCTTATTACTTTAGAAGGTACAATGCTACAATTAAACCCTCAGTTTAATTTAATGGATGAAGCAAAGCGCTTTGCTAAAGATCATGCAGTGGATTTTATGCCTGTTAGCAATTATACCGATTTAAAAGAAGCTGCAACAAATGAATTACTGTCTATATTACCTGCTGTGCGAAGAATTCCAAGAAAACTTGACGATTTAAGTTCAAAGCTAGAGAACGGCGAACTATCCCTGAAAGTCGGATTTTTCTCAGATCCAACAAATGCTTCTTTTGTTACTACATTTATCTCGCAACTCCTTATCACTCTTATAGGAACAGCATTTGGCGGTATTTCAATTGGTGTCTTATATTTAGCAAACAACGCAAAAGAGCCAAATGATCAATTTTTAAGTGTGGTTGGCTACGTCGGTTTATTTATTAGCGCAATTCTCCTCGTGAGAGTAGCGATACATGCAGTAAGGAAATTTAAGTAATAATTTTCATAATTACAGAAAGAAGAGCCTCTTATAAAACAAAGGCTCTTCTTTTCATAAACTTAATTTATTTGTTGTACTTGTTCATTTACATATTGCATAAACTGATCCGCTTGTAAAAATTCTGCTTTATAAGCTTCAGGAACTTCATTTATTGTTACACCTTCACTGGATTTGATTTTTGCTTGTATTTTTTCATATGTCATTAAAGCATCTATATACTGTTTATATTCTTCAGAAGTTAATACTTCTTTACTAGACTTCTCCCCATTCAATTTATCAAAATACGGCTGGATTGCCATCAGCCTTTTTTCCAGTTCTTCTTTTTTTGTCGCTGATACTTGATCATAATCAATATTACCATTTGAATCTCCGTATTCAAGTTTTGCATTTGCAAGCCCTTTTAAAAGCTTTGTAAACTCTTCATATTCCTCTTCCCCCATGTCTCCTTTTGCTTGCGACAATTTAGCATCTAAGCTCATATATCCTTTTAATGTTATACTAGATGCATGTTTTTTCAAATTTTCAAACGATCCATAAATACCGTCAGCCATAATGGATTGATAAGCAAATCCAGTCGTTGGAATTAACAGTGCTGCTGCAAGCACTCCTGTGATAATACGCTTTTTCATCGTTTTCCCTCCGCGCTTCATTTTTACTTGAACCATTATTTTTTCTTTTAACTCCGGCGATGGTTCAATTCCCGTTGCTTCTTCTTGTATAGATTCCCTTACCCGATTATCTAAACTCATTTCACGTCCCCTACCTCTCCTAAAAAGATCGCCTCCACTTGCTCTTTTTGACGTAATTTCTTTAATGCCGCATGAATTCTTGATTTAACTGTCCCTACTGGAATATGTAAAATATTCGCTATTTCTTCTTGTGAATAATCATGTAAATAACGTAGTATAATGACTTGCTTCAATTTGTAAGGTAATTTATGAATAAGTGCAATGAGCTTTTGATTCGACATCTTGTTCACAACATCATTAGAAAAATCAAATTCAATCGGTTTTCTCTGTTCTTCAGCTTTCTTGACAATGCGTAAACGCATCCACCTTGTTCTCCGATATGAGTGAATTTGTCTGATTGCAAGCCCTATTAACCACGGTCGAAAGGGCTTTTCTCGATTATATTTACTAAGTGATTGATATAACTGTATGTATATTTCCTGGACTACATCATCTACATCTGTTTTTTCCTCTATCAAAAAATGTGCTGTCTTATAAACATCTTGAATCGTTATATCATATAGCTCACTGTATGCTTCTTGATTTCCTGATAGCGTTAATTGAATAAGACGCTGATAGTCTGTTTCTCCTTTCATTTACCTTCCCTCCTTTGTCTTACACTATATATTGGCAAGTAAAAAACATTTCGTTCGATTTTTTTAAAAATTTTTTCAATATAAATCAATATTAGGATTTAATATTTACTACTTTATAACGTTTGCTTATGGCCTCTTATAACAATTATATAATTTTCCAGTTTATGATAGGTGTTTAAAATGATATATATAATATATTTTGAGGAGGACGTCTAAATGAAAGCTATTGTTGTAACTGAATTCGGTGGACCTGAAACGATGAAGTATACAGAAGTAGATATGCCGATTTTTAATGAAAAGCAAGTGTTAATTCGCGTTATCGCAACAAGCGTCAATTTTGCTGATATTAAATCCCGCCATGGGAAAAAAGGAAATGGAAAACTACCATTTATTCCTGGTATAGATGCAGCAGGAATTGTAGAACAAGTAGGTTCGGATGTAAAAAACATCCGCGTAGGACAGCGTGTAATCACCTTTCCTCTTACTGGTTCGTATGCTGAATATGTTGTCGCCAATGAAAACCTTACGTTTGTGTTACCCGATGAAGTTGACTTCACCACTGCCGCTGCTTGTCCTGTTGTATCTTTTACGAGCTACAACTTACTTGCAAATGTCGCAAGATTACAGCAAGGTGAATCGGTCCTCATTCATGCAGCTGCCGGCGGAATTGGAACAACAGCCATTCAATTAGCAAAAATATTAGGAGCTGGAAAAATCATTGGAACAGTCGGAAGTGAAGCAAAAAAGAAAATCGCTTTAGAAGCTGGGGCTGATCATGTTATTTGTTATCAAAATGAAGATTTTGTAAAGAAGGTAAATGAACTGACTAATGGAGAAGGTGCAAATGTTATATTAGATTCCATTTCTGGTACAATATCAGAAAAAAGTTTAGAATGTCTCGCTTACTACGGCCGCCTCGTCCATTTTGGAAATGCGAGCGGTGAAATTGGCACATTCCGTACAAAAGATTTACATGCAAGCTGTCGTTCTATTCTTGGCTTTAGCTTTGGAACAACTCGAAAGAAACGTCCTCAATTACTCCGTCATACCGCTGATCAAGTTTTTCATTATTTACGTGATGGAAGCCTGCAAATTGAAATTGGTAAACGGTTTACACTTCAAGATGCAGGGAAAGCACATGAATGGATCGAAAATAGAAAAAGTACTGGGAAAATTATTTTGAAGGTCAAATAGAGGTGTCATTTATGGGATCACGCATTATGCATTTAATTATTGCAAATGGTATTGCAGAGAGATTATCCATTCAAGATAAAACTTCCTTCTTACTAGGCGGAATCGCTCCTGATGCAGTTCATTCAAAAGTAGAAAAAGAAGTCTCTCATTTCTACGCTGGTACTACAAAGAACTATACGAGAAGAGTCGATTTTGATTCATTTTTTTATAAATATGAATCATTCATCGACTCCTCTTTTATTTTAGGATATTACACACACCTTATTGCCGATGATAATTGGCTAAACGGTTTTTTTCTTCCTTGGCTCCAAAATAGAATCGAGCATGATCAAGCAATTTTATCCCTGTATCATCATGATTTTAAATTGTTGAACGCAAAACTATTACATCATTACGATAAAGAGCAGCAATTCCTTTCTATTCTAAATCAAAAAGCAAGCATACCAAAGATTAAGGAAGTAACAGAAGAAAACGTTCTAGCTTTTAAAAAGCTTATTTTTGATGATATGGTATTTCCACAGCAAGATCTGTATGCCGAATTACAAGTATTTACGTTTGACCAAATTGTCGGTTATGTAGAAACTGCTATTGAGAAAGGTGTTTTCTTTCTTAGAAAGGCTCTAACATAATTATTTAACCTTTTAAACACAAAAAAGACGTGACTACTTTATACATGTAGACACGCCTTCTTACTTTCATCATTCTCCCATTAAGAGAAGTCTCTTATTATCTAGGCTTCTTCTTCCCAGTAAATGCAGGTTTCTTTTTCTTTGGTGCTTTCGGTTTTGACTCTACAAAAGTACCTTTAAACATTTCTTGCTTTTTAAATTGAATGCCTAACTTTTTCGCAAATTGGAGTAGTTTACGCTCTTCTTGCGGAGTAACAAGAGAAACAACTGTCCCCTCTTTTCCCATACGTCCTGTACGACCTGAACGGTGAATGTATTGATCTAATGTATCTGGTAATTCTAAGTGAATTACGTGTGTTAAATCATCAATATCTAATCCGCGCGCTGCAATATCAGTTGCAAGTAGAATTTCTAATTTCCCTTGACGGAATGCGCGCATCGTCGCTTCACGTTCTTGTTTGCTTGCTTCTGCATGAAGAGCGGCTGCTTTCATTTTGCGATACTTTAATTTTTCAGCAATTTCATCTAAACGATATGGATCGTTTAGAAAAGCAACTGCTTTTACATTACCCGTATGCATAATTCTTCTTACATAATCATTTTTCTCACGACGCTCACAAACGACATACGTATGTTCCACTAAACTTTTTGTTTCCGTGCGTTTAATGCGAACTAATTGTGGTTCTACTGCAAAATCACGTGCTGCTTCTTGTGCATCTTTTGTCATTGTTGCAGAGAAGAATACTAATTGACGATCACGCATTGTTGATTTAATGACATCTAATACCGATTCCATCATCTTTTGTTTTACAATTTGATCAAACTCATCAAATACAATTGTCTTTACTTCATGCATTTTTAATTTTTTCATGCGAATTAATTCTAAAATACGTCCTGGTGAACCAACAATTACTTTTGGGTGTTTCTTTAACTTCTCTACTTGGCGCTTAATGTCCGCACCACCAATTAAAGATGCACCTGAAATATCAGTTCCTGCTGTAAACTTTTGAACTTCTTCATGAATTTGCATAACAAGTTCACGTGTTGGTGCTAAAACGACAACTTGTGGTTGTTTCACTTCAGGATTAATTTTATGTAAAAGTGGTAGTAAGTACGCTAATGTTTTTCCGGTTCCAGTTGGAGACTCAGCTATAACGTCTTGTCCTTCTAAAATGGTTGGAATTGCTTGCTTTTGAATTTCAGTAAACTCTTTAAAACCAGCCTTCTCCCAAGCTTGTTGCAAAAATGGTTGCATATCTTTTATCATTTGTTTTTCTCCTTTATCTCTATTTTTGAAGAAAATGTTGTATTGCTCGCACTGTTTCTATCATGTGAGAAATAACAGCTATTAAATCATCAACATGGTCTTCTGTAATCGCTTTTTGAAATAGAACTTCTACTTTATTATGATATGAAATCGCTTGCTTATTATATTCGTATGAAATTTGTTGCGTAATCATTCGCTCTTTTCCCCAGATAGATTGTAACAAACTTTCGATTTTTTGGCAGTCTGTTTCTGGGTGCTGCATAGGGAACGTAAAGCGTAGTTTCATTTCACATCCTGGTATAAACTGTGGCACCTCTAATATCTCACCTGATAGGTTCTTCGCATCTACAGACAGTGAAAACGTCGCTTCTACTAGCGGTTCAAACTGTTCAGTTAATTGAAATGAAATATTATATATGCGGCTTAGCGATGCAAGGTCCATCATATCTTTTCGATCAGTTACAAGAATATCACCATGTAAATCAAAATCATAGACAGCTCCTTCAACGATTACTTTTAAGTTGTCAAAAGCAGTTGGATCAAACATAATTTCCTCCAAAAAACAGGCGCCTTTCGATGGAAAGGCGCCACTTGATGTATATATAGTTTACAGATAAACGAGATGAATTACAACCTTTTAGAATAAACCTACTGCTTTTCCATCTTCATTTACGTCCATTTGAAGTGCAGCTGGTTGTTTTGGAAGACCTGGCATTGTTAACATTGTACCAGTTAACGCTACAATAAAGCCTGCACCGATAGATGGTTTCAATTCACGAATTGTAACGATAAAGTCAGATGGTCGTCCTAACTTTGTTGCATCGTCAGAAAGAGAATATTGTGTTTTCGCCATACATACTGGCAAGTTACTCCAACCTTCTCCTGTAAATTGAGCCAATTGCTTACGTGCTTTTGGAGCAAATTCAATATCTTTTGCACCGTATACTTTTTGAGCAATTGTACGAATTTTTTCTTCTAATGGCAATTCTAAATCATAAAGTGGTGCGTATTTA
This sequence comes from Bacillus sp. AFS023182, assembly GCF_002560575.1. NCBI lineage: Bacteria > Bacillati > Bacillota > Bacilli > Caryophanales > Bacillaceae > Bacillus > Bacillus sp. AFS023182. Next base: position 237,579 of record NZ_NTRO01000028.1, on the reverse strand, counting down.
TTGTCACCTTTTTCAATTACCTTTAATACTTTCTCAGCAAGGTCCACACCGCCTTGACCACCTTTTTCCCAAACTTCTGTTAAGGAGACTTCGTAGCCACGCTCGTTACACCATTCTTGTAAGTATGTAACTTCTGCATCTGTATCTGTAATGAATTTGTTAATTGCGATTACGAATGGAACACCAAACGCTTGAATTGTTTCAACGTGTTTTTGTAAGTTTTCCATTCCTTTTGCTAGCGCATCTACATTTTCTTCTTTTAACTGATCTTTCGCCACGCCGCCGTGCATTTTAAGCGCACGGATTGTTGCAACAATAACGACTGCTTCTGGTTTAATGCCTGCTGCACGCGCTTTAATATCTAAGAATTTCTCAGCACCTAAGTCCGCACCGAAACCAGCTTCTGTAATCACATAATCACCTAATTTTGCTGCCATTGTTGTAGCGATAACACTGTTACAACCGTGAGCGATGTTAGCAAATGGCCCGCCGTGAATAATTGCTGGTGTATTTTCTAATGTTTGTACTAAGTTTGGTTTTAATGCATCTTTTAATAGAAGTGTTAACGCTCCTTCTACGCCTAAATCTTTAACTGTTACAGGCTCATTATCCATATTATAAGCAACTACAATACGAGATAAGCGTGCTTTTAAATCTTGAATATCTGTCGCAAGGCAGAACACTGCCATAATTTCAGATGCTACTGTAATATCAAAACCGTCTTCACGCGGTACACCTTGAACTGGTCCACCAAGACCAATTACTACATTACGCAGTGCACGGTCATTTAAATCTACACAACGCTTCCATACAATTTTTCGTGTATCAATCTTAAGTACATTTCCTTGTTGAATATGATTATCGATAAACGCAGCTAATGCGTTATTTGCAGTTGTAATGGCATGAATATCACCAGTAAAGTGAAGGTTGATATCTTCCATTGGTACAACTTGTGAATAACCTCCACCTGCTGCACCACCCTTTAGTCCCATTGTCGGTCCTAGTGATGGCTCACGAAGTGCAATTACTGCTTTTTTACCAATTTTATTAAATGCTTGACCTAAACCAACTGTTACTGTTGATTTACCTTCTCCTGCTGGAGTCGGGTTAATCGCTGTTACTAAAACAACTTTTCCGTCCTTCTCAGTTTGTAAGCGCTTAAAAATATCAAGAGATAATTTCCCTTTATAATGACCATAAGGCTCTAGTTCTTCTTCTAAAATATTTAACTCAGCTGCAACCTCTTGAATTTTCTTCATACTTGCTTCTTGTGCTATTTCAATATCGGATTTAACTGTTGTAGTAGTTGTCATATTCCCTAGTCCCCCTTTAATTGGTTCTGCCCATATTGTATCAGTTTTTTGTATTTTCTGCACTTATTTACCTCCTAATTTTTTCTCATTTCTTCAAGCATTATTTTTTCAACATAAATACCCACAAAAATGTTAGAGCTTGCTGCAGTTCTACTGATAATTGTCCAAGCATTTTTTCGTTTACCCCTCGTTTATATACACCTATACCATCTACTATTTGAAATCCTTGCTCCTCAGCAAGCTTTTCAAATTCCCAAGGCATCATTGTATTACAAACAACATCTTTTCCATATAAACGAGGATAGCTATTTTCACGTGGTTTTGCTGTTGGTCCTAAAATTGCAATACACGCATATCCATCAGGTCTCAAAACACGTTTTATCTCATCTAACGCCTGTAAGGGCTGCTCTGTCCATTCTAACGAGTTCACCGCTAATATCGCTGGAAATTGTTCAGTCTCAAAGGGCAATGAAGAAAGATCTCCTTTCACAAATGACAAATTCGGCCCTTCTCCGCGTTCCTTTCCTTTTTGAATCATTTGCTCAGATAAATCTATACCGCACGCTTTATATCCTGCTAGACTTAATTTATATGTACCATACCCATCACCGCAGCCAACATCTAGAACTGCCACACCATTTTCTACATACTTTTCAAAAAATGGGATGATCGTACTTCGACTTCCATAATCCCACATCTCTTGACTATTTTGATTCCAAGATTCCGCATTATCGTCCCACTTTTTTTCTGCGGATTTATGCCAATTAAACTTTGTCATGTTTCCCCCTACTTTCACTTGTTTTCACTCATTCCATTCTACATCATTTTCCAATATTCCTGTTTATTCTTGCGGAGAGATGGATAAGATAGCAACAGACTTATGCATTCTCCAAATTTTGTATTACTTGGATATAACTCATACTCATGTTCTCGTCTATTTGAAAAATAATAAAGATACACCCAATTGAAAGAGAGGGATGTACATGCAAAAAAAACGAACACATCATTTTAAAAGTGGTGAAAAAAACGAAGAATATGCAGCTGAAATCTCACCAGGGCATCTTCCAATTCGACATAGACGCAAAGAAATTGCACATGAAATAGAAGGTACAAATACTGGTACAGTTATCGGTTATGTAGCACTATTTCTTTCTTTATTCTCAATTGCTTTTTATCCAGTTACCCTTGGTTCTCTTTCCATTTTAATTGGCCTATTAGCCGTTAATTTTGGAGCAAAAACACTTGGATATACAGCCATTGGATTTGGTAGTTTTTCTGTTTTATTTACGTTATTGTATCCACTTGCTTTATCAGCATTATAAAACACACCAAGTATTACTTGGTGTGTTCACTCGTGATACAGCATAATATGTCCACATGCGCAGCAATGCTTTGCTGTAATTTCTTGAAACACTGGATAGTTTTCTTCATCCCTATGTTCAATGAATACCTTTTCAAAACGATACATGTTTTGGGCGTATGCCCAGTCTTGTTTCGTACGTGCATATAATGTAGATGAAAAGAACTCTTCTCCACCACAAACTACACATATTTTTTTCATTCTCATCCCCCCTACGCTTGTCTTACTTCATTTATATGAACATACGCATAAAAAAAAGACCTTCTATCATTAGAAAGTCTCTTCCGTAACAAAAAGAAATGTATTAAACATACCTATTCCGCTATACTCTTTCTTTTTACCAGCTTCTGTTTCAAAAGTTTGTTTCACTGTTATAAAAAATACACCGTTTCGTGTATCTGTGCTTACAAACTTCATTTTTTGTTCTTTCTTGCCTACATTTTGGGTGCATTCAAAGCTACCTTGATTACAAATCAATGCATACTTATCCTCTAAATAAGACCTGAAATCAGATTCTTTCGGACAAGTTAAAAGTAGTACTGCAACAAGAATAATGCTGACAATACCTACCGCTGTATAATATTTCTTCATTGTTTCTCCTTTCAAAAAACAAGAAAACTTGACCTAAATTGCCAAGTTCTCTTAGTCCACAACCCATTGCCACTCTTGTTCTTTCTTATCAAAAATAAGCCAGCCAGTTTCGGTTGCATCTTCTTTTAATTCCTCTATGTTATCTAGTACTTCATCCGTACTTTCATACGAACCAACTACATACACAGGAATCTCTAAGCCTCTTCTTGACTCAATTTTCCCCGCTAAATCAATGTACAGTCCGTCTTCCATTAAGGGAACAAGCCCAAGAATAACTTCTTTTGAAATTGCTGGGAATATTTTCGATTTTTGAAAGAAAGAAAATCGTTTTTTTCCAAATGAACCGAGTTTGTACGGAATTACTTTGCTAAGCATTCCTACAAAATCAGCAATTCTACGGTAATACACTTTGTTGTACCAACCATCATCATGTGAAAAATAGACAAATCTATTTTTCAAAAGTGGGAAAAACGCTCTCCCAAGTGGTTCTTTTTTGTGAGCCAAATATAACAATTCTGCAATTTCCTTTGGCTCCAATTCATCTAAATCACTTGCATCATCAAAGTCCACCCAACAGAACTCATCAAATTCATCAATCTCTGCTTTCATTAATTTATGTATGTTCTCTTCTTCGACATATTCGAATAAAGTATGATAGTGAAAATCAGTCCACTCAAAATTATGTTTTAAAAGCAACACTTGATGAAGCGGTGAAGGGATATTACTTGCAAACTCTTCAAATGTAATTCCAGATGTAATAAAACAATGACCCCGACGATTACCATTAATATATATCATATTCTTTACTTGGTCAGATCCTCCAGACAAAGCACCTAGCCACCTTCGTTTTAAATGTTTCAATTCTATAGCATATTTTAACATGAAAAATTTTAGAAACATAGAAAAAACTTCAAAAACTATTTACAATTTCATTAGTTTTATTACATACTGATTACAAGAAAAAAAGCCTATTGAAAAATAGGCTTTTTTACGCGATTTCGTCCGGATTTTGCGGATGATGATTTTCAGTATGCTTTTCATTCTTTTGAAATATGGATTGAATCTTATCAATCGTTTGTGGCGCTAACTCAATCATTTTTTCAGCTAGATGTGTAGCATTTTGTAAGTGAAGAATATTCACGCCATCTTTATTCACTACAAGAAAAGCTACCGGGGTAATGGAAACACCACCCGCACTTCCACCGCCGAATGCTGGATTACCTTGTGCTCTTTGACCATCATTTGTTTGAAAATCCGATCCCCCTGCTCCAAATCCAAACGCTACTTTGGAAACAGTTAACACTACACCGCCGTCAGCCGTCTGAACAGGCTCTCCAACAATCGTATTAACATCGACCATTTCCTTTAAATTTTCCATTGCTGCTTTCATTAATCCTTGAATTGGATGATCCACCGTTCATAACCTCCTTTGTCATATCTTTCCTAGTTTTTCCTAAACTTTGTGAACTAAACATAAAATTTTATATTGATTTCAAAAACAATAGGTTTAAATATTCAGAAAAAATAGAACAAGGAAGAGATTATGATGATACGAAAATTAACAAAGCGTGATCATGAACAAGTGCTTACCTTTTTAGCATATCACGCAAGGAGGAAATTTCTAAATCCTTTTCACCTAATATCTTTTTCGGTTGATCATTTTCCGCCTCTAGTTGTTTGACCTCAGCCGGTGAAACCGCTTCATGACGCCCAGCTACTTGTCAATCATGATCTTGAAAAGCTTTTACCCATTTGTGTACTAAGTTTGGACTGAAATCATGCCTTCTAGCTACTAATGCTTTATTTCCAGTTTCTATTACTTCTTGTACCACTTCTTGTTTAAATTCAATAGAATGTTTTCTTCTTTGCATAATAAATACCCCCTTAATTGGCTACCTCGAGTATAAAACAACCACTCTTAGTAAGATTCCAAGTTCATTAGGGGGCTAAAGAGATACTTGCTATACTTCCTTTTCATTTGCCTTTTAAATCACCTTTTCACCCTCCTATTATTTTCTCATCCTATTTCTACAATTGGCATTCGGATATTATTTTCTAGATTCTCAGACTCAATTACAATCGCCATAAGTCCCGTTTCTGAACTCGTTTCATGGAATTCCCCTTTATTCCAGAAGACAGCTTGACCGGGTTGCACTTTCTTTTTCATTTTATCTGCGCCACAGACAAGTCCTTCCCCTTGCACAATAAGAAGCAGCTGGGGAACAACTGCTTCATGATATCCAATTATTCCTTTTGGTTGTAAATGCATACAACCAATATGTACCTCTCCCTCATGTTTTACTATATTTGACATAATAAAATTAGAATGAAACACTGCTATGTGATTCCCTACCTTTTCACTGAAATCGAATATCTTCATCTTATCTCCTCCTAAATCATCCCCCTACACATGTAACACCATTCTTACCGTTTGCATCATGTGTCCCTCAAAGTCTTCTTCAAATTGCTCTAAAGCTGCAAAGCCCTTTGCTTCATAAAACCGTTTCCCTTTTTCATTTGCTGCTTCTACATGAATATAAATCTTTCTAACCCCTTCTAAATAGGTAATACCTCTTTGTAATAAAGCTGTCCCAATTCCTTTTCCTTGATGCTCCGGCAATAAATAAATAGCCCCTAATTCTGCTTCATTTTGATATTTTATAGGTGAAAAGTTAGCAAATCCAACAACTTGATCATCCACTTCTACTACGAATAAGTGTGAATGTTCCAAACGTCGTTTCATCATTTCAAATGAATATGCTTGTCCTAAGAATTTATCTTGAATCTCCTGTGGAATAAGTCCTCTATATGTAGCATGCCAAGCCACTTTCGCCACTTCTTGTACAGCAATAATATCTCGTGCATTCATATCTCTAATTACATACGTCATATTAATGTCCCCATTTTTTTTAAGTTGCAGTGTGCTAGCACACTATAAGAAATTGGATTGTTATTTTCATAGTTCACTTTAATTAACTTTAAACCTTCTACAATTGCCTTTTGTGTACTAAAATTCTTATATACAAAATCCATTACACAAACGAATTGCTCTCGCTCTAAACGATTTGCAATCGTACAATGTGGCACCCACTTCTCTGGTACATAATACGACTGCGGGTAATCATGAAAGTCCATAAAATGATTATGAAACAATTGATGTAACTCTAGTAACCTTCTCGTTATCGTTGGTGCCAAAAAGATGGTTCCATTTGTAGGGAAAGTACCCACAGAAGAAAATTCAACTGGAAAGCACCCTATATCCTCTGTAAACTCTTCTAATTTCTCTCCATACGCTTTCAAATCCAAAGTATGATAATCAGCCAATGTAATATGAGGCTCTAGGTCTTTATTATGTACAATGTCCGTTAGCCCTTCTCTAATCACTTTCATATCCTTCAAAAACTCCTCATCAAATGTAGCAATAACGGCGTACATCTTTCTTCACTCCTTTGTTTCTCTTAACTCTTCCCACTCTTCTCGAATCATTCCCATTCGAATAGAATCATAATATATTCCATTATAGTAACGACATTTTCGCATTCTACCTTCTAATTTCATACCGATTTTTTCTGCGACTTTCATCATTCTTTCATTTCCAGACCAGGTTGTTAGTCCCACCCTACCAATCTCCATGTTTTCAAATAGCAAATCCCTATATAATCGCAAGGCTTCTGTTCCATAACCACCATTCCAATACGCTGGGTCATAAATCGTAATCCCTATTTCTAACCAGCGTGACGCCTTATATTCCCAATAGAAGCCAACTATCCCAATTATTTTTTTATCCGTTTCAATAATAAATTGCGACAGAGGCTCCTCTTTTAGCTTAGACTGTAAACTTTCCATATACACCGGATATTTCTGAATAGAAAACGGAAAGTATGGTGCATCCCACTTTTTCCACTCAGGGTTTTCTTCCTTATATATTTGTGAATATAAAGAATGTATATCTTTCTCTTCTATTTTTCTTACGATCACTTTTTTACCTTGTAAATATATATGTTCCATACTTTCCTCCCATACTATTAAATAGAATATTAGAATTTAACATACTACTAATATTATATTTATTTTTTTAGAAAAATCAAACAATAACGATAACTTTATTGTATAATATTGTAAAAAGATGTCGGAGGGATTTAATGTTACATAAAATATCTCAATTCACAATAAAACTTTCATCGATTGTTTTATCACTCTTACTATTGTTAAATTTACCTTATTTATTTGTTACTCAAGGCGGATTCACCTTTCAGCCGCTTCAATTTTTCAAACAGATTTTTACTATGTTACAAGAAGTTTTATCACCGGAATCCCTTATCGTTCTATCATCAGAAGCGAAGTTCGGCAATCTAAAAAAAACTCCGTTGTTTCCAACCGTATTAGAACCTTATATATATTCATTTACTGTTTTGTTCACAGCTTTTGTTCTTGCACTCTTTCTTTCATCTAGCATGGCATTTTTTTATTTTTTAGCAAAAGATTCTATCAAAAGGTGGATAAATCGACTTGTTTTTATATTAGAGGCTGTCCCTGACATGATGATGATGATTTGCTTACAAATGTTTTTCATTTGGTTTCTTAGGAAGTTCGGGGAATCTCCAGTCACAATTATTTCTTTTAATGAAAATCGAGCTTATTTACTTCCAATTTTATCTTTAGCGGTTTTACCTACATTACAAATGTTTCGGATGATGATTTTATATATAAAAGAAGAACATGGAAAACAATATGTAGAGGTTGCATATGGAAAAGGTCTTTCATCAAGTTATATACTATGTATCCACTTATTTAAAAATATATCTATTCACTTCTTCCACCATTTAAAAACAATTTTTGTTTTCTTACTTTCTAACTTGTTCATTTTAGAATTTATTTTTAATATGAAGGGCATTATTCAATTTTTATTTAGCAAGGCGTTTGTTTCACCTTCTGCTACATTTATCATACTTATCATGATTATTTTACCGTTTTATATTATCTTTCAAATAATCTCTTTAATGATGAATAGGTGGCAAAAACAAATAAAAGGAGAAACTCTATGAAATCTATTTGGAAATCAAAACGTTTTTTAGTCGGATTCATTTATCTTTTTGCATTAGTTACAGCTAGCTGTATTTATAGTTTGTTCTTTAAAGATAGTATACCAGAGGCACCTCTGTTGCTTTATAATGACAAGAATGAGTTACTTGGAAAGGCACCCTTTTCACCATCTTTAATGCCACCTTTTGGCTCTGACCGTTTTGGAGAATCGATCTTCTTACAAATTTTAGACGGAGCTAAATTTACAATTTTATTTGCTGTTGCAATTAGTTTATTACGTATTTTATTTGGGACATGTTTAGGTATCCTATTAAGCTTATACGCAGCAAAATGTAAAAGATTTTTCCAGGCATGTTCAGAGGTATTTTATTATATCCCAACTGTATTTATCGCATTTATGCTCATTACACCGGTTAATATTGAAATCACATCAAATGCAGATCGACTAAGTCCAAATATCCCATTTGCACTTTATCAAGCTATCATACTCATTTTTATTGCTCTCCCTACAATTTCTTTTTATATTTCATCAGAAGTTGATGAGTTTATGAAACAAGATTATATATTGAGCTCACAATTAATGGGGGCAAGCCGTTTTCATATTATTAAAAAACACTTGCGTGTCTTATTATTAGACCGAGCATTTGTTTTATTTATGGAGCATATTGTCCAAACACTCATACTTATGATCCATCTAGCATTACTTAACATTATAATCGGTGGGATACAACTGAAAGAAATGGACCAAGGTGAGTTCAAACCTGTTTCACTCTCGAATGATTGGGCAGGCCTTATTGGATTAAATCGTTATGAAATGAGTCTTTCATTATGGATTATCTTTTATACACTCATCACATTCTTTATTACTATACTTTTCATTAAACTTATGACTATTGGAATTCAAGATGCCCTAAAAACAAGGAGTTCGCAAGTAATAATAGTACAACCTGTTCAAGATCAAAAAATATATGTGAAAAATAAAGATTCTTTTTCATTTGCTTCTTTAGAGAAAAGAAAACGGTCTTCATTACATTTGTAAAAAATGATTGAACTTATACAAAAGAAAAACTATTTGTTAATCTATACTTTTTATATTAATGCAAATTCGCTCCCAAAGCCTACAACATAGAAAATAGGGGGATAAGTTCCCCCTATTTTCTCTCATTAGCTAACTGTCTTAATCTTTTTCTCACTTAACCTAAGTAAAATCCCTTTCTCTATCCAGCCTTCCACACCATCTTTTTTTATTAAATCATATCCCGTACAGCTATCATCAATAAGTGAAACAATATCACCTTTCCTTACACTTATTTGCGCACAAGAAATATCGGTTTTAACAGTATAATTACCTGCTTCATCTTGCTTTATATATTCATTTTTAACATATAATCGTTTATTTGTTTCTATTTGTTTGCATACTGTAAAATCATCATTTCCTTCAACTGGTACGATATGATAATACGGATACATGACTCCACCTTGCATCATTGGTTCCGCATTAAAATCCGCTAAAATTTCATATTGTGAAAAATGATCTACATCTGTAGATGAAAACACATCTCTAGAAATTGATCTATGAATGATAAATGCATTTAATTGTCCCGCTTCTTTAATAGTATTCCCGCCATCAATCGCAATTATTTTTTTATTTTCATCGATAACTGGATTATTAGATGGTGCCTCTTCAGAATAATTAACAACAGGCCAATGTCCAACTATTGCATACTTATTTGCGCGATGTGACTTAGTAAAAAACTCCGGCATTGCAAACGCATTTTTCCGTTCGGTCTTCTTCCAATCTTCTATATCCTCAAGTCCTGCATGCACAAAAATATAGTCCTCTGTTTCAATAGCAGTTGGTAATTCCGTGAGCCAATTAATCTCTTTTGAAAAACAGCTCATTAATATATCTTTTACCTCACCAATATCCGTCTCTTCATTAATATGAAAATCTAATTGGGAAAGCCATTCATTAAAGATAGAATACTTTCTCGTACATAAATAGTTTATTAACCCGGGATTTTTATTTAAAAGAGCCTCAACTAAAGCTTCACAATTCCCCTCAACAACATGTACCTTTTGATTCTGTGCTGAAAGTTCCATGACATAGTTTACAACACCATTACTATTTCTTCCTTTTTCACAAAGATCACCATTAATTATTAAATAATCTTCTGCACTAAAATTAACTTTGCTTAATAGTTTTTTAAAAAGCTCTAGCTCTCCATGAATATCAGAAATAACAATAACTCTTCCGTCGTTTGGAATTGATATTTTTTTATTTTATCCAATATAGACGCCCCTTTTTTCATTTACAGCTTTCTACATATTTAAATGTTTTTTCATCATTTCATAAAAACAATTCGACAAAATACCCTATTACACCTTTTTTTCACTTATTTCTGTTATAACAAAAAAATAGCAGATTCTATATCCTATCACATTTAGAATCTACTATTTTTCTTCACTATTGTAGCTCTTTACAAAAAGCATAACTTACCTTATCATATCCTTCTCTTTCATAAAATCTATGTGCATTAATTCTTGGAAACGCTGACGTCAAAACAACCGAACTACATTCCTTTTCTGCTCCCCACTCCTCTATATATGATAATAATGCTTTACCATATCCTTTGGAGCGATGAGCCTCTGCCGTTACAAGATCATATACAAAAACATGTTTCTTATTATAAAAATTCGTACATATCGCTACCCCAGCAAGGCTCACCACCTCATTTTCTTCATTATACAAAGAAAATAATTGATAACGTTCCTCTTTCATCTGATGAAATAAAGATTGCACTTCCTCTTTTGTAAGTGCAGTTCGTAATTGTTGTAAAACGGGTAATACTCCTTCTAATTGCTCCTTTGTTTTTATTTCCTTAACATTCATCAGTAATCTCCCCCTAACTATTTATAAAATTTTCTAAATGTTATATCATTACTATAAATAGAAACTGCCCTTTCCTTAAGTGGCAGTTTAATTCTTTTTTATAAGGACAGTTTTAAGGGAGGGCGTATACAATGGATTTAATTATTCCTCTACAATTAGAAAGTCAAACACCTATCTATATACAAATTTACAACTACATAAAACAAGAAATCTTAAAGGGAACACTACCTGCTGGAACACGTCTCCCTTCTCATCGAAATTTAGCATTACAACTTGGTGTCAGCCGTATTACAGTCGAATCAGCTTATCAGCAGTTATCCGCGGAAGGTTATGTGGAAAGCAAACCAAAGCGTGGTATATTTGTAACGGAAGTAGATGTGGATGTTATACCGAATAAACACCAAGCTCCATCTACCCCTTACGAATCTCAAAAAACACAAACAGAACCGCTCTATTTTGATTGTAGCCAAGGAAATATCGATCAAACAGCCTTTCCACTCTCAAATTGGAAAAGAGCACTACATGAAAGCTTACTCCAATATGAAAATGACTTATTTACAAAAGAAGACCCACAAGGAGAACTTATACTTCGCACTCACATTGCAAAGTATTTGTATCATGCTCGCGGGGTTCATTGCACACCTAATCAAATTATTATTGGTGCCGGTACACAGCCCCTTCTTTGGTTACTCTTACAATTGCTTGGAATGCAAAAATCATACGCCATAGAAAACCCTGGGTTTCATCGCATAAAAACCATTATCCAAAGCTGCGGACTTCCTATTCATCCTGTTCCATTAGATGAAAAAGGAATGAACATTTCATCTCTCAGTAATTGCGATGCAAATGTTGCTTATGTTACGCCTTCTCATCAATTTCCATATGGCATGATTATGCCATTATCAAGGCGACTTGAATTATTAAAATGGGCCAATGATCGATCTGGTTATATTATTGAAGACGATTATGATGGGGAATTTCGCTACGTTGGAAAACCGATTCCCTCCTTGCAAGGACTTGATACAAATGAACGTGTTATTTACATGGGGACTTTTTCAAAATCATTTTTACCTTCCTTAAGAATGGGCTATATCGTTCTTCCTAATCACCTTTTGGAAGTCTATACAAACTTAGGTGGCATTTTCAAACAAACTGTATCTAAAATACAACAGCTTGCTTTTGCTAACTTCATTCAAAAAGGAGATTGGGATCGACACTTAAATCGCGTTCGTACATTATATAAGAAAAAGCATCATACATTAGTCAAATCAATTTCGATCCAAATGGGTACTAATGTTGATATCCTTGGGGATCAATCTGGACTTCACATTGTACTACATGTTCATAACGGCATGAATGAACAAGAACTTATTCAATCAGCTGCTGAAAAACATGTAAAACTTTATCCTCTATCCATCTACGATTCAGTAAATAATTTACTAAAAGAAGCTTATGTATTACTAGGTTTTGGTGGGATACCGATTAATACAATCGAAACCGTTGTAATATTACTAAAAGAAGCTTGGTTTGCTAAAAAAAACGGTCCCTTGCAAAAATAATTGCAAGGAGCTGTTTTTCTCACATCTGATCATTTGATGCTCGCACTGAACACGATAACATTCCTGGACGTTTCACACCAGTTGTTTCTTTTGAATAAGAAGCTTCAATGATGCACTTGAATCTACAGAGAGGACGAGATCTTCCATCTTTGGATAAATAAAACGTTTTGTAATACAGTAGATGCTTCTCTGGTGTTCTCCTAAAAAAACACCTTCTCCATGTAGATACGTAACAAAAAGTTCTAACTCCTTCGTAACAATATAGAGAATTGCGGGTAAAAACATCGCTTGCTCAATTGAAAATAAAAAAGGACTGAACCTTAGCGATTCAGCCCTTTTCTCAATTATTTTTTTCTTAATATATTCACAACAGCAGTCATTTCATCATTTTCTTTATATACGCGCGGGATTCTTCGGTCTAGCATACAAGTCACTTCATAGTTAATTGTCCCAAGCATATCTGCGATTTCTTCTACTGGAATTTCTTCCTCACCTTGTTTACCATAGAAAACTACTTCATCCCCTACTTGTACAGGCATTGCTTTTGTAACATCTAACATTAACTGGTCCATACAAACTCGCCCAAGAACTGGTACACGAATTCCGTTAATTAACGCATGCCCTTTATTTGATAGCTGACGATTATATCCATCTGCATAACCAATCGGAACAGTCGCAATCCATTCTTCACCAGTTGCTACATACGTATTCCCATAACTTACACCACGATTTTTTTGTGCGTGCTTAATATGTGCTACTTTCGATTTTAATGACAATACCGGCTGCAATGAAACAACGGTATGATCTACTTCTTGTGAAGGATACATGCCGTAAATCCCAATCCCAACACGAACCAAGTTTTGAAATGTGTTGCTTAGCTCCATTGATCCAGCACTGTTTGAACTGTGAATATACGGAAGGTGAATCCCTATTTCCTTCGCTGTATTGACAGCTTTCTCAAATAAATTCGTTTGCATATTTGTATATGTTTTATCAATTTCATCAGCTGTAGAGTAATGTGTAAACATACCTTCTACTTCTACATGCTTCATTTTTTTTAGTTCTTCCAAAAATGGCGAAACTTCTTCTTCTTGCAAACCAATACGGCTCATTCCTGTATCAATTTTCACTTGAACACGTGCTTTCTTTTCTAACTGCTGCGCTACTTTATCAATACCTTTTAAGTCTTCTATTCTATATACTGTCATCATGATATCATATTCAATAGCATCTATTGCCGCTTCTACTGGTGTATAACCCAAAATTAATATCGGCTCAGAAATTCCCGCCTCGCGCAGTTCAATTCCTTCATCTACAAATGCAACAGCAAGTTGATTCACTCCTGCCTCAATTGCTGCTTTTGCGACTTCAACCGCCCCGTGTCCATATGCATTCGCTTTTACAGCTGCCATCATTGCAATATTTTTATCGTTTACACGTTTTTTAAATTCTCTCACATTATGTTTTACAGCATCTAAGTTCACTTCAACAATTGTATCTCTTCCATATCTCAAACTCATCGGTCTAAACTCCTAACTCAATAATTGCTTTCCATTCTATTTCTCGTTTAATATGACCTTTTACAATATAATACTTTTCAATTTTCTAGTCAAACTACTAGAATTTTCGGAATTTTGAGTATTGTATAATGCTCCTAAGACACTATTATATACGGATATGGGGAGAATTACAATATTTGTTCAAGCAGCGTTGCATCATCTATTCACCTTCTCTGTATCCCAATAATATTTACTAAATGCTTCCGTTAAGACATTGATTGTATTATATAACTCTTCCAAAGTATTAATTACAAATGTATATGAGAAAATAAAAAATAACACTTTCTTTCCGTGTATATGAGCAGCATATTTTTTAATGTATCACCATCTTTATATACGAATATACACAAGCCTTATGTAATATAACTCTTACTTCGTTTAGCGTAGGAAGTCTTCTCAGTTAGAATGATAAAAAAAGAGAAATGGTAGCCCATTTCTCCTTTTCGTTTCTATTGTTCTTTCGGTGTATCAGAAGAAGGCAATTTCTTCTCTTGTTTTTCTTTGAAAATTTCACCAATTGCACCGAGTGTACCAAGTGTTTCAATCGCATTAGACGGAATGAAGACTTTGTTAGCTGGTCCTTTTGCAACCTCAGCCAATGACTCAAATGATTTATAAGCAAGAACGCGTTCATCTAAGTCCGCTGCACGTAGTAGTTCAATTCTGTTTTGCTCCGCTTTTGCAATCGTTTCAATCGCTCTCGCTTCCCCTTGCGCTTCTAATTCTTTTGCTTCCCTTATACCTTCTGCTTCACGAATACGCGCTTCTTTATCCCCTTCAGCCATCAAGATTTTACTTTGTTTTTCCCCTTCTGCACGAAGGACTTTATCCTGTTTCGCCGCTTCTGCTTCTAGAATAATAGCACGCTTATTACGCTCTGCTTTCATTTGTTTTTCCATTGCCGCTTGCACATCTTTTGGCGGATTAATGTCTACTACTTCTACACGTTCAATCCGAACGCCCCATTTTTCAGTTGCTTCATCAAGCGCTAGACGAATTTCTGTCGAAATTTTTTCACGTCCTGATAATGTTTCATCCAGTTCCATTTTACCAATAATTTGACGCATTGTTGCGGATGTAATATTACGAACACCATATTCATAGTTAGAAATACCATATGTCGCCAGTTCAGGCTCAACAATTTGATAGAAAATAATCGTATCAATTTCTACTTGTACATTATCTTTCGTAATAACTTTTTGTGGTGGTACATTTGTTTGTTGAATACGTAAATCATGATATACACGTATACGATCTACAATTGGGATTATTAGATTTAACCCCGGCTGCATGATGCGTTGGAATTTACCAAACCTTTCAACCACACCTACCTTTTGTTGGGGCATGATTTTAATTGTTAACGCGATGAATACAATGACAATTAATGCAAAAATAATCGTTAATGTTAATGCTACCATTTTTATTCACTCTCCCTTTTCACATGTAAAACAGTGCTGCTCCTCTTTATAACAATGACTCTTTCCCCAGTAGAAATGGGAACATCTGAAATCGCAGTCCAAGTATCGCCATCCACCTTCACAATCCCATTTTCTTCACTTGTAATCGCTTGCAGGATAATTCCTTTTTTACCAGCCAGTTTATCGACAGTATCCGTAAATCCTTTTGCCTCTCGAAAATTTTTAGAGATTCGTTTCGTAAAGAAAGTCAATGTTAAACTCACTATTGCTCCTACAACAACTTGTAGAAATAATGCATCTGGAGCAAATAATGCAATAAGACCTCCGACAACTGCTCCAATGCCAAGCCATAGCATGTAAAAGGTAATTGATAACATTTCTGCAATAAATAAAATACCGGCTATAATAAACCAAACTACCCACCCAGCCATATGCAACCCTCACTTTCTTTTTTATTTTCTATATGTATATGAAAAAAAGAATTGTTTATCACGTCCTCCTAATTAATAGGAGACGTTTCAACGGAAGCATTATACATATTCACTGTTACGATGAATATCACTAAAATAGTATATTAATATATTCTTTATTATACATGAAAATTCCTGTCTAAAAGTTACAAAAAATAAAATTCTTTCAAAAAACTTTTCCGCAGATTAATATGAATATAAAGAAAAAATAATTACTTATAAAAAGGTGGTATTCCTATTGCCTCAACGACCATTATCCTTTTATTGGATTTCTAAAATATGCATCACTCTTGTTGAAGTTGTGTACATAATGATTCTTACTACTCATATTTATATAACAACTAAATCAGCTACTATCACAGCTTTTTTTTCCATTATTACGAGTTATTACAAGTTTTATTGCGAGTACATCCGCACCACTTCTAATGAATCGTTTTCCATCTTATTCATTACTCATTACATTACAGGGGATTAAGACTTCCCTTTTGATTCTATTAACCGTACTATTTCCCTTACTATCTTCTAACATCGTTGCCCTTCTTGCTTTTATTATTCTCATTTCATTATGCGAAGGTTGGAGTTCCCCTTTATTATATGCTGTTATTCCACGCCTAACACCACAAGAAAAATTAGTAAAAGTAAATAGTGTCTTTTCCTTTTCAACACAAATTGTTCAAGCAACTGCTTATTCATTTACAAGTGTAGTGGTCTTATTAATTGGTGCTACTCCTACACTTATGATAAACAACGTATTAATGATTTTTGGATGTACTACATTATATGTTTCATTGCACACTATACAATCTGAACAAACAATAGAGAAATCATCTTCCAAATCAGCTACATTAATAGAAGGATGGAAACTTTTATTTCAGCACCCCTCCCTCCGTATCGTTACATATATGGACTTAATTGAAACTTTTGCTGGCACGATATGGATTGGCGGTATTACAATGGCTTACGTAACGACCGCTCTTCATAAAGGAGAAGAGTGGTGGGGGTATATTAACACAAGCTATTATATCGGAACATTAATTGGTGGACTATTAGCATGGCGAATAAGTACATATATTCAAAATAACTTAATACGCTCAATGGCTTTAGGATCTCTTCTATTCAGCGTGCTCACTTTCCTATATGGCATAACAAGCAACGGATTTCTTGCACTGTTTCTTTGTGTTCTAATGGGGCCTTCCTATCAAATTCGAGATATTTCCCAAACAACCGCTTTACAATCAAGCGTACCACCGCCTCTATTATCAAAAGTGTATACCGCTCATGGCACACTTACTTCGGCTGTTTCAGGAATTTCTATGCTAAGCGTTGGTATTATTACCGATATGTTCGGTGTCCGTACTATCTATATCATTGCTGCTTTTCTAATTTTATGTTCTGCTTGTTTATCTTTTATTTTACTAAAACATACGAAGCGGCAAGAAAAGGACCTTTCTCTTTAAGTTCACAGAATGCAAAAAGGATAGGTCACCCTATCCTTTTTGCGCTGTATTTATGATAGATTTGGAATTCGTCTATATTTTGTAGCTTGTTCAAATGCATATGCAAGCCTAATTAACGTACCTTCGCTAAATGCAGTACTTGCTAAAGTGATTCCAAAAGGCCTGCCGCTGTTCCTATATCCGGCCGGTATCGCTATGGAAGGATAGCCAGCTTTAGCGCATATTGTTGATCCTATATATGAAGGAAAGAGAATTGCATCAAGACCATATTTCTTCAAGGCAAAATCAATTCCTTGCTCCTGGGAAAAATATAAATCTTCTAACTTTGCATTTAAGTATTCAGGATTTCTTAGGGTATTAGGAAAATCTTTTCCCATTTCTAACCTTTTTTGTCCATATTTTAATGCTTTTTCTTCTATGCCTTTATTAAATGCAATTAATTCAGAGATAGAATGAACTGGAATATTTGAAGGTAACTTAGAAAGATAATTATCTAGACTATGTTTTAATTCATACGACGAGACTCCCCAACTCCACTCCCTATGAAAAGATGGGATTTCGATATCTTCTAATACTGTCGCTCCTTCATTACGCAGTACTTGTACAGCATTCTGAAATAGTTCCTCATCATACTCTCCAGATTCGTAATAGCCTTCAGATGCTTTGTTAAATACTCCAATTTTAGCGCTCCTTAAACCATTAGAATCTAAATAAACCGTATAATCTTGTTGAGCTCTCCCTTCGCTTTTATAGGTTGCAGGATCAAGTTGGTCTATTCCTGTTAAACTCCCTAATAAAATTGCCGCGTCAGTTACTGTTCTAGCAAAAGGTCCCGCTGTATCTTGCGAATATGTGAAAGGGATAATCCCTCTGCGACTAATCAAACCAACAGTCGGTTTAATACCAACTACAGAATTTTGAACTGCCGGACTTAAAATAGAGGCATCCGTTTCTGTTCCAACAGATAAAACAGTAAAGTTTGCAGTAACTGCTATAGCTGATCCTGTACTCGAACCACCAACAAAAAAATCATCATCACCTGAACGATATGGATTAATGACTTGTCCTCCTCTTGAACTATATACAGCCCACATTTCAAAAGACATCCCATTCGCTAATTCCGTCATATTCGTCTTACCTAATATAACAACACCTGCTTCACGAAGCTTTTTCACAAGAAATGCATCACTACTACTTATATAGTTTTCAAGAGCGATTGTCCCTGCACTTGTATGCATTGAATCATTTGTTTCAATATTATCTTTTAAGAGAACAGGAATACCGTGTAAAGGACCTCTGACACCCTTTATTTTTCTTTCATGATCTAATCCTTCTGCGATAAAAATCGCATCTGGATTTATTTCTAAAATAGAATTTATATTCGGACCGTCCTGGTCATACTTCGCTATCCTATGAAGATAATACATAACTAACTCTTTCGAAGTAAATTCCCCATTCTCCATCGCTGTTTGTATATCTTGAATTGTTAATTCTTTTCTTAGTAGTTTATTGAATTGAATCTCCACCTAAAATCTCTCCTTATTCGTTCTTTCCTCATTTCAAATCTTATTACTTATCAATTTTAATCATTGTGATTTCTCCCCATTTCAACAAATAAATCTTCTACCAAGAATTTCAACTTCCACTTTCAAAAACCTTCCATTTCAAAGAGAATAAAAAAACGTTTTAGACGAACAAAAGCTGTCTAAAACGTTTTTTAGTATATGAACAAACTTTCTACTTCACATACATCTCTTCTAATAAATGAATAAATTCGCCTTGATTTCCTGCTAATACAGGACACTTTGCAATATCGATCCATTCGTAACAAAATACTAAACCTCGATCTTCATCCCCGGCACTTACTGTATGTTCCCACGTATCCTTTACATCTGTTAACAACGAAATATGGAAAAAATGGCATTTTTGATATTCCTGTTTTTCTTTTACATGGATGATATAATCATCAATGTAACGTTCTATACATAAATGACGTAAACCCGACTCTTCTAACACTTCACGTATTGCTGCTTCTTCTAATTTTTCTCCTTCTTCAACCGTGCTGCCTGGGACCTGTACACCTGCATCTGGTATATCACGATGAGTAAAAACCAGTAACTGTATAACTCCTGCTTTCTCCCTTGTAATGTATGCATATACTTTTTTCTTATATAACATTGTCACCTGGACCCTCTCCCCTTAAATTGATTACTGCATTGCTTCCTCTAAGGTGAATTGATTTTCATATAAATATGTCGCTTGCGGATTCCCTACATAACGTACGTGCCACGGCTCGTATCGATAACCTGTAATAGCCTCTTTCTCTTCTGTGTACCGAATGACAAAACCAAATTTATGTGCATTTTGAGCAAGCCATCTTCCTTCCTTGGTATCTCCAAAAACAGACTCTAATTGGAATTTAGCTGATTGTGACGTAATATCCATTGCAAGTCCCGTTTGATGTTCACTCGTTCCTGGTACTGCACTCGACATCGCTGTTTTCGCTTCCCCATCTTGAATCTTATACATTGTATTTAACGCTTTTTGCCGATCAAAAGATCTGAAACCTGAGACTGCAAAGAGAAAAATTCTCTCTTGATCACCTTGCTCAAACATTTTTTCAAGTGCTTGCGCCGCTTCTTTCCTCATCTTTTTTTTCTCTTGATCACCTTCACTGGAATAACGTACTTTGGGAATAACTAAATCTTGCGGCTTATAACGATCTGGTAGCCGTCTACTTTTATTTACAAGTACGAGTACAGAATCTGGATTATTCACAACCGCGAGATCCCCTTCCATTTTAGCAATCGTGTCTTGCGCTTTTGGAAATACAGCGCTACCATTCACTTCTTGTGCCCGTTTATCTTTATACATTTTATAATTAATGCCTGCCACTCCAATAATAATCGCAACTACTACGAGAACCAGTAGTCTCCATCTTTTTTTCATAAAACGACCTCTTATTTTAATAATTTGGCCATATAATACTCATCAATATTTCTCCCATCAACGATAAGAGAAGATTTTTTTATACCTTCTTGTTCAAATCCTGCTTTTTTATATAGTGTTTGTGCTCGTGTATTATGGGCCATTACTGTTAACTCTAAACGCCATACATCATGTAATCTTGCCCATCTTTCTACCTCTTTAAACAAAGCCGCCCCAATTCCTTTTCCGCTATATTCTTGTAAAATTCCAATTACAATTGCTACTGCATGCTTGTTTCTTTGTGCATTACCACCATTAGCTAAAATAAATCCGACTAATTGTTCCTTTTCTACTGCTACAAATATTGTAGAATTATAAGTTTCTATAAAGCGTTTGATCATATTTTTTTGTTGCTCCACTGTTGTATTCCGCTCACCTGGTTCCAATAACATATAGGAAGTTTCTTCATCCAATTGTTTTCCTAATTGCAAAAATGCTGCTGCGTCCTCTATTTGAATTTCTCGTATCATCTCTATCACCCTGTCAACTTTATAATGTGAAAAACTTTATCCGTAAAGAGGATTTCGCCATTTTTTTATGAAATACCTCTCTATTTTTCATAGGATAAATAGACAAATTTCGATATTAGTATAATGAAGATGAAACTTTATTTAGAAAAGCATTAGTTCTTATCTTTTTCTTCTTATTGAATACAAAAAAACGTAAGCAGTTCGCTTACGTTCACCCATTCACCTTTTCTGCTTGCCAAAAATATTCACTAAATGCTTTTGTCAATACATCAATGGAGCGATTTAGTTCTTCAGATGTATTATCTACACCTCCTACCTCAATTAAAATCGCTTGTCCTGACAAATCCTGATTATAAACACCATTCCCTGTTTGAAACCCCTTTTGTATAACTCCTCGACTTACCCCTGGATATTTTTTATTAATCGCTTCATGCAGGGCAGTTGCTAATTGTAAGTTTTTTGTGTAATTTTTATTTCCTTTTCCAATGACAAAGGCAAGCTTCGCATACGATTTATCTCCAATTGCTTTTGTCGTGACATTTTTGCGGGCACTATCTCGGTGTAAGTCAAAAAAATATTGTAGCTCTTTATTTCCTCCCATTGCCTCCTGTACAATTTCTCGAGACATTTTATAAGAACTATTACTATTTAACCCCTTACTTATCAACTTTTTCCCAACATCTGTTTTGTCATTAACTGCTCCTATTCCTTCATTTGCTAATTGGTCACGGAACCGTTCTCCAAGTATAGAAATATTCGTCACAGAACTTGTTGCCTTATTCGGATCTGGATCATTTGTTAAATTTAATAAAGGTAAATATGATTCCCAACTGTGAGAATGATAAATAAATGCAATTTGTCTTTTCCCTGTTGTTTGCGCAGGCTCTTTTTTCTCTTTGTTCGGATCCGTTTTCGGAACTTGTCCTGTTTCTCCTGTACGCTCTTTCACCACTTCTTCAAGTGGAACGCTCGACTCAATAGGTAAGTTAGAATAATTTGTTCCTTCACCAGCAATGACAATTTCTGTATCATATCTTCCGAATCCAGGAAGTTCTTTCCCAACGAAACTGCGTACATCATCAAATCGAATATTTGTTGCTGTTGAAAAAAGAAAAGATGAAATCGAAAAATCTTGATTTAAATTCCGATATTCTTGTGTAAAATAATGATTTTCCTTTCCAATCACATACATATAACCATTCATTGATAACTCATTCAACCAATTATATAAATATGCTGACTTTGTTTCTTTCAATGAAGTCACCATCATACTAATAAGGAAAAAGGTTACTAACACCATAATGACGACAAATAAAATAAGCTTTCGTACACTTGTTAATTTCACATAAAAAAAGCCTCGATTCATAACATCACCCTCTCTGTTCCAACTTATGTACAAGCTATCGAGAATAGACCGCCTAAATTTGGGCAATATTGTCTTAGAGGTGAAATGAATTGAAGCTAATTATAGGTATCATGCCTATTGTTTTATCATGTGTTTTTTTATTATTTGCAGTACACCCTAAAATCCATGCTTTCTTAGATATTTGCGCGTACCTTTCATTATATATACTGGGTATACTAATTGCTTTTAACATATATGATGTTGTACTGCACGGCTTAGTATTTATGACAACGATTCACGCTATTTTATTGAACCCATTATTTCTCATTACCGGAGCTTATGTAGGAGTATATTCTTTATATCTCCTTATTTATAAACTAATAACAAATTTAAGAAAGTCATAATCTTATTTTTAAATGGAGTGTATGAATGAAAATAACTTTTATATGTCATAAATGTCAGAAAAAAATTGTCAGAAAGCAAGATCTTATTACTACAATGCTTTACGTACGCATGTACTTATTTCACAATGCTTGTTTTAATCAACAATTTTTCTTTTCTAACTTTATTCCTATTAATACGCTATTTGGAATATATTTCATTTGGTATACTCTCGCTATAGGCACTATTTTAACAATAACAGAACCATCAGTCATTTGGATTATTTTTTTAGTGCCCGTTCTATATCGTTTTATTTCTTATTATTATATTGAACGTCACTTTTGAAGATAACGATTAGACTGCCCTTTGGGAATACTTAAACATTCCCACTCTTTTCCCTTCAGCAATTTTCCAACATAAATAATTTGTCCGATATGTGATGCATAATGAGTGATTTGCCTTTCAATTGCTTGCATAACACTTTGTGCTTCTCCCCTTATATGAACGCTTTTTAAAAGATCTTGCGGAGTTAATGATTGCAGCGCTTGAAAAACATAACCCCAACCATCCCTCCACGCTACTAACATCTCTTCTTTTGAAGCATAACCGCCTTCAAATTCACCATCACGGTTCCGATCTAATTTTTCACCATCTGTCGTTAAAAAATCTGTCCATCTCGATCGCATATTCCCCTGCAAATGTTTGACTATAATAGCAATACTGTTTGCTTCTTCATGAGGTATCCAACTGATTTGTTCGTATGATAACTGTGAAAATGTCCGTTCCCCTTGTTTTTGAATCGCCTTAAAGTTTGAAACAGCACATTCTAAATAAGCTTTTCCAACTTCCATCCCTGTCCCCTCCTATTTAACTAATAGATGTTCCATTTGGGACTTCTATATCAGGCTGCAATAAGATTACATCCCCTTGTTCTGGAACTCCACCTAGCACAAGTACTTCTGATTTATAGCCTGCAACACGCTTGGGCGGGAAGTTCACGACAGCTACAACCTGTTTCCCAATTAGCTCTTCTGGTATATACCTCTTTGTTATTTGAGCGCTGGATTGTTTCATACCAAGTTCACCAAAGTCGATTTCAAGCTTAATTGCAGGTACGCGCGCTTCTTTAAACTCTTCTGCCTTTTGTATCGTGCCAATACGTAAATCTAACTGTAAAAAGTCTTCAAAATTAGCCATTGTATTCTCCCTCCAAAATTACCATTTAGACAAAACATACAAATTCCCTCTAAAAAAAGAAAGATACCTAAGCACCTTTCTTTTGCAACTCACCTGATTCTTTTGGTCTATATAGAAAATAACCGATAACTCCGCCAACACATGATGGCAGTAACCAACCAATTCCTTCCTTATATAAAGGAAGCATTTGCAGGACATTTGTTATTACATCAAACTTAATATTTGCACTTTCTAAACCGTTAAATAAACTAATAACTAGTGCACCTAAAATCGCACCGATATATATTGTATTTCGCTGTCCGATCCATTTATGGAAATAAGACAATACAATTAATACGATTGCAACAGGATAAATAATCATCAATACTGGTAATGTTACAGCAATAAGCTGTGTTAACCCTAGGTTGGATACAACTAAACTAAACACACATACCAATGTTACAACCATTTTATGTGATACTTTTGGGAATAAGTTTGTAAAAAATCCCGCACATGCTGATGCGAGCCCAACTGACGTTGTTAAACAAGCAAGTGTAATAACAAGGCCTAATAATATTTTGCCACTCGTGCCATATAGCTCGTTTACAACTTTCGTTAAAATAAGACCTCCATTATCAGAAACGCCAAGTGATGTACTTGTTGAGCCGAGATACGCGAGTGATAAATAAATTAACGTTAAACCTAGTACAGCAATAATTCCTGATACAATTGTCGTTTTTGCAATTTGTCTGCTCTCTTTTATTCCTTTTGAACGAATAACTTGTACCACAACGATTCCAAATACAAGTGCACTAATAGCATCCATTGTTAAATATCCTTGAATAAATCCACCGAAAAACGCATTATCTTTATATGCATCTAACGGTGCAGCAGGTGCCCCAATTGGATCGATAATCGCTTTCCCAACAATTATAGCAACAATTAATACTAATAACGGAGTAAGAAACTTTCCAAACCAGTCAATTAATTTTGATGGGTTTAGTGATAAATACCAAGTTACCCCAAAGAAAACTACCGTGTAAAGAAACAGCATATACCACTCTGACACAAACGCTTCTGGTAGAAATGGCTTCATTCCCATTTCAAAAGAAACCGCTCCTGTTCGCGGGATTGCAAAGAATGGTCCAATCGCTAAATAACTAACCAGTGGGAAAATAAACGCAAATATAGGGTGTACTCTAGAGGATAACGCTTTCAAGTCCCCTTCTACAAAAGCGACAGCAGTTACAGCTAATAGGGGGAGTCCGACTCCTGTTACAAGGAATCCAATGGTGGCAATCCAAACATTTTCTCCAGCTTGTTGTCCTAATACTGGTGGGAAAATTAAATTTCCAGCTCCTAAAAATAATGCAAACAACATTAAACCAATCGCTATCGTGTCTCCTGGCCTTAATCGTCCCTTCATCTCTCTTTTGCATAGCATGTCTCTATTGTTTTTGTCTCTTTCACAATATGCTATGCATCCTCCTTTCTATTCCTGTTGATTATGTATGCCCCTAAAAAAGCAATGTCTTTCTCCATAATTTCTCCACTTCCCCTTCTTCTTTACTCTGATTTATATTTTTGATTTTTTCGAATATTTAAATCATCAGAGTATTACACCGTGAAGTGAAACTTGTCAGACCTCTTTACTTTTATCACAAATATAGTAACACATTTAGTTGAAAAATAAAAACATATTTTTTATATAGAATTTTCCGAAAGTTAAATAGTATGCACACCTTTTTCATCTATTATTCTTTTAGAAAAATATTTTAAAAATAAATACGTACGCATTCATTTTTTTATTTTAAAATAACATTAACATTTCTTTTCTTATGTATAACGAAAAGCCATCCAAATTATACAGATGGCTTTTCATTTCTATTCTATTGTCTCCACTTCACGTGGATTATTCATTTCTTCTACATATACAACACGAAATCCGTGATCCTCTAAATCCTTTAATAAAGTCTCTAACTCTTCTACTTTAAACTCTTCACCCAATGTAAACATAATTCTGCGTATTAACAATGCATCATTATCAAATGTCATTAGACTTTGGATACCACTATACTTTTTCAAAACCGTAGATAGTTTTTGAATCGCTCCATTATAATCTTGGGTTCCCACCATAACAGAATACTTACTAGAATGAACACCCCATGCATCCTCTAATAGCTCAAATACCTTTTTATGAGTTAAGATTCCAAGAAATGTTCCTTTCTCATCGACAACCGACAAATATGGTAGTTTCTTAATTGTAAAGAACACTTTAAAGAAAGAAGAGTCTTCTCTCACATAGCCCTCTTTATCATTTAATAATTCTGATAGATTATCCTCTAATGAACCTTTATATTCTAAAATATCTACTTTATATACATTTCCTAAAAATTTCTCTTTCTTTTCATCTAAAACAGGCACACAGCGATAACCCGTTTTATTTAAATGATCCAATGCTTCACCTATTGTTAATGATATGGAGCAATATAAAACTTCTCTTTTTGGTACATAATTCCCTTTAATCCTCATAAAAAGCCTCCTTATGTTAAAATACTTTCTGTGCCCTAACTATATTATATTTTTAGAAAAAAATAAATATTTTATTTTACTTTTCTGAAAACTATTCATACTACTGTCATTATTTGTTCATGAATGATTCATTTTTTGAGAAATTTAGTAGATTATTATTCTGTACAAAAGCAATATTCACAAATTATTACACTGAACCTATATGGAAAGAAAAAGATATTGTAACTTATTCAAAAAAACGCTAGAATAAGAATAATAATTTTCTGAATTTTCAAAGAGTAGGTGAGCAATTATGTCTTCATTATTTCGTTCTTATACGTATCGTTTTTTAGCTGGACTTCTAATCATTCTTATCATAAGCCCGATTCCTGCTATATTATTAGCGCATGAGCCTTCTTATTTAAAAGGCTTACTTGGGATTTTTTATAATTTCACTCATTTTCCGCACATTTCAATCCCCATGATTGATTGGATGCATGAATCTATTCTTTTCTCATCTCAACCTATTATAAACTCAACTAGAGTGTTACATGTTTCTGGACAATCTACACTTCTATTCCCTTATATATGGGAAGTATACTTTTTATCGATCGTTCGCTTTACATTCACACTCGTAATTGGTTTTTCCATTAGCCTAGCAATTGGACATTTATTCTTAAAAGTACCAAAACAATTAAAAAAGTATACTGTTATATTGCGCTGGATTCCATACTCATTCAGTACCGTTTTATTACAATGTTCTATTGTATTAATTTCTTTACACATCGCAAAGTACATAACAATTCCATTCCTTTCTTCCCTCATCATCATATGTAGTACATCAATGATTATCATTATACAGGCAATTAAAAAATGGATCCCGTTTTTAAATAAAACGGAAGAACATGTTATACGCGATTCATCTTTTCTCATTAATACATTATTTATAGCAATCGTTTCAAATCATAAATCTATTTTAAGTTCCATTATTTTATCATTCTGTTATATGGAATGTATTTTTCATACGAAAGGATTACTACAATTTATTATTCAATTTGGAGGAAGTTCACCAACTGTTGTTACAATTGGACTGTTACTCCTTTATATTCCGTATATCATTCTTTCCTTCCTTCAATCCGTATGGACAACAAACCAGTCTAAACATCAAACTTACGCTATTGCAAAAACAATGATTAAATAATTAAGATATAAGCCATCCCCCTCCTTAAAATGGAGGGTTATTCCTCTTTCATTCAGGGTAAAATACCAACAAATTCATGAATGATTAGAAAAACATCCCAATATTTACTCATTTCCTTTGACTATTATTTTCGTTTCGATTTATTATAAAAGTATAACATACTTGCAGGAGGTGACATCTTTATTCCAACTTCGGAGTAGAGAACACACTTGGACATATTAAATATTTTTCTCATTTTTGTACTTATCCTCATTTCTGGCTTTTTCGTTGCATCTGAATTTGCAGTTGTAAAAGTACGAAAAAGCCGAATTGATCAGCTTGCAAATGAAGGAAATAAGCAAGCACTAGCTGCCAGAAGCGTTGTTTCTAACTTAGATGTATACTTATCAGCTTGTCAGCTTGGTATTACCATCACGTCTTTAGGGCTTGGTTGGCTTGGCGAACCAACTGTTGAACACTTACTACGACCACTATTTGAAAAAATAAATATTACTGGAGCGATGGCTAATACGCTATCTTTCATCATCGCTTTTAGTGTTATTACTTTTTTTCATGTTGTATTAGGTGAACTTGTTCCAAAATCTTTTGCGATTCAAAAAGCTGAAGCAATTACATTAAAATTTGCCAAACCACTCATCTGGTTTGATAAAATCATGTATCCTTTCATTTGGTTACTAAATAGTACAGCCGTATCCTTTACAAAACTATTCGGCCTCGAACCAGCAAAAGAAAATGAACTTGCGCACTCAGAAGAAGAATTACGACTTATTTTAGGTGAAAGCTTTAAGAGTGGTGAAATTAACCAAACCGAATATAAATATGTAAACAATATTTTTGAGTTTGATGACCGTGTTGCCAAAGAAATTATGGTACCTCGTACAGAAATGATTTGTTTATCTACAGAAAATACATTATCCGAAAATATGGAAATTATCGCATCTGAAAAATATACACGCTATCCGATAATAGAAAAAGATAAAGATGATATTATTGGTATGCTAAATACAAAAGAAATTTTTCACGATCAAACGAAGGGAATTCACAAACCTTTAGAAGCATACATACATCCCGTCTTAACTGTCTTTGAAACAGTTCCAATTCGTCAAACATTAATCCACCTCCAAAAAAACCGTGTTCAAATGGCGATTGTAGTGGATGAATATGGTGGGACAGCTGGACTATTAACAATGGAAGATATTATTGAAGAAATTATTGGTGAAATTCAAGATGAGTTTGATGCAGATGAACCACCAATGATTGAAAAACGCACACCAAAACTTACTGTATTTGATGGAAAAGTGCTCATTTCAGAAGTAAATGATATGTTTGGTTTACATATTGATGAAAGTGATTTAGATACAATTGGCGGCTGGCTTCTATCCCAAGCTATTGATTTAAATATTGAAGCTGGATATTCAATTGAATATGCTGGTTTCCAATTCAAAGCATTAGAGATTGATGGGCATCAAATTAAGAAAGTTGCTGTACATAAACTAGATAGTAAAAAGGAGATATAAAGTGACTATTTTTCTTACACTTTGTATAATTGCATGTTTCATCGTATCATTTATTGCTTTTATTTATCCAATTATCCCTGGCATACTCGCACTATGGGCTGGATATCTCATTTATCATTTTGGTATAAATAGCGGGGAGCTATCAACAAGCTTTTGGATCCTTCAAATCATTTTTACCATCTTTATTTTTGTTGCTGATTTTATCGCAAATGGATATTTCTTAAAGAAATATGGAAGTACCAAATGGGGCGAACGTGTGGGAATGCTCTCTATTATTGTCGGTTCCTTTTTCTTCCCGCCATTTGGTCTCATTATCATTCCATTTCTGTCTGTTTTCATGACAGAAATATTGCATAAAAAGACACCGAAAGAAGCTTTTATGGTGGGAATTGCTACAGTCGTCGGCTTTTTAAGCAGTACAGTGGCAAAAGCGATTTTACAAATTATTATGATTATCATTTTTGTATGTTACATTCTTTTTTAACCATCCCTTTTCAGGGATGGTTTTTTAATACGCAATACCTACACGAGTGTTTTCATATACTTTTTTATTTATTAAAGACCACGTAAAACGAGCCGTATCTCCTACCGTAATTTTTGATCCGTCCAGTGGTAGCATTTCCCCCTCCGTGCGGTACATACCCGTTTCTTCTCCATCAATTAAATGTGTAGGACAAACAATTGTCCAGCATAACTCGCTATTTTTTAAAGCTACATAAGCAGATAGATGATCTTCTGCAGCTGTTGTAGTTTTTCTCTTTGATTCTTCCGATTGAAATCGATATATCTTCTGATTTGTTCGAGCTTGTAAAATACCTGCTGTTCCTATCGTGATAATCCTGTTTATTCCCTCTTTATCCATATGTTTTATAATAGTAGGTATGCTATGCGATAATGTTCTATTTCCATCAGTCCCAAGAGCACTTAACACGATATCCGCCCCCTTTAACGCCTTTTTCACATCATTTTCCTGTAATACATTTCCTTCTACTATATATAGATTGTTATGTTTTTCCACAACCTTATTTTGGTCACGAACTAATACTGTGACATCATGTAAATCTTGTAATGCTAGTTTCATTAACTGTGAGCCAACTCTTCCAGTTGCCCCAAATATACATATTTTCATCCTCGTACTCCTTACTTATTATTTCTCTCTATTTTTTCTCAAAAGTGGAAAATATACAACTAAAAAAGCTTCCTCAACACATGAGGAAGCCCTATCATTCAAAATATTATTTTTTTTCCTTTGAATCTGAAGAAGTACTATCCTTGCTCGTTTCTTGATCCTTCTTTTTATCTTGCTGTGTTGTTGTATCTTCTTCTTTTTTCTTATCCTCACTATTATTACAGCCTACCAGAAATAAAGAGCTCGCAAGTGCCATTACAGTTAAAGATTTAACCCATTTATTCATTTGCTTTTCCCCCTTTTGATAGAATATGTACAACCTCATATTACTTCTCTTTTTTGAAGGAAATATGAGAAGTAAGTAAAGATACGGTAAATTTCTGTAAATTTTCTGACAAGGGAGGCGTTTATTTTTTATTTTGAATCATTTTCGCTTATAATAAAAATAATATAACAGAGAAAGGTTGATATATATGGAACTTGGATTAGCTGGAAAAACTGCTCTAGTTGTCGCATCTAGTCAAGGTTTAGGAAAAGCGATTGCTACAGAACTTATAAAAGAAGGTACAAATGTTATGCTACTGAGTCGTAATGAGGAAAAGCTAGCATCTTTACAAAAAGAATTGATCGCTCTTAATAAAGGTACTGCCATGTATACAGTTTGTGATGTTACAAATAAAGAAAGCATTAAACAAGCGGTAGAATATACTGTACAAAACTTTGGCACAATTGATATTTTAGTAAACAATGCCGGCGGTCCTAAGCCTGGTACATTTGAACAATTAACAGATGAAGATTGGTACAATTCATTTGAACTCAATTTATTAAGTTACGTACGTATGATTCGTGAAGTACTCCCATATATGAAGGAACAAGGCGGAAAAATTATTAACATCGCTTCGTCTTCTATTAAAGAGCCAATTCCCGGATTACTATTATCGAATACATTCCGCGTCGGTATTACAGGCTTAGCAAAAACGTTAGCATCTGAGCTTGCCCCATATAACATTCTAATTAATACCATTGCCCCAGGACGTATCGCTACAGACCGCATCGCTTCTCTCGATGAAACAGCTGCCGAAAAGCACGGAATTACAGTAGAAGACGTTCAAAAACAATATGAATCAATTATCCCTCTCGGAAGATACGGTCGCCCTAGCGAGTTCGCAGCGTTCGCTGCATTCCTTGCATCCGATGCAAATACATATATGACCGGGCAATCTTT
Source organism: Bacillus sp. AFS023182 (assembly GCF_002560575.1). Taxonomy (NCBI): domain Bacteria; kingdom Bacillati; phylum Bacillota; class Bacilli; order Caryophanales; family Bacillaceae; genus Bacillus; species Bacillus sp. AFS023182. The sequence continues at coordinate 205,973 of NZ_NTRO01000028.1, read as the reverse complement.
CCTTGTTGATGGTGGAATGGTAAAAAGCTTATAATTCTTTTCAAAAAAACAAGACAGTTCATACACTGTCTTGTTTTTCATTCCATGCAAACCTTTCGGCTGCATATATATTTTCTATTGTATATTCTTTTTTCACAACATATTGCCATATGCTATAAGCATAACGATTCATTTTAACAAAACAGTTTTCCAAAAATGATCGAAATTCCGGATTTGCAACTTCTACAGCAACTTGAGCAAATCTGAGTGCTAATCTTTTTAAATTCGAGATATAGGAAATAGCAATTTCGGTATCACCCTTACTTGTATTAGTCATCGGTATACCATTTTGTATAAGGGGAGACCTCAGTTGTTCGCAAATCATATGCTGTACATTTTCACCTTCTTGAAAGTTCACTTGTTCATTGTAAGCTTGCAAAATATAGGGCAAATGCTGTTTTAATATATCTCCTAGCTCTTCATCTTCCACTTTGTTCATATACTCACCCATCATATGAATCATTTCATAACTACACTGTAGTAATTCTTCCATACATCTCATATTATAGCTCCCCCTTCCTTCTAATATATGCCTATAAATAGAAAGCCAGAACATTTGCTATCTTTGCTAAAAACCAGTCCCAGCTACTAATTTTGTCAAAATCTTTATCCGTCAAACGCTTAGAGTCATGAAAATCCTCTTGTAATCGTCCCCACACTTCAGCTACAACTGCTTTATCATATATAAAACAATCCGACTCCATGTTAATATAAAAGCTACGATTATCAAAATTAGCTGTTCCTACATCAGCGCTTGTACCATCAATTATTGTCACCTTTCCATGAAAAAAGCCATTGTGGTATTGATAGATTTCTGCACCAGCATCTAACATCTTTTTTAAATGGGGGTAAGCAGCTTGTTTTAGTAATAGGGCATCGCTTTTAAAGGGAACTAGAATCTTTACAGCCACTCCGCGCTGCAATGCTTCTTGTAAACCATCCATCATTTCCTTACTTGGTACAAAATACGGCGTTGCAATAATTAATGATTTTTTAGCCTCTTTTATGAATGCACCGTATTCCTGCCATAACCCTTTCCCATTCGAAAATACATATTGATACTTTGCTTTCCCTTGCTGAGGTGGCCCTTCGTACAAAGAAAGCTTTTCGTCAGTATCCTCGTACCAATCTTCTACAAATTTTTGTTCCATATCAACTGCTCCCTCTCCTTGAATACGCAGTTGATAATCACGCCATCTTCCGAATTTAGGATCCTTTCCAAGATACTCCTCTCCAATATTAAAACCGCCGACATAAGAAACTTTCCCATCAATCACTGCAATACGGCGATGATTACGTTGATGTAGTGAATAAAACAGATTTTTAAATTTAGGCTTTTTACTAAAAGTAAATTTAACACCCTTTTCTTTTAACTGCTGAATCACTTTTTTCTTAATTTTATAGCCACCAATGCGGTCTACTGATAATTTCACATCTACACCACTCGATGCTTTCTTCTCTAATAGCTGTAAGAAATCACGACTTACTTTATCTTTACCTACAATATAAAAATGAAGATAAACAAATTTTTCAGCACGATTTATATCTTCAAACAAGTTTCGATTCAAATCTTCCCCGTTCGTATACAATTGAAAATTCCCATATCGAAATTTTGATATTTCAAGTCCACTATTCATTTTCTTCCCCATTTCTAGATCGATAGTCATCCATATAGATATCCCTATGATGCATAACAAAATAGCTATACATTTTTTCATGGATAAAACCCTTTCTTCAAAAGCTGTTATTCCTATATGTTTCCTTTTTTTTACGTTAACATACAAGAAAAATCCACAGTTTCGTGATATATGTCCCTGTCAAACAAAAGTGAATTTGCATATTGTATGTTGTATCTTACAATAAAAGGAGGAAATAACAATGGGCTTCGCACATGGGAATGGATTCGCGTTACTTGTCGTCTTATTTATCCTCTTAATTATCGTCGGTGCTGCTTGCTTTTGCTAGTTAGCTACCCTTAAGAGCGATATGTAGATGAAAAAACTATAAAAGCGGACACCTAAATTTAGGTGTCCGCTTTTCATTCTAGTTTACTTATAAAGCTAATACCGTTGCAATTTTCTTACTTTCTTTTTTTGAATATGACGTTGCTCTGCACGTAAAACAGCAATCCTGTCCAAACACAAACGATTCATAGCTAACATAAACGAACTGGATGTAAAAAAGAACCGATTATAATCAATCGGCTCCTCTAAATACATATTGTTCCTTCGGCTGTTCAACTTTATTCCACTTTTCCACTTCTAAAACAGGAATATTTGCGTGGAATGGTTGATAAAACTCAGTTGAAATTTCCCCTTCTACTTGAATCCAATCATCATTATTCCACTCTACCCCATCTGGCTTTTTCACTAACATTCCATATACACCTGAATCGGCTACACAATGAATAATACCAAAGCGGAATAAGAAATATTGCTCTTTTTTTGCAGAATCATCGCGGAAGACAAATCCTTTAAAAGAAAGTTTCTTCCCTGTAAACTCACCAGGATAATTATAGATTGTCTCCATTCCTTTTAAGAAATCTTCATCCTTTAAAGCGATACTATCTTTTGTTACATATTCTTTTTTCCCTTTTTCCATTACACCGCGATATCCTTCTTTTCCATAATAAATACTCGTATCGGGTCTTAAAAACTGCCTTGTCATAAATGGATCTGTGCTTTCTGCCTGCGCAACAGGAAAATGAAAACCTTTTGTTTTAACTATATCCGAATCTAATGTCGCAATTGGAAAGAATAGTCCTGAAATAATAGGAAAACAAAATAATGTATACGCAAAAGTCCGTTTCCACCATGTATTTTCATCTTTTGAATGATCATGTCCACAATGACTATGATTACAACCACAATTGTGCTGATCTTTCTCCTTTTGGTGTTCCTTTTGGAAAACAACAATGATTTGAATAAGTGTTAAAAACCCTAAAATAATTGCTGCTGTTTTTGATAAATAGGCGTACTTCATATTTATATACTTTGTTATATTACCTGAAATATGAAGCTGCGTAATTAAGATTGTAAACCCGAGTAAAATATACGCTCGAAACATAACCTACCACCCCATCGCATAAATGAGTAGTGAGCTTGCATAAACCACGAGTGTAACTGTAGCTATCACAACAATTACAAATTTCGTTTTAAATGTCGCAAGCATCATAAACATATTTTTAATATCCACCATCGGTCCATATACGAGGAACGCGACAAGTGATGCTGTTGAAAATGTACTTTGGAACGACGATGCAATAAAAGCATCCGCCTCTGAACATAGTGATAAAATATACGCAAGTCCCATCATAACAGCTGATGAAGAGAACGGTCCTTGTCCTATAGAAAGTAGCGTTGAAGTTTGTACAAACGTTTGAACAGCAGCGGCAATTAATGCCCCCATTACTAAGTATTTTCCCATTGAGAAAAACTCTTCAACCGCATGTGTACAAACATCCCACATTTTTTTACGCAGTGGACGCTTATGATCCACCTCTGGGAAATGCTCATCACGTAATTGATGATCTTTAAACATAAATGATAATATAATTCCAACAATAATCGCTACAACAATAGCTACAATCGAACGGTACCATACCATATGCATGCTACTTCCGAATGCAACATACGTTGCAAATAATACAACCGGATTAATAATCGGACCCGTTAACATAAATGCGATTCCAGCGTATGGCGGAACACCTTTACCAATTAGACGTCTTACAATCGGAACGATCCCACACTCACACCCTGGAAACATCATGCCAAGAAAAGTGGCTAATAACACAGACAGAAATCGATTTTTTGGCATCCATTTTGCCACCATATCTTCTGTCACAAACATTTGAATGAATCCTGAAATAAATACACCAATTAGCACAAATGGTAGTGCTTCAATTAAAATTGAGATAAAGATTGTATTCATTTGCAGGAATGCTTTCGGTAACTGAAACAATTCCATGATGTATTTCCTCCATTTTTTCATTAACAATATGTAATTTTAACCTCAATTTATTATTTGAACAAGCCCTTTTCAAATCTGTAAATCATGGCAAAAAAAGTTTTCCATCAATATATGTATCGTATATAAGAAACGTTATATTACGACAAAAAAGCTGCTATAGCGCAGTTTAATAACTATGCTATAGCAGCTTTCTTTATCTTTAAAAATAACGTTTCTTCCAAAAAATAAACGCTAAAGTGCAAGATAATGTTGCACATATAATCATTACAATTATAAAACCATGTGGGCTATGACCAAGTGGAATTTCTACATTCATTCCAAAAAAGCTCGAAACCATTGTTGGTAATGATAAAATAATTGTAATTGACGTCAACAGTTTCATTACACTGTTTAAGTTATTTGAAATAACTGAGCTAAACGTATTCATCATACCACTTAAAATATGACTATATATTTCGGCCATTTCAATGGCCTGTTTATTTTCAATTAATACATCTTCTAATAAATCTTGATCATCTTCATACATTTTAAGAAAGTTATTATTACGCATTAACTTCTGAATAACAATTTTGTTTGCTTTTAAAGATGTCGTAAAATACACTAAACTTTTTTCAAGACCTAATAATGTGAAGATTTCTTTATTTTTCATTGACTTATTTAATTCATGTTCTAAGTCAATTGTTTTTCTGTTAATTTGCTTTAAGTATCGTAAATAATAAGTAGAAATCGTATATAAGAGCTGCAGTGCAAAACGCGTCTTTTTAAATGTATAAAATTCTTTAATACGTTGATTAATAAATCGCTCGAAAATCGGATTTTCTTCCAAACAGATTGTAACGAAACATTCCGGCATTACAATCATACCAATCGGAATCGTGTCATATATTGAATTTCCTTCTTCATCATGCCTCACTGTAGGAATGTCAACGATAATTAATGCATTATCATCTTCTTTTTCAATACGAGATCGTTCTTCATCATCCAATGGGTCTTTAATAAAATCCAATTCTACATTCAATGTTTGCACTAAAAATTGAATTTCTTCTTCTGTTGGATGAAGTACATTAATCCAGCAACCTTTTTCAATTTCCTCTATTTCTTGTAGTTTTCCGTTTCGGTCTGTTAAATAAATATTTAACATACTATCACCCCGATTCTTTTTACATGTGGGAATCTACCTCACTTAAACAACAGTTTTTGAACCGCTATTTTCAGCATATGAAACAAACGTTCAAATTTCAATAGAAAATTAATTTGAAAACGCTTTTCTTCATAAATTCTTTTAAAATAGAAAAAGACAGAGATTGCTCTGTCTTTCCAAAAGCTTATGTTGCCTTTATAACATATTTAGAAAGCATCCACAAGTTAAATGAAACCGAAACAGTATAGCCTGCATATGTTGAGATAATAAAACTAGTGTAGTCAAAGTACGGTAATAATACAATATTTAATGCGACTTTAATGATAATCCCTAGGGTTAAACCCAGAACTGTTTTTTGTTGCTGATTAATGCCTTGTAACATCGCAGCAGTAACTGTGAACAATGAAAATAATATACATGCCGGTGCATAGTACTGTAAAATAGCGCTTCCTAAACTCGGATCATTTCCTACTCCAAATAAAAAAGTATATATAGGTTTAGCTAATATCATCATTCCAATTGCTGCTGGAATTGTAATCGCTACAACAAGTAAATTCGTTTTCGTGAAATGCTTATATAATAATTGTACATTTCCAGCTATATAAGCTTTCGTCATCTCAGGAACGAGAGACATACTAAAGGCTGTTGCAACCGACACTGGAATTAGTACAACCATTTGAACAAGCCCAATTATCGCATTTATTTTTTCTGCTTCGATTTGCACGTAACCTATCTCTATTAAAAGTTTATTGATTGTAAATGTATCAATTGTTTGATACAACGGAATCGCTAGTCCAACCGCAACAAATGGGATTGAATACGTAAATAGCTCTTTATATAAAGCAAAAAAAGACTTCGTTGTCTGCGGGATACTGGCTTTCTCTTTCCGTTTTAAGTATTTCCGCCTTTTCATATAAAATCCAATCAAAACAGTTAGTCCAGCTGCCGCGCCCATAAATGCACCAAAAGTTGAAACTCCAACCGCTAACGAAACAGATGCTTTCAAAATATGCAACACAACAAAGCTTCCTATTAAGATTGTTAATACACGAAAGAACTGTTCTACAACTACACTAGAAGCCGATGGTCCCATAGATTGAAATCCTTGAAAAAAACCGCGTAATAAACTCATTACTGGTACAATCAGTAGTGCAAAACTAACAATTTGAATATTATATGTAACAGCATTCATACTATTACCAGTTTGATCACTTCCATCGATCACTAGATTTGCAAGATATGGAGCTAACATATAAAGAACTAGAAATGAAGCTAGCCCCATAAAAATCATAAAAAATATTCCACTTTTCAACACCCGTTTTACTGTATGATAGTCATTTAACTGATCATATTTCGAGACCATTTTTGAAACAGCAAGTGGTAATCCCATCGTTGCAATGCTTAACATAATTGTATATGGCCGATATGCATACGTATATAATACATATCCGCTAGTACCAACCATTGCTGTAAATGGAATAACATATATAAATCCGAGCATTTTAGATATCATCGTTGCCATCGTTAAAAATAATGTTCCACGTAAAAACGGTGATCCCTTCATTTCATTCCCCCGCTACGCTTTATTACTACACATTATGGACAACTTCTTTATTTTAGAACTGAAAGGTATGAAAAAAGCCAATGAAATCATTGGCTTTAACGAACTGTTTTTCTTTTTTTCAATATTTTTAAACCGAAATAAAGAGCAATAAAGAACACTGCCCCAATAATTATGTAATGCGTATAGTCAGCGGCATATTCTTTAATATGACGCCAATTCCCACCTAGTTTTTCTCCTAAATAAATAAACAAAATTGACCATGGGATAATCGCGATTACTGTGTATAGTGTAAAATTTTTCAAAGGCATTTTCGCTAATCCTGCTGGAATCGAAATTGCATGACGCACAACTGGTATAAAGCGTGCTGAGAAAATTACTCCCGCCCCATATCGATTAAACCAGCCTTCCGCCACATCTAAATGATGCTTGTTAATCAATAAATATTTTCCATATTTTTCAACGACAGGACGTCCTCCGTAATACCCTAACCAATACAAGAAGATTTGTGCTAAAGTACCACCGATTGTACCAGCAATCACCGCTCCAATAAAACTGATTTTACCGTCTGCTACTAAAAATCCAGCATAAGAGAGAACAATCTCACTGGGAATGATTTCAATCATTAACCCTAAGGCTACTCCAAAGTATCCTAAACTTGCAAAAAATTGCAATAACTGCTCTATTAAATTCGATAACATTTTCTTTTCTGTCTCCTTTTCTTCTTACATGCCTTCCTATTATCTCACAAAGATTTATGCATGCCAATAAGTTCCTAGTTCTTTACCCAAAATATGTACCATTCATTGTAAATATACCAGGCACAAATAGAAAGAAAAGAGAGGGTTATACATGTAAAATTTCTTATTTTTTATCTTTACACATTTTTTCTTAATCAAGTAAGGATTGCTTATTACTGTCTTTCATACATGCAAACATCTCTCTAATTTGCCCCTCTGTATTTCTAGCAATCGATAACTCCGGAATTTCCTTTTCACCAAAAAAGTTCACTGCTTCCGTTTCAATACTTGTTTGTTTTTCTCCCCCAACGATTTCACAACCAATAAATATTTTATATACATGTGTTGCGGATGGTGATGAATGATGTTTTTCTTTATCGAATACTGCTAATAATCGAAAATGGTCAACTTTATAACCCGTTTCTTCCCATACTTCTTTTGCTGCCACTTCTGTTGGCGTATAGCCAACATCTGCCCAGCCACCTGGTAAAGCCCATTTCCCATCGCTTTTTTCTTTTACAAATAATAATTTATCATCCTGATACACGACAGCCCTAATATCTACTTTTGGTGTTTGATAACCTGTTTCATTGGCAAATAATTTCTCTACCACTTCCCAATCTGTCTTCGTATAATGAGACATCATAGTAACTGTGAGGTCACGTAACTGCTCGAAACGTTCAATATCATACACATCTTTTGAATACGTTAAACCAGCCTGAGCAATAGCTTGTATTTGTTTTACCCAATCGATCCATTTCGCTTCCATATTTCCTCCACCTTAAAAATATACTATACTGTTTCAACTTTATTTACAGCACCTAAACAAATCGTAGCTTATTCACATAAAATTTAAAAGGAATCAATTATTTTCATAAAGACTTAAGCATTCATACTTTTTATCTAAAATGAAAGATTATATTTATCATAAATGAAAAAGAGANNTCTCTTTTTCATTTATGATAGTTCATGTAAATACTCATGTATATATTGACGCCTATTGTTTATATATTGAAAGATAATATCGGGTTCTTGGTCAAAAATGTCTATTTTATCTTTCATATAGGGATCTTGAACCAGGTACGGACGGATCGCTTCACACATTCCCTCTACTTTCGGTTTTATAAAAGAAACCGTGAATTTTTCTTCCAAAATTTCTTCAAGAATACTGCGGTACTGTTTTCGAAATACCGGTATATCAAGAATTCTGGCACTCAATGTATTATACCCTTGAATTCGAATGTATTCATGGTTAAGTGGCCTTCCCTCTACATCACGCCCCCATGTTGCATCATAATCCCATGGTATTACTTCAAACAAATGCGTTTCATCATTATGATACAATGCATAATTATGAACAAAGCCATCAAAGTTTTGCGTTAAAATAACACCTGCTAACCATCGCAAGTATTTTTCAACATCAAGATAATTCACAATTTCTTTTTCATATTTTTCTCGCGATAATGCATTCGCTTGATAAACAAATTCGCTAAGTTGCTCTTCACTATGTTCATTTGCACATTTAAACTCATACCCTGCAGATAAATTTGTCTTAACATCCTGATCTCGCTCGCTCATTAAAGAAAAATTTGCATCATCGTCAATTGCATAATAAATTGAACCGCTCGGTAATTTTCTGCTTTTCAAAAAATTTTCATCAACAGATTCTAATTGTAGATATACACCTTGAATTTGACCGTTAATTTTAATAAAAACATGCTGAGATTTTGGTGAAAGTACACCAATATCGCTAAAAAAATCAAGTGATAATTTATTTCGGATCAGTGACGGATCTTTAAACTCAGAATTTAGATGAAACTCTTTCACACCTTGAAATCGTTTTGGTTTGTAAAACATAACATGATATGATTTTTTTTCAAGCTCCCGAATATGAGCCCCTCGGTAAACAATATCAATATCATATTTTCTTTTCTCATATGTTAATTTTGCTGGAACAGGACTATCAGACCAAATATCTTTCTTTAATTCAACAACATACATTGGATGAATAAAAAAATCATAAGAAGGCAACATTGTTCTCCACCCCTTCTTTTTTTCTCCCTTTAATGTATGCTCATTACTTTGTCCATGTGTCCATATATCCGTCATATGCCAATTTCCATTGAAAATTAAACTCCTGTCTCATGCAGAAGAGATTCTCTCTTCATATCATGATTAATGTAAAAGGTTACCTTTTCATTTTAATTAGCGATAAGGAGGGTTTCTATGAAACGCGATATTCAAAAAGCTGTTGAAGAAATCAAAAGTGCAGGGATGGAGGAATTTTTACATCAAGACCCAAGTACTTTTGAGTGCGACGATGATAAATTTTCGCATCATAAACGTACAACACACTGTAAACATACAACGGGTGGTAAATGTCCTCGAACAAAATGTACACGTGTGAAAAAATGTACGTTCGTTACAAAATGTACGCGTGTGAAGAAATGTACTTGTGTTACAAAATGTACACGTGTGAAAAAATGTACGTTCATTACGAAGCGTACTCGTGTACGTGTGCAAAAGTGGACTTTTGTTACGAAAGTTACACGCGTGAAAAAATGTACTTTCGTTACAAAACGGACACGTGTGAAAAAGTGCACTCATGTTACAAAATGTACGCGTGTAAGAAAATGTACGTTCGTTACAAAATGCGTTCGTTTTGAAAAGAAATGTTTCTGGACAAAACGATGTTTCTGTAAAAAATGTGAATTCATCCGTGAGCATGATAAAAAATCTTGCGATCACTCATGGGATGATGACAGTCATTCAAGCTGCCATGATTGCGATCACCATAAACGTTCATCCTGCAAAAAGAGAAAAAAAAATGATCACTTCTGGTTTAGAAAACGCGATTGCTAATTCTTTATCCCCGATTGTTAATAGTAAGTGTAAAAAGACCGCTCTATTGCGGTCTTTTTACACTTGCTGAAAATGACTTATATCGGCAAACTGTGTAACACTAGCTTTTTTTTCTTCAAATTCAATGATACTTAAGCTAGCACTATGCATAAATGGATCATCCCATACTTTTTCAACCGAAAGACCAGCAAAGTGCCCCACTAGTAATTTTGCTGCCGCTGCGTGTGATACAATTAAAATACTTTCTCCTTTATGTTTTTCTAAAAGAATGTTGACCCCTTCTATCACCCGTTTATATACATCATTAAAATTTTCTCCTGATGTCGAACAAAAACGATGCGGCTCATTCCAAAACGTATGTACGTCCTCTGGATACTGCGCTTCCAAATCCGCAAGCATTTGCCCTTCCCAGATTCCCATATTAATCTCATAAAAGTGTTCGTCAGCTATAATTGGAATATTCCGCTCTCCTTTTATCAGCTCTGCCGTATGCATTGTTCTCCCACTTGGACTACTATATATTGCATGAAGTGGTATATCCTTTATTCGTTCCCCTAATTGTTTTGCTTGTAGCATTCCTTTTTCGGTTAAATTCGAATTCTTTCTTCCTTGCATACGCTTTGCTATATTCCATTCTGTTTCTCCGTGACGTGTTACATATAAAGTCGTCTTCATTCGTTTCCTTCCCCCTCAATGAATTGGTCGTAATTCCCATGGCTCTAATGTTCCTATAATACAATCACTTTGTTTACTCTGAATTCCTGCTATAACCCCTTCTGCAATTTCTTCATGAGTCAACCACCTTGAATGTTCACCTTGTAAAATAAACCCTAATAAAATTCTATGATAATCACATGAAGAACTTCCTATTTTTTGCCGTTCCAATTGAGAAGCACTACTCCCTAATATATGAAACAAACCATAGGATTTAGAATGTAACTCAATTTCTTCACAAATTACTTGAAGCGCCTTTTTAGCAGTTGTATGTATCCAAGCTATTACTAATGTGATAGGGCCATTTTGTTTAATAGCACCTTTAATAGATTGTTTTAAGATGTCGCTATCGTGGTAATCAAGAGAAATACATGTAACATTTCCGGGAGCATTACATGCATGTTTCACACCTTCTAACCTATCCCTATCTCGTCCAATAACAGAAACATAAAAGCCTTGATTACAGAGCCAAACGGACACTTTCTTTAGCATTCCTGTCCCTCCAATAACGAGCGCATGCATGCTCTTCCCTGCCCCCTTTATTTCAACAATAAAATTTCATATGTGGTTTTGCTTCCTTATAATAATGTAAGCGATCCTGCAATGTACCTGAATGAAACTCAAACTTATGTCCATCTGGATCAATAAAATAAATAGACTGACAATCTCTTACATCACGTTCTCTTCCTTGTAAAATATGAACTTTATTCTCCTCTAATCGCTTTAATAGCTGATCAAATTCCTCTTGTTGAACAGAAAATGCAATATGTGTATATGACTGATGAATTTCATTTCTTGCAATATCTGCTTCTTCATTGAGTGCGACCCACATTCCACATACATCAAAATATGCGAGTTTTTTTCCTTTTACTAATAACCTTCCCTCTAATACTGTTTCATAAAATTGAATCGATCTTTCTAAATTTGAAACTGAAAAACAAAGATGATTAAATCCGTTTATCAACATAGAACCTCCTTACAAAATAAGAGATGCGCAAAAATTCGCACATCTCTTATTATACTATTTTTTTGTAACATATGCCCATTTATAACTAAAATCGCCACCGAATGTATGATTTGCAATTCCTTTTACATATGTTTTTTCTAAATATGCTGTACTTTGCTGATAAGCAGGTGAAATTGCGGTATCTTCTCCAATTAAGATTTTTTCCGCTTCTGCAAGTGCTTTCCAACGTGCTGCATCGTCTTTTAACAATTCACCTTTTGACTTAGCAACTAAATCATCATACTTTGGATTTGAATAAGCCATTTCATTAAATGAACTTCCTGTAATAAACATATCAATGTATGTCATTGGATCTGGATAATCAGGGCTCCATGCTGATAGCGAAAACTCATATTGTAATTTCTTCTCTAAATCTAATTTTTGTTTATATGGTTGTTGTTTCAAATTCACTTTAATTCCAGGTAAATTTTTCTCAAGTTCTTCTTTAATAAAGTCACCAACTTTTTTGCGGCTACCATTATCATCGTTTAGTAATTCTACCGTAATTGTATCTTGACCCAATTCTTTTTTCGCTTCTTCCCATAACTTTTTCGCTTTTGCCGCATTATCGTTACTATCTCGGAAATTTTTATTTACAGTACGAAAATCTTTTCCATCCGGACCCGTTGTAAATTTTTCCGGTACTAAGAAATATGCTGGTAATGATCCATCATTTAAAATGACATTTGCAATACCTTTTTTATCATAAGCTAAATCAATCGCTTCTCGCACTTTTTGATTTTTAAATGTTGAGTTTTGTTGATTAAAACGTAAGAAATACATGCGCGGATCTAGTTTCGTTTTGAATTCATCTGGCTTATTCTTTTTATATTTATCAACAAACTCTGAGGTTAAAATGACGCGATCTACTTCATCACTATCATACAAGTTCACACCTGTGCTCGTTTCTTTTACGATACCGACATTAATTTCTTCTAGTTTTACAGTACCTTTATCCCAGTAATTTGGATTTTTCTTTAATTTATAGCTTTGCTCATGTTTCCATTCACTTAACGTAAATGGTCCATTGTATAAAACTTTATCAGCTTCTAGTGCATATTTATCTCCTTGTTTTTTTACAAACTTCTCATTTAAAGGGAAGAATGTTGGAAATGATGTAAGATCAAGAAAATATGGAGCTGGTTGTTCAAGTTCTACCACTAGTGTTTTATCATCTTTTGCTTTTACACCAAGCTGATCAAGAGGCAACTCTCCCTTATTAACTTTTTGAGCATTTTTTACATCAAATAAAATAAATGCATATTCAGATGCTGTTTCTTTATCAAGCGCACGTTGCCAACCATATACAAAATCTTGCGCACGAACCGGCTCACCATTCGACCACTTTGCATCTCGTAATTCAAAAGTATATGTTTTCTTATCTTCACTAATTTTCACATCTTTTGCCATACCTGGAGTTCGTTTATTATCTTTATCTAATCGATATAAACCTTCCATTGCATTTACGAATACTCGGAACGATACGGAATCTGTTGATTTTGACGTATCCATCGAAGGAATTTCTGCTGTTTCTAGTAAGTTTAACACTTGTTTATCGGCCATCCCCTTACCTGTTTCTTTCTTCGTTGTCGATGCTTTCTCCCCATTCCCGCAACCTGCAACAAACATACTTGTTGATAGTGCAAGTGCAGCAAGCGTTGAAACTTTTTTCTTCATTCTTTCTTCCCCCAATCTTTATGTATACAATAAGGCCTATATGATAATATTATACAAAACATTCAGATTATTTCAAATATTTTTCTTTACTGAAATAAAAAGAAATGAATGTAAAAGCTACTTTATCCGCTTTTACATCCATTTCTTATAACATCTCTTTTATTTCATCTTTTTGTAATCCATCATCAAACTCAAAAAGATCTTGCGTACGAAACACATCTTCCATCATTATCAAGAATTCTTTTTCATCTTGTGGCTCATCGTTAATCGTAAGAGAATAGGGCTCAATTTCATTCAACCTGTAATCGACAACAAATTGAATGACAATTTTTTGTCTTGCCATACCATTATTATATCCATGAAATTCTACTAATTCTAATCCATCTCCCCCGCGGTAATAAACCCAGGTTGGTTGCTTAAAATAGTGTTCAAACGATTCTCCAATAGAAAAGAAGGGATACTCATAAAGAGAACTTGCTCGTACTTTTTGAATGACATCTTGATCTGTGGGAAAGAAAAAGTGACTCATAAATATACTAGTCGCTGTCAAAATTGTAACAATAGCCGCTCCAATTTTACTTGTTCCACCATTATCACGAATAAGATAACTTTCAACAGCTTCGTCCTTTACCCCCCTTGCCTTTATTCGATATATTTTCCGCTCAGCAAATCGATAATATAGCCCATTAGCAAATATCCCAATTCCTATCATCATTAAAATGAGTAATAAAAAAGTAAGCGGCACCATATTTATGATTGGAAGTGCAACATTGAAACCCATATAATAGGAGAATGCATTACAAGCTACTAATAATATTACAAATAAACAAGCAGGTAAGTAATACTTTCGATAGCCAAACCATCCAACATTGAAAATAGCCGCCCATCCATTCCAACTCCACCCTGCTATTCGTTTTTTTTCTTTCTCCCATTTCCCTTTATAATATGGATAATGCGCTCCCACATATTGTTCCATATCTTTTTCTATTGGTGAGGTTTCCTCTTTTGTTCTATTATGTAAAACTTGCTGACAATCTTTACAATTGAACTGACTGTCAGGACAAGGATTCCCACAATTTATACAATGCAAAATAATCCCTCTTTCCGTGATTTGTCCGCTACTGATACTTCTATTGTCCAACATACTAAAAACTTAATGATTTGAAGAAAGAGGCTTTTACAGGATCGTACACCCACAAATAATAGGCGAAACCATTCAGATTAGATCGTAATATAGAATTCTTTTTCCTTTAATCAATGAAAACTACTATTTCCATCCGAACATTTTTTCGTCTTATTTTAAAATCCCCTCATGTTGTAATAACCATTCTTTTCGCCATAGTCCACCTGCATAGCCAACTAACTTTCCACTTTTTCCAATTACACGATGACATGGAACAATAATAGAAATCGGGTTGCGACTATTTGCTCCGCCAATCGCACGTACTGCCTTTGTGTTACCAACCTTTTCTGCAATATCTAGATAGGAAGCACTCACTCCATACGGAATCGTATAAAGTGCATCCCAAACATTCTTTTGAAATGGTGTTCCGACTGCTGATAGTGGTACTGTAAATTCAGTTCGCTTTTGATGAAAATATTCATCTAATTCAGCGAGACACTGTTCTACAATTTGACTTGTATTCTCTTCTTTCCGTTTCTCTACAAAAATAACAGACGTAATTCCTTCATCATTTGCAGTAATTTCAAGCAAACCTATTTCGCTTTCATAATACGCTCGGTACATGCTCCTACCCTCCAATTTGATTCATTTCAATAATTGTAACACAAATGTGCAATCTTTCGAGAATAAGCGTTTTATTATGGAAACAAAAATGATGATGATACAATTAAGAAAACTGTAATAAGGGGGAATAACTATGGGCTATCATCTTTTTTCACCTTATACGATGAAAGATATCACATTAAAAAATCGTATTGTTATGTCACCGATGTGTATGTACTCTTCAGAACACGAGGATGGAAAGGTTACAAATTTCCATCCTATCCATTATGCATCTCGAGCAGCTGGTCAAGTAGGTCTTGTAATGCTTGAAGCTACAGCTGTTGTACCTGAAGGACGTATTTCTAATAAAGATTTAGGTATATGGAATAATGATCATATTCCAGGTTTACAACAAACGGTTTCACTCATCCATGAAAATGGTGCCAAAGCAGCTATTCAATTAGCACACGCTGGACGAAAAGCTGAATTACATACAGATGCTGTGGCACCCTCGGCTGTTGCATTTAATGATGCTATGAAAATTCCGTTAGAAATGAATAAACAGCTAATCCAAGAAACAATTTCCGCTTTTCAAGATGCTGCATACCGCTCCAAACAAGTAGGATTTGATATTATTGAATTACATGCGGCTCATGGCTATCTCATTAATGAATTTCTTTCTCCATTATCAAACAAACGGACTGATGAATATGGTGGATCACCTGAAAATCGTTACCGTTTCTTAAGAGAAATCATTAATGCTGTAAATGCAGTTTGGAATGGTCCTTTATTTGTGCGTATTTCTGCTAATGACTATCACCCTGAAGGATTAACAGAACATGACTATGTTCAATTTGCAAAATGGATGAAAGAACAAGGGGTAGATGTAATTGATTGTAGTTCTGGTGCAGTTGTACCTGCACAAATTGATGTTTACCCTGGCTATCAAGTAAAATATGCAAATCATATAAAAAAACAAGCGCGCATCGCGACAGGCGCAGTAGGACTAATTACAAGTGGTATACAAGCAGAAGAAATTTTAGCAAATAATGAAGCGGACTTGATCTTTATTGGTCGCGAGCTACTTCGCAATCCATATTTCCCAAGAACAGCAGCCAACGAACTTGGATTTGAATTACAAGAACCACACCAATATCAACGTGCTCGCGGTAAAACAACCCCGACTCGCCGCTAAAATGAGATAAAACAAAAAGGAGAAGGACGTCCCTTCTCCTCTTTCATTATTTCATCATTGTAATCTCTGTAGAATTATAAATATGAACACCAGATTCTTCACGTAGCGCTGCTAGATACATCCCTTTTGCAACCTGCTCAGCTGTAATTGGCTTATACTTTTTTAAAGTACCATTAAATACAAATGGTACGATACCAAATATCTTCTCAGCCATTCTTTCTCCAAAACGAAATTCTTCTCGATCCCCAAGTAGTAATGATGGTCTAAATATATGAACTCCACCAATCACCAACTTTTGAAGTTCTTCCTCCATCTTCCCTTTTACTTGTGAATAAAAGAATAGAGATTTCGGATTGGCACCCATAGAAGAAATAACAAGAAAATTTTGCACACCTTGTTTTTCTGCTAAACAAGCTGCTCGTAATGTATATTCATAGTCTACTTTTTTAAAATTCGCTTTCGTTTTTGCTTTCTTAATTGTTGTCCCAAGACAGCTAAAGACATCATCAACAGCAAATAACTCTTTATACTCTTCTAATATAGAAAAGTCCACTTGTTTCTGTTGTAACTTTTCATGCTCCCATTGTAATGGTTTTCTTACAAAAACCATTACCGAATCATAGTAATCTGAATCAAGTAATAGCTGCGTCACTTCTTGTCCAACTAAACCACTTGCACCGAGTACTAGCGCTGTTCGTTTATTCATCTATCCCTATACCTCTTTATCTAATTTTATACCGTCCAATTAGGCAGTACCAATCCTATTTCTAGGAGTTTCCTTTTTACTTATTCTATCATAAGTAAAGCACTATGCGTGACGCAAGCGCTTTACTCACTCTTCTCTCTTGTTTTCTCTATTGGTAACTTTGTTATGATTGTAGAGTCACCCAGATTACTTATTAATGTTTTAAGGAAAATCAAAACACATGTTAATGGTAAAACAACTACTAATATCAATAAAATTGCCTCCATCAAGTAATCCACTCGCTCATCCCCTTTTCATCCCCTCTACCTCAATATATGAAAGCAATGTTGCCACTTATGCGACATTCATAAAAATTAATACTGCTCTTTTTGACAACTTTATAACAAAATCAAATCGAAATGATTATTATTTACTCCGCATTAACGTGCAGAAATATCCCCGCCTCAAAATCCAGCACAATAAAGATGTTTTATGGGGATCAACTGCCCGTAAAATCCTGATTGGTGAAGGCTAATAATTGGTACGGGACTTTATCCCACAACAATTAATGTTTCACTTTATTGCAACTTTCGTAAAGATGTATTATACTAAGTTCGCAACTTAAAACGTAATTATTACGTTTTGCAATAAAAATGTTTTTTCTCTTATTTTGGGAGAAAATAAAATTGGAAAAGAAAGAAAAGAGGAGAATTATATGAAGAAAAGATTAATGGTATTTTCTTTTATACTTATTTTCACATTAATTTTCGCTGGATGTTCCAGCAAAAAAGAAGGATTAGCAAAAAAAGATGGCAAACTTTCTGTGTATACAACCATTTTTCCACTTGCTGATTTCGCTAAAAAAATCGGTGGTGACTATGTAACTGTTGAAACAATTTATCCACCTGGTGCTGACTCTCATACATATGAGCCAAGTCAAAAACAAACGGTGCAAGTTGCAAAGGCAGATCTATTCGTATACAACGGCGCAGAATTAGAACCGTTTGCAGAAAAAATGGAAAAAACATTAAAAAAAGAAAATGTAAAAATTGTTAATGCATCTAAAGGCTTCGATCTTATCGCTTCATCAGAAGAAGAACATCATGAACACGAAGAAGGTCATAAAGAAGAAGAACATCACCATCACGACAAAGATCCACACGTATGGCTGGATCCTACACTCGCAATGAAACAGGCTGAAAAAATTAAAGATGCACTTGTAGCATTGCAACCAGATCATAAAAAAGAATTCGAGAAAAACTTCGCTGCTCTGCAAACAAAGTTTACTGACTTAGATGATCATTTTAAATCTGTTGTTTCAGGTGCAAAAACGAAAGATATTCTAGTTTCTCACGCTGCATATGGGTACTGGGAAAAACGCTATGGATTAAAACAAATACCAGTTGCTGGAATCTCTGCTTCCGATGAACCGTCACAAAAAGAACTGGCTAACATTACAAAAACAGTAAAAGATCATGGCTTGAAATATATTCTTTTTGAAACATTCTCTACTCCAAAAGTAGCAGAAGTTATTCAAAAAGAAACAGGAACGAAAATTTTACGTTTAAATCACCTCGCTACTATTTCTGAAGATGATGCAAAGAAAAACAAAGATTACTTCACATTAATGGAAGAAAACGTGAATGCTTTAAAAGAAGCTACAAGTTAAATGTACCTTTCCTCTAAGACAGCTGGACATATTCAGCTGTCTTTTTCCAATACATCAACTTGACTTAAACGAAAGAGCAAGTAAAATTATCCATATTAGCTTTATAACACTTCAGAAAGCGAGTTGGAACTATGAATCTTCACATTCGTGAAGTAACAGCAAACAATTGGCGTTCAGTCGCTGCTTTACAAGTAACAAAGGGGCAGCAACAATTTATTGAGAGTAATGCATTTTCTTTAGCAGAGTCTTTATTTGAAGGGGACGGAACGTCAGTAGGCTTATATGATGGAGAGACACTTGTTGGATATGCGATGTATGGTTGGTATTCAGCAAAAGATGATAGCGTATGGTTAGATCGTTTTATGATTGATTATCATTTCCAAGGAAACGGGTATGCAAAACGGTTTCTGCAGCTGCTAATCCAGTATTTACAACAAAAATTTCAATGTAGAAAAATTTATTTAAGTCTTCATCCAGACAACACACTAGCAATGAAACTATATGAGTCTTTCGGCTTTCACTTAACTGGTGATATTGATGATGAAGGACCCGTTGTTGGTGTTATAATGGAATTACAAATAAATGAAAGTATAAGCCTGTGAAAACAGGCTTATTTTACGCACTCTTTAAAATGTTCTTGGAACCATTCTTTATTAATATCTTTCCCAATGAAAACCACTTCACTTACGCGTTCTTCCCCTTCTTTCCACTCTCTATCATAAGAAGCAGCAAACAAAGTATGAACACCTTGAAAAACAACACGGCGATCCACTCCATCAATCGAAAGGATGCCCTTATATCGATATAAATACTCTCCTAATTCTTGAACGACAGCTGACATCCATTCATTCAACTTTTGTAAATCTAATGGCCGCTCTTCACGTAATACAAACGATTTCACACCTTCTAAATGATGGTGCTCTTTATGCGGATAAATTTCTAATGTATCACGTGTTTTAAACGTTTGAATTTCTAATAAAGCAGGAATATCTACTTCACAATTTGTCGTTGGTATTAATTTTGCCATCGGATTAATCCCTTGTAACTCAGTAAGAAGTTTTTCCTTATCCACTTCTTCAATTAAATCTACTTTATTTACTAAAATCATATCAGCAAAGGCAATCTGCTCTTTTGCTTCTAATCCTTTTTCAAAATGTTTATGTATATGATAACTATCTACCACTGTCACAACACCATTAATTTTGTATGCTGATTGAATAACTGGATCCAAAAAGAACGTTTGGATAATCGGTCCTGGGTTTGCAAGACCTGTTGTTTCAATCACCAGACCATCAAAATCCATTTTCCCTTCTGCTTTTACGTCAAGTAATTGTTTTAAAGCAACAAGTAAGTCTTCACGCACTGTACAGCATAAACAGCCATTTGTCATTTCCATAATTTCTTCTTCAACATTCATAATTAATTGATTATCAATGCCAATTTGACCTATTTCATTTACAATAACCGCTAGTTTTTTACCATGTTCTTCCGATAAAATACGATTTAATAATGTAGTTTTCCCAGATCCAAGAAAACCAGTTAAAATTGTTACTGGAATCATTTTTACAGCTCCTTATGCCTATATCTATATACATTATATCATACAGAAAAGACATATTTATTGTAAGCATCTCTTGCTAGCTATATAATATTACCAAACAAGAAAGCCTTTTCAAAAATATCATTATTCATCAAGGAGGTCTACTCAAAATGAAACGAATTCAGATGGCTAATAACCTTGAATTTTCTCGTATCATTCAAGGATTTTGGCGTTTAGCAGAATGGAATATGTCAAAACAAGAATTACTTTCTTTCATCGAAAATTGTATGGATATGGGAATTACAACTTTTGATCACGCTGATATTTACGGGGGATATACGTGCGAATCGTTATTTGGGGAATCATTACAATTAAAGACTTCTTTACGTGAAAGTATGCAAATTGTCACAAAATGTGGAATCGCTCCCTTATCACCAAAATTCCCAGAACGATATGTTGCTCACTATAATACTAGTGCTGAACATATCGTGAAAAGTGTAGAACAGTCGCTACAAAACTTACATACCGATTATATTGATTTGCTACTCATTCATCGACCTGACCCATTTATGGATCCAAGTGAAGTGGCAGTAGCTTTCACACGTTTACAGCAAGATGGAAAAGTACGTCATTTTGGCGTATCTAACTTTTTACCGTCTCAGTTTAATATGCTTAGCTCATATTTAGATTTCCCGCTCATTACAAACCAAATTGAAGTATCTGCGATGCAGCTTCAACATTTTGAAAAAGGTACAATTGACTTATGCCAAGAGAAAAGAATTAATCCCATGATTTGGTCTCCTCTTGCTGGTGGAGAAATCTTTACAGGACAAAATGAACGTGCTATACGCTTACGAGAAACTTTACAAAAGATTGCAAATGAATTAAATGTTGATAGCATTGATATTATCATGTATGCATGGCTACTTGCTCACCCAGCAAACATGATGCCAATCGTTGGTTCTGGTAAATTAGAGCGCGTGAAGACGGCAATCGAAGCTACAAAACTTACATTAGATCGTCAGCAATGGTTTACAATCTTTGAAAGTTCGAATGGACACCCCGTACCTTAATGTGCTAACACATTATAGTAGGTATTGAATACCCAACTCCTTTTTATGTTATAATTACCATAAAAAGGAGTTGGATTTATGAATAACTCGAATAAAGGTTACTCCTGGAAATTACTCAAAATTTGGTTATCTATTCCAAGAAGTGCAAGACTTGCATTCTTATGGGCTATTATTTTAGGAGTTTCCTATTTAGGCTGGGTAAAAATCATTAAACAATTCTTATAATGACTGAAACTTAAATAATAATACAATTCAAAAAGCAAAGCTACTACATTATTGCTCTGCTTTCTCATACCTATTTCTTGTCATCGCAAACACACATGTATCCCTTAATCCATTACCATCTACTGCTACACTACTGCTTTCTAAAACCCCTTCTAAGTTGAAACCCAACCTCTCTGGTATCGCTCTACTTTTTACATTTCGTGAATCACAGCGAATCTCTATCCGATTTGCCTTTAACTCAGTAAAAGCATAATTCATAATACCTTGCGCCGCTTCTGTCATATAGCCTTTTCCACCGAAGC
The DNA here is from genome assembly GCF_002560575.1 of Bacillus sp. AFS023182. Lineage (NCBI taxonomy): Bacteria > Bacillati > Bacillota > Bacilli > Caryophanales > Bacillaceae > Bacillus > Bacillus sp. AFS023182. The sequence goes on along the minus strand of NZ_NTRO01000028.1, from coordinate 183,849 downwards.
GAGAATCTATCCAATATCCAATTTCAAATCTTGGTATTTCCCAATCGATACGATGCAATCCAGCAGATGCTACAAATTCGCCTGTTTCTTTTAAAAATACTAGTAATCTCAAATCTTCACGCTGTAAAAATTGAATATGCGACCTTCTTATACTCGCTTCGATTTCTTCTTCTGTTTGCTCCTTTTGAGCGAAAACCATCCACGGCTTTAGTTCTTCTACCGATGCATTGATAGCTTCATATACTGCTTTTCCATCCCCTGGTTTCGGCATTCGAATAAAAAGCCTGTCTGTGTAAAATTCAGAAGGAAAATCAAGTAATAATGGATTCATTCCAAACACTCCTCATCTTTCTTTTATATATAATAATATTAAATTTAAACTATATAGTAAATACTTTTCTGAATTTTACTTATTTTAAAACTTAAACAACACGCTCACTCAATTTATATGCACACTTTCTCTACTATTAAACTCATACAATCAACTGATTCACCTCTACCGCTGTACGTATTCCAGACTCAATCGCTCCTTGTATCCATCCATGATAAAGCGTTGTATGATCTCCTGCAAAATAAATTTTTCCTTCAGGTTTTACAATTGCTGGTTGCAATTCTACTTCTTGACCAGCTTGAAAAATAGCAAACCCTCCTAATGCATACGGATCTAACGTCCAACTTTTGGATATTCCTGACATAAATTCATCATACACTTGACCACCTAATATAGTCGCTAAATTTTGTAATGTATAATAGATGCGATCACCTTTCGATAATCCATCCCATAATAATGCATCAAAAGACCATGTATAACTTCCAAGCATAATAGCGGGTCCTTTTGAACCAATCCCATGACTCGGATAATATGCATAACGGATTGGTAAATCCGTTATAATCCTTCCCCCTAATTGACCCTGTTCTTCCCAAAAGCGACTTTTAAACTGAATTCCTATTTTCGTAGCAGCCATATAATGTAATTCACGAATCGCTCTCCACTTTTCATGTGATACAGAATCGAAAGGATCAATTTCCACAAAGCGCATTGTAGAAAACGGAATTGTAATAATAACTAAATCACCGGTTATACTACTATATTCAAACGTTTCTTCATGTCTACAATAAGCTGTTATTCCTTTTTGATGTTGATGAAGTTTCATCAATTTTTGATTGTATATAATATCATCTTGTAACTGCGGTAAAAAAGATTTTGGAAGCTGATCATTGCCCCCTTTAATTTCACAAAAACCACTTTCTTGCTGCAAAATATATATAAATCGTAACGTTTCAACAAATGATTTTTCTAAAAAACCTTCTAAGTCCAAAAGTACACCAATCATCTCAATCGTTACTGGTGAAAAATACGTTTTATATTGATACGGATGATATTTTAAAAACTGTGCTGTTGAATACTTTCCGAAGTCTTGTTCAACAATCTTCCAGTTTTTATCTGGGTCTCTTTTAATAAAATCAATAATTGGCTGTACTGCTAATAATAATAACTCCTCAGAGGTCTTTCCCACCTCATTCACTGCAACTGGATACTTTAAAATACTAGGATTATTTTCATATTGCTGCAACGTCGTTTTTTTACCATTCACATAAATAATATCTGTCTCATTTCGATTAATAAAAGGAGTTACTTGCAACCCGAACTTTCTTATATACGCCATCGTTAGTGTATGTATATATGGTATACGCATCGCTCCAACATCTAAATATAATCCAGTGTCCTCCATTCTAACAGTCTCAATTCGGCCTCCTATACGGTTATTCGCTTCTAAAATTTTCACAGAATGCCCTGCGTTTTTAAGTAACGATGCTGATACTAAACCAGCCATTCCAGCACCAACTATAATGATTTGTTTTGGCTCTACTGTTTTCGGTAATCCTTTATCAATAATTTTCAACATTTCATCAGTTGTAACACGGGATTGTGTATGCACTTGCATCATTCCACCCCTTGCTTTAAAAAATACAAAACAGTGATTCTTTGAATTGTATTCATAAGTATAGTAGAACAACACAATATATTTCAGAATATTCATTAATAATTCACAGAGATTTACTCTCATTCGCCATTCCTTATCATATAATAAAGATGCAGATAGGAAATGTAAGGAAAGGATTGATAACAATGAAACGCACTTACGACTATCTTGAAACAAAAAAACATTTAGAATTAAAAAAACAACTATTATGCAAAAAATTATTAAATGTAAATTTAACTGAAGAAGATCGAAATCAAATTAAGATGGAGATCGATAACTACGAATATATTTTAACTTTAGTGGAGATGAATCATTATGAACGTGGCATTTCTCATAACAAGCGGATGTAAAAACATTCGCTTGTTTATTTGAGGATAAATTAAAGTCATATCGGTTGCTAGCAGAAGCATAAAAAAGAGATGCATCACATAGAGTGATGCATCTCTTTTTTATACTTCTGTTTTCGTAATATATTCAACAGCTTCTTTCAATACGTCTTCAAATTGTTCAGGGTAATCATGGTTTACGTTAGATATAACTTTATACTTATATTGTATGTTTTTCGTTTCCAATAGCTTCACAAACCTCTGTGTACATTCAAAGCAATCTTCATCCTGATCCCCACAAATAATATATCCCTTAATACCTTTATCTTTCAATTTATTCAACAAGTCTTCCCATTCTTCAATCTCAGGAACCCACGGTGCTACAAAAACAAAACCTTGTACCGCTATATCTTCGTTTAATATTGCATGTAGCGCCACCCTTGCACCAGCAGAAAAGCCTCCGATAATTGTATGATTTAGCTCACCACGATTGTTCGCTATAATACTTTCATAATGCTCCTTTAACTCACGGGATCCCTTTTCGACATGATCCCAAACATAACCTTCTGAAAATTGAATTTGAGAGGACTGCGGTAATGCTAACAAATAACCTTGATTCACAACCGGTTTCCAATACGGTTCTGCTATTTTTATATTTTCTTGATTACCATGCACTGCAATTAATAAATTGTTATGAATACCGCTCTTCCCTTGTAGCGTTTTCAAATGAACTTGTTCAGATTTCTTTGCTGCTTCTTCTCTTTCTTTACATAACTGAATCATCTGATTAAATTCTTCATATTTATGAAGCGGTTTTAAATCTTCGTCCGTAATCAAATATTCATATCCATACCAAAACTCATTTTCGACAATCGCTTCTTTCATTATATGTAAAGCTTCTTTCTCAAGCCCAGATGCACTTGCCAATGCATATCTAAAATTAAATATTTGCGCCTTATTACCACCAGTTACCTTGTCTGCATTTTTAGTAATATAATAATATGCTTCTAAACTACCATCTTTCGCGTAACATTCTAACGTCTCATTTAGTAAACCAATGTAAGTAACCTTATTCATCTACACTTACCTCCCGTAACCTTTTAGGAATATATATTTCTTTAACATGCTTTCAGTCACCCTAAGGTTCCGGTAATACATACTGTCAAATTTTAAATATTAGATTAACAGTAACTACTCCCACTCTTAGGATAACGTTTACAAAATAACTTACAATTTTTCATAATACATCACTCCTTTCTATCTCTTATATAATTAAATACAAAATTGACAGAAAAGTCAATTTATAAAACAAAATATACTATAGTTTCACATTTCTTTTAACAAAAAAACAACAATATATCATTGTTGTTTTTTTGTTAAACAATATTTTTTTTACTTTTATCTGGTTTACTTGAGACTAAATAATGTTTCTCTGAAATATATAATTTTCGCTTTAATATACGATCTAAATACGGTGCTAGTTTCATTCCACATATAAGGCGATCCTCATCGTTTTCTACAATAGGAAACATTTCTTTTTCGGTAACATATTGGTCTACCGCTTTTTGTACAATATCAATTTCTTTTACAAGTTCTAAATTTTCTTCTGTATGTTCAAATACCTCAAGTGTTTCCTTCGTTATAATGAACGTATTTGTAGGAAATGCTGGTAGATATGGTTTTAATAAGTCATAATTCACTGTATAATCTTCATTAACTAATACTGTATAAACAATATTGGCATTTTTTTCTAGAAATTTAGCCATTGCTTGTTCTAATTCATCTTTCGTAATTTGCCTCTCCTCTTTTCCACTTTTGAAAAAGCGAAACATTGTATCGCCTCCTTTTTACTATATTATACCATAAAAAGAAAGCTTAAAAATCATAAAAAAACCCATCGAAAGAATTTTCAATAGGTTTTCAATATCTTATTTTAAGAATGCACTTAACATCCAAACATGTTGTTCTAATGTTGTATGAATCGCTAATAGCATATCTGCTGATGTTTCGTCTCCAGCCTCGTCCGCTACTTCCATACCCTCTTTTAATTCTTGAATGATTGCTGAGAAATCCTTTACTAATATTTGTACCATTTCTTCAGCCGATTCTTTACTCGTTCCTTCATGTACAGTAGATGTTTCTAAATACTCTTTCATTGTTGCTAATGGTTTTCCTTCTAACGCTAAAATACGCTCTGCTAATTCATCAATATACGTTGCTGCTTCTGTATAAAACTCTTCAAATTTTTCATGTAATGTAAAGAAGTGTGGGCCTGTTACATACCAGTGATAGTTATGAAGTTTTACATATAACACACTCCAGTTTGCTACCTGTTTGTTTAATACTTCAACAACATTTGTTTTTGTACTCATTCAATCCACTCCTCTTATTATCTTATAATTATTCTCTTTTAAGAACACATTCTTATTGTACCATAAATTCCCTACTCATCCAAATCATCCACCTATATGTCACAAAGTTGCAACAACTTTAATCATTTACTAATGTTGAAAAATCTATGTACCCTTTCTTTCACTTCATATGTCTAATTGTCCAAGCTCACACATATGCATAATAATAGGTCACGTTCATCATAGTAGAAAGAGGGATTACATGGATAATCAGCAGTGGAAAGTAGCTAAAAAAGTTGCTGCTACTTATATTGGGACTGTCGTTGGGGCTGGATTTGCAACCGGACGAGAAATTGTTGAATTTTTTACGATTAACGGATTATACGGAACAATTGGAATATGCATAAGTGGAATTCTTTTCATTTGGCTGGGTACAAAAATGATGTTACTTTCTTCACAAATCGGTGCATTTTCCGCTCAGGAATTTAACAGATATTTGTTTGGTGATGTATTTGGAAATGTGATAAACACTTTGTTATTACTCGTACTTTTTGGTGTAACAAGTGTCATGCTATCAGGTGCTGGTGCTGTATTCGAGGAACAACTACGTCTACCACGACAACTCGGTATTCTCATTACAGTTATCGCGTGTATTATCATTGGAAGCCGCGGCTTACAAGGTGTATTTGAAGTAAATACACTTGTCGTACCAATTATGATGATTTTTATTATCGGACTTGCTATTACAACTTTTATTCATGGTGCGATCCCTATCCTTAACACAGTTCCGACAGAGAGTTGGAATATGAAATGGGTAACAAGTCCCCTTACATATGTCGCCTTAAATCTTTCTCTCGCCCAAAGTGTTCTGGTACCGCTAGCAAGCGAAGTAAAAGATCAAAAAGCGATTCTATGGGGCGGAATTTTAGGAGGAGCTGGGCTGTGTTTTATTCTATTATGTAGTCATCTAGCTATTTTATCTATTGATCAATTTTACCAATATAATATTCCTATGGCTGAAGTAGTAAGAAGATTTAATGCTACTTTCCATTTTTTCTTTGTCCTTATTATTTTTGGGGAAGTATTTACAACATTAGTTGGAAACGTATTTGGGATGACAAAACAAATGCAGTCTATTACTGGCTGGAAGAGCAACCATATTATTTATTTTATTTTACTTATTAGTTATTGTTTTAGCTATATTGGTTACAGTGAACTTCTTCATATCTTATATCCTATCATCGGATGGGTTAGCATCATTCTTCTGCCAATTATCGCATATAAACAGTTAGAAAAAACATAGTAAAAAAGCATCCGCTATGTACGGATGCTTTTTTACTCACAATCTTCACAGACTTCCCAATATAGCCCCATTTCTACTGCGAGAAATGGTTTTAATTGTAACCGAATCATTCTGCTTGGCATACGCTCTAAAACAAATTGAACCGCTTCTTCATCCTCTTCTAACTCGGTTTTTAAGATTGCTATTCGTTGTATAGTTGTAATCTGCCGACCCTCTTTATATAAAGTAATTCGCAACTCGTCATATTCATTAAAAAACAATTCTACACTCATATGTTCCGTTGATACACTATTAACAATTGAATATTGACCATCTTCTTCTTGGATTATATATTTCCAGCCATTTTTCTTATCTTCCATTGGAGCAACTTGAAATAATGACATCAAATCCCCGTATAGCATAAGATAACCCCTCTCTTACTAAAAAACAATGAGTATTTTATATACCCTTTTTCTCTATCACTATCAATTTTATTGTACCATATATCAATTGACTTGCTGTATTCATCTGCCTGTTCTACTTTATCACTTTTATATAAATTATGAAAAAAAACAGGAATGACTTTTATCATTCCTGTTTTTCATCAAAATACTTTTCCTGTAGCAGCTAAAGCTAATACTGCTATAAAACTTGCGAATAATAACGAGACAATAAAACTAAAAATCGGTAATGTTTTCTTTTCATTCTTTTTAAACAATAGTCTTAAACTAATAAAGATATTTAGTGGTACAAATATGAAATAAAAATATTTAATAATTTGTACGACACCACTCGAACTATTTAAAAGTGTTTTAAATACAAACACCTCAATTAAAAAGATAAGAAAAAATGAAATACTTAACCAAAATGAGGCATAGCTAAGCCAAGAATGTCTTTTAGTTCCCCAGTACACTCCCATACTCTTCTCCTTTATAAATAGTCTATTTTACAATAATTATACACGTATATAACAAAATCCTTTATTTTCCGACTATAATTTTCTGTTTTTTATAGAATAAATGACAAAAAACCAAAAGCACTCTATTTGCTTTTGGTTTTTTAATTTATTCTACTTTTTCCGATTCTGCTTTGTTATTTTTCTCCACTTCCCTCGTTCAGCACGAGCGAGCACTGGATCTTGTTTTCTCATCGCGTATGCAATCTCTCTTTGCAATTTTTTATAATTTCGCAAACGGTTTTCTGCTAAAACACCTTCATCAATAGCCTTGCGAACGGCACACCCAGGTTCATTTTCATGCTCACAATCACGGAAACGACATCCTTCCGCAAGTTTCTCAATATCAGAAAACGCTGCATGAATTGCTTCGCTTCCCTCCCATAGTTGAAGCTCTCGCATTCCTGGTGTGTCAATCACTAGGCCACCGCTTGGTAATTGGAACAACTCACGATGAGTCGTAGTATGTCTTCCCTTACTATCCTCTTCTCGAATACCACCTGTTTTTGCAACTTCACTTCCCATTAATGCATTTAACAAAGTAGATTTACCCGCACCAGATGAACCGACAAGGGCAATCGTTTTGCCAGAAGCAACAAATTGTTTCAATGATTCAATTCCTGTTTGCTGCAAACTATCAACCGCAAAGATCGGAACACCCATGGCTACCGCTTCTGTTTCCAATATCTTTTGCTCCATTTCTTCACATAGGTCACTTTTCGTCAAAACAATAATAGGCATTGATCCACTTTCATAAGCTAATAATAAATAACGTTCGATTCTTCTTACGTTAAAATCATGATTAAGCGCATTGACTAAGAAAAGATAATCAACATTTGCTGCCACAATCTGTTCAGCCGTTCTCTCGCCAGCTGCTTGCCTAGAAAAGGAGCTTCTTCTTGGGAAAACATGATGAATAATAGCCTTGCCTTCCTCTTCTATTTTCTTTATATGCACCCAATCACCAACTGCTGGATAATCCCCTTTATCTAATGCTTCATGACGAAATTTCCCGGATAACTCAGCTATATACTCACCATCATCACAAATAATACGATACATGTGCTTATGTTCAAGTAAAATACGACCTACTTCATATTTTTCTATAGATTGATCCTCAAAAAAAGAATCCCATCCAAATGATTCTAAACGATTTTGATTCAAATTTTTATCCTCCCTATTTTGAACTCAGTGGAAGGAATACGCGATTCTTACAAAGTACCGCTCTTTCCGTCCACCTTTGTATTCGCTTTAACATTCATATCAATAATCATCGCCATAACACATCACTCCGTTCTTACTTTAGTTAATTTCATTATATGTGATAGAATTTTGAAAAGCTACTTTATTTAACTGATTTTTCAGATACATTTCTTTTATTGTTCTTATTTGCCCACGATGGCTGATTTCATCTTCTAGTACATGAAACCACAAATAGTACTGATTATATACGACGCCGTTTTCCCATCGTCCTTCTGACATTAACCAATCATCATCTTTTTTTAATCTTTTATTTCTTGCAATGTGACCGCTCTTGCATGCTCAAGCATATTAACAAGTTGTCCAATATTTTTCATATAGCCCTCTACATCCTTTTTTCGATAATCTAACAGATTTTACCGAAAGAGTACCCCTACTTTAAACGAAGTTAAGTGGGGGAGTATTCATATTCATTTTCTTGCCCCCTTTTCTAAACTCGTAATAATGAAAAGTGATATCATATAATAGACTGAAATATATCTAAATTTTCTGTTATAATAAAAATGAACAAGCACGTAGCCAGACCAAATTTTCTCAATATGCTGATATAAAATTTAAAAAGGAATACAAATACAAAAAACGAATCTTATTCACTAAAAGGAGTGGATTTGATGGAGATGTATCAATGGCTAACTGCTGTTCTCATTGGTGGCGTTACTGGTTTCGTTTCCCATCTTATCAATAACCAAGGCAAGTTATTGCTTCCACGCCGTTTAAAAACATTTTTTCACCTCGGGTTTTTCACTGATATTTTAACTGGTAGTCTTGCGGCACTTCTGGGACTCGTCTTATTTGATGTGAATACTTTAAAAGAAATTATTAAAGTGTCCATTGTCACTGCCATTTCAGGGCAAACATTTTTACTTCATCAAGCTCTCGGTGGTGAACAAGCAAAAAACACACAGATTGGTAAAGCTGATGAAAAAATCCAAGAAATTGACAAATTATTGCGACGTTAAGCTATACTTCATTTGAAATTTACTGTTATAATGGGGAATAAATATTTCTGAATTGCGTCGTCTGTCAGAAGAAAGGGTGTTTCGTATGACAAAACAAAAAATAGAAGATTTCTTAACAGACTCTGAAAAAGAGGAACTGATAGAAAACTATAAATGTTTACGAGCAGCCCGCACAAAGCGCGAAGCTAACTATTTTGGTGAAGCAGTCAATCACCTATTGGATAAAGCAAAAAAACGAATTATCGAAGAAGCAGGAATAGAAGATGAAAATGCTGCAACTATTCAATCTAAACGAAAAGCACTGTTTTAGTAATATTACTAAAACAGTGCTTTTCGTCATTTTGTTTACATAATTATTTTATCTTATACTAATAGAAAGTCAAAACTTGATTCATTCAAATCATCATCAATGGCGAATCTTCCACTGATGGAAGTATCATTTTATAGTTATTCAATTATGAAATAACGCTCTACTTTTCACTGTCTTCTTTTTCTATATGCCGATCACTTCTTCTAAACACAAGATTTCAATTCGAACAAAAAATTTAAACGCTAGATTCCAAGGATTACTTGATACACTCTTACATGGGACAGAACCATACTAAAAAACATCTCATATTCAAATGAGATGTTTTTTAGTAACAATTATTCTTTTAACAAATCTATTAATCCATTTCCTTCTGATGTTCGCTCATACCCTAATGGTACAGTACGTTTAATAAGCTGTGCGTAAATTTCTGGCTCTGATAACTTTCTTCCATATTCTCTTTCGCATTGCTTAATCAGAAGCGCTAATACTCCTGCAATATGCGGTGTTGCCATTGAAGTCCCACTTAATACCGCATACTTTCCTTCTGGATAAGTGGAGAGGATTTTCTCCCCTGGTGCAACTAAATCAATTTCTTGATTTGAATTACTAAAGCAAGCGAGTTTCCTTTCTAAATTAACAGCCCCTACCTCAATTACTTCTGAATATGCACCCGGAAAATCTAATTCTTCCGTTTTATCACTGCAATCTCCATTATTTCCTGCAGCACATACGACAAGTACGTCCTGTTTTACAGCATGTTGAATGACTTCATGTAGCTCTGGTACATCTTGTGGTCCACCAAGTGACATAGAAATAATCCGTACTCGTTCTTGATTCGGTCCTCTCCAACGTACAGCATAATCAATCGCTTCAATAATTTGTTGATAGCTTCCCGAGCCATCTCCTGATAATACTTTTAGCACTAATAACTTGGCAAGTGGCGCAACTCCTAGGACTCCAACACCATTTTCTGCTGCTGCAATTGTTCCTGCAACATGCGTACCGTGACCATTATTATCAAGATAAATTTTCGGATCACCTTCATAATCCTCAGTGAAATTTCTTCCACCAATAATACGATCTTTTAAATCAACATGATTTATATCACAACCTGTATCTAATACCGCAACTATAATATCTTTCCCTTTTGCACTCTTTTCCCAAACTTCAGGAGCATGAATCAGTTGTACACCTGGCGGAATTTCATTCACTTGCTCCACTACTTTATTTACCGTAAACGGAATTAATTGAATACCCTTTTGCCTACTTACTGTACTACTGTTCATCGTGATCCCTCCTAAAAATATATTATCCCCCTAAATTGAACGCGCTTACATTTAATGATAACATTCGTTTTCTCACTCTTATTTTCCTGCTTCAAGATTTTTCTCAATACAAAAACATCTCTTTCATCAGATATGCTGACGAAAAAGACGTTTGTAAAATCTTCTGTTAATAAAGCAACTAATAACTTTACAATATATGTATATTACTTTCTTGCAAACAAATCCAGCGTAAGACAAATATATGTGAAAAACAAGGTTATTCACATAAAAAAAATCTCTTACCACCATGTGTTAAGAGGTTTTTTTTTTAGCTACTATAAGTTAGCTCATTCGTAATCTTTCTTTCAATTGCTTTAAATAACGGGATCGTATCACAATGAAGTATACGATTTGAACCCCCACAAAGATACTTAATACAATGGCATTTTCTTTTAAAAGCGAATACTCAAACATTTGCCCTAACGCCGTTAACGCAACCGCACCATGGAATGTCGCGACTCCAATTGGAACAAAGAACAATAATGCCAATCGAATTGTCACTACTTTTGCTAACTCACCGCTTGTTAACCCCACTTTTCGAATGGAATCAAATAAACGATAATCGTCTTCTAAGTCAGAGAATAGGCGGAAGTATAGAAAACTACCTGCACAAACAAAGAATACAATGCCAATAAAAAATCCTACAAACAAAATAGGTCCAGCAAATTGTAAAGCCTGGTTTTGATCATATGCTGCAGCACTAAACCTTGAATGTTCTTGATAAGATTTTATTTGGTTTGTGAGTTCTTTTCCGACTTCAATTTCATTTTTTGTCTCCTTTGTTTTATACATGTAATCTTTTACTTCTTTAAACCCATCTTGTAGTAAATCATATTGAGATTCTGAAACTATATATATTTCCAGTAAGCACTTTACCAAGAGAAGAGGTGTTAACTTTTTTCACCTGCAACGTTTTTTTATCATGCGGTAATTCAATTGTTGTTCTCTCTTTTCTCGGTGGACCCGGGATTTCTATCGATAGAAATAGTACTTCATTTTCATTCCATAACTCAACTGGCTCCCCCGTTAACTTTGCATACTTTTTATAATCAGATTCTCTCACAAAGGTCGCATCTCTTAATGCTTTATCTTCTGTCTTCTTTGATACAATCTCTATTTCTTCAGCGGATATATGATGCTTCTTCAATGTTTGTCCAATAAATTGTAAGTGCTGTGATTCATTTCCATTCCCTTGTTGAGAGTGGTAATGAAATGTAATTGGTTGTTCCATAATCCCCTTTGTCATAGAAGCAAAGCCCACTAATGTACCAATTGCTGAGAAAGCAACGGTCGAAATTATTGTTACAATAAAGAACATTCGTGCATTATCTCTCATCCGATACGCTAAATCTGAAAGTGTAATAATATTTGTTCTTGTCCAGTAGAACCGTTTACTCTTCTTGCATGCTCGAATAATAAATACACTGAACTGCTTATATAGTAAGTATGTGCCAATAATGACAACAGTCGTTACTGGAATCAACATAATGAACACCATGGCACCATGCGAAGTTAACGCACCTATATATCCCACGCCAAGCAATAATACAGCTAGTATTGAAAAAATAATAGAAGCTTTTGGTTCTGGCTTTGCTTTCGCTGAACCTCTAAACAGTTTCATAATTTGGTTTTTCTGAATCATCCCTGCACTAAAGAATGAAATAATGATAAATAGAATGAAAAACATAGCACATGTTATACCAATTGCAGTTGTTGGAACATAATATGGCAACGATATATCCAATTTTAATAGAAGTGGAGCAATCCAAATTAATACACCTGAAAACAACATCCCACAAATAATTCCTGTAATGATTGCAGCAATACCAATCATTACATTTTCAAAAAAGATAAGACGTCTTAATTGAAAATTCGTCATCCCTAACATCATTAAAATTCCTAATTCACGCTTTCTTGTTTTTAAAAACATTCCCATTGAATATAGAATGAAGAAAAACGTAAAAAGATAAATAATAAATTGTGCAAAAGACATGCTTACAAATACATATTGACCTAACTGACCTGCACTTAATGAAGGATGAAAAGCAAAAAACGAATAAACAAAAAAAGCCATAATTGCAAATGCACTACTCAAAAAATAAGCTGAATATGTTCGTCGATTCCGTGTTACATTACGGAACGCTAATTCTCTAATGTTCATGTTGTATCCTCCGCCCTTTCAATAACTATATCGCTATCATAATAAATCGCGGAAATATCTTCCATCGATTCAAATGACAAAAACCTTACACTTTTGAAAGGTTACAGAAAAATTGATTAAACGAATCCGTTTCATTATAATAACTACATTCATATCTGCAACCTATTGTATATTCGTTAATTTTGCGAAATAATATGAATGGAGATTTATGAATCAGTACATATATACTTATTGCTCGTTCTAAATGAATAGGAGGAAACCATAATGACATTACAAGAACAAATTATGAAAGCACTACATGTTCAACCTGTAATCGATCCAAAAACAGAAATCCGTAAACGAATTGATTTTTTAAAAGACTATTTAAAAACAACAGGTGCAAAAGGATTTGTGCTCGGAATTAGCGGCGGACAAGATTCTACACTTGCCGGTCGCTTAGCACAGCTTGCAGTTGAAGAAGTTCGTAATGAAGGAGGCAATGCAACATTTTTCGCTGTACGCCTTCCATATCACGTACAAAAAGATGAAGATGATGCACAGTTAGCACTACAATTTATTCGACCTGACCAATCTGTTGCTTTTGATATTGCCTCAACAGTTGATACATTTTCTAACCAATATAGTGACTTATTAGGTGATTCATTAACAGATTTTAATAAAGGAAACGTCAAAGCTCGCATTCGCATGGTCACACAATATGCAATTGGCGGCCAACAAGGCCTACTTGTTATCGGAACAGACCACGCTGCTGAAGCTGTAACAGGATTCTTCACAAAATTCGGAGATGGTGGTGCCGATCTTTTACCACTTACAGGCTTAACAAAGCGCCAAGGCCGTGCTTTATTACAAGAATTAGGTGCTGAAGAACGTCTTTACTTAAAAATGCCAACAGCAGATTTATTAGATGAAAAACCAGGTCAAGCAGATGAAACGGAATTAGGTATTACATATGATCAACTAGATGATTACTTAGAGGGAAAGACAGTTTCTGCAGATGTAGCAGAAAAAATTGAAAAACGTTATACAGTAAGTGAACATAAAAGACAAGTACCTGCATCGATGTTTGATGATTGGTGGAAATAGACATGAAAAGACAAAAGAAGCCAGTTTATATTGGCTTCTTTTTCTAGATTTTTTAAGCATTAATGTCTCATCAATAGAGCTACCCCTTTAAAAATCGCCACCCACGCTAAAAAAGATAGATCTAACGTATTATGAACATTAACATTGTAGTTATTCTAACTATAACTGATACCTTTCTAACCGTCACGGAAAGGTACCACTCACAAATACAAAAAGAGCACCTGTTACAGATGCCCCTTTTCATTAATATTTGAATGTGATTGTCGCTAATGAATAACCTGCCATCGCACTATACGGTGCAACTTGGTATGAAACTCCTTTCGCCCCTGTTGGCCAAGAAAGTTCATTTAATACTTTTTTTATATCTTGCATTGTTCCATCCATCGACTGTTTATAACGCATTTCTACCTTTTTAGGCTTTGCAGTGAATTGCTTCTGCAATTTCGCTTTAAGTTCATTGTAATTTTCAGCCCCGTATTGTGCGGATAGATAAATTAAGTTCGTATCCTTTAGCATTTTTTGGTATACTACCGCTTTAGGACTACCTGTTTTTATCTTATTTGTTAATTCATTATAATAATTAGTTGATGCTTTTGGGTATTTATTACGATCCCATTCATGGTCTTTTCCTAACTGCTCATCAGACATATTATAATAAGAATATGTCACACGACCTGCTTTATCTGGAACTGGATCATCGAATGTAGTATCAAGATGATACCACTTATTCTCGATCTTCACTAGATTCCAAGCATGAGCTTGTCCATTCCCTTTTCCTGTTACAATATGGGATTGAATCCCTGCTTCTTTTAGTAATTGATATGTTAATAATGTATATCCTTGACACACAGCAGAGCGGTTTGCCAATGCTTCATATGCTGTATAAGCCTTGTAAGAAGTATCATAAGAAACATGTTTCACAACATAATCATGAATTGCTTTCACTTTTTCATGCTCATCCATGCCCGCCTTCAAAATAGAACTTACAATTGATTTTGCTTGCGCCTTCACGTATTGTGTTTGTTCTTTTGATTCACGATATGAAATTTTTAATGTAAAAGTATAGTTCCCTGGTATACCACGAATTGAATATTGTGTACTTGCTACATTATATTTTAAATACTCATCTGCATCTACTATTTTAGTATACTCTTTATAAAGCGTATCCATTACTTCTCTAGCATTCTTAGCTTTTGTTTTATACGTAATTGTAATATTCTCTTCGCGATTATCAATATGTTTTTTTAATTCTTTTCGGAAATCCCCTAGTATTTTTGCGTCTGGTTGCGTAGCTACCACTTTTGTATTTGTAGCTGCATATGATACAGCAGGCACTTGTAAACCACCTATCATGATTGTTGAACAAAGCGCGACAGCTGTTACATACTTGTTTGTTTTCTTCATCTCGCCACATCCTTCTATTCTAAAAATATACGAAAAAACTCCATATATTTTTAAAGTATACAATATTTTTTCAAAAAGAAAATATGCGATTATACATATATTATAATCTATATGTATCTATAATAGGATATTTATACTATAATAGATACATATACTAAAATAGAAAAGCAGTAGGTTCTTAATAAGAATTAAACTACTGCTTTTCTTTCTAACAAGATTGCAATACACAGCATGTATTTTCAAAACGACGTTGCTTTAAATCCTCATTTCCAATACAAAAATACAGCATACCTAAATCTCCCCACATCATATTACAATTTGTATAATCAGAGTCAATTTGGAATAACAATGTCATATCGTGATCATGAATACCAACAGATTCTCCAGCTTCTTCAAACACTTCTCTTTGAACTGAGAATGGTTGGCCAAATACTTGATGATTATCATAATGATCTGGCATTAATTCCTCTAATAGTTGTAAAAAACGATCCGAATCAGCTTCATCCTCAATAAATAGCTCAGGAAGTTTATAGGTTAATTTAAATGTTAATGTGCATTGTGTATACTTTGATTGTTTATCATTTACCCTCTGTAATTGTTCTAACGGAACGTTATGATATAAAACACATCCATTACCAGCATGTTGATAATTACTATCATAGAAGAAATACAACATACCTGTTTCAGGTAAATCATGACCCACGCCCATATCTTGCAAATCAGCTAAATTAAATTGTGCAATAAAATCCAATGCCTTTCCTTCGTGAGTTGGATATTCAAATGTAGATGGGACATCAGGAAGCCCCCCCATTTTTGAACAGCCAATGGGAAGTGACTCTTCTTGTCCCGGAACAACTTTTATACATGGAAATATAGTAGCTAGTAGTTCTCTTTTTATATGTGTTAAATCATATTTATCAATTAGTAAATCAATCTGGTTTCTCATATATTCTCCTTACATAAATGTACTTATCCGTATCATAGCATAAACACGGCATATCCTTCATCCTGAAAAATCAAAATAATTTATTCAAAAAAAACGGGCTTATCCCTAGTACGCGAATAACTTTAATACAGCATAGTATACAGTGTTCCTACAAATACGATCCTTCATAATTCCTTATAGCAGATCCTCAAATTGTTCATTTTTCTTTATTTCAACTTTTATTATAAGGAGGCATTCCATATGGGTTTTGGTTATGGTGGCGGTTACGGCTATAGTTGTGGCGGTGGTTACGGCTACGGCTACAGTTGTGGCGGTGGTTGCGGTTACGGCGGTTTCGCTTTACTAATCGTTTTATTCATCCTTTTAATCATCATTGGAGCTAGCTGCTGGGGCGGTTTCATAGGTTGCTAAGTAGCTTTAAAAACTATTGTAAAAAAAGCACGTGAATCACGTGCTTTTTTACTATACGGCAAATCCAACCTTTGAAAGGAACTATTCCTATGAAAATTGATGGTGTTTTTGAAGGTGGCGGCGTGCGCGGAATTGCGCATGTTGGAGCAATTTGTGCATTAGCAAATCATGGCTATGAGTGGGAGCGTGTAGCGGGAACATCTGCTGGGGCTATTATTGCAGCTCTTCTAGCAGCTGGTTATTCTTGTACAGAATTAAAAATAATTATAAATAACGTTAACTATCATCAATTTATAAAAAAAAGTTTACTTGATAAAGTCCCTTTTATAGGAAAGGGATTAAGCGCATGGACTAAATTAGGCATTTATTCAAACAACTATTTAGAAAGCTGGTTAGAAGACCTCTTGCACAAAAAAGGGATCCATAGTTTTAGTGACTTACCTAATCCACAAAACTTAAAAATTATTGCCTCAGATATTAGTAATGGAAAGATGATTATTTTCCCTGATGATTTACCTAACTATGGCTTTACAAATCAAGATTTCTCTATTGCAAAAGCAGTTAGAATGAGCAGCACCATTCCTTTCTATTTCGAACCAGTAAAGTGGAAAACACCAAAATGGAAACAACCTTGCTATATGGTTGATGGAGGTCTTCTTAGCAATTATCCAATTTGGATTTTTGACTCCCCTAATTTACCCCGTTGGCCAACTTTTGGTTTTCATTTTGTAAAAAATGAAATACAAGCTGAACCTGTTCCTTATAAAGATCCCCTCTCTATGTTTAAAGGCTTATTCAAAACGATGATGCAAGCACACGACTTACGCCATCTAGATAAAGAATCAAAAGCAAGAACCATTACAATTCCAACTGGAACAATTACAAGTACAAAATTCCAATTAACTACCGATGAAAAAGAATGGCTCTATCAGTCTGGCTTTAACGCTGCCGAAAATTTTTTACAGTCTTGGAATTTCAAAACATATATTAATCGATTTAGAAACGGAAATTGAATTTTTTTTAAATTAGTTTCATTATCCATAGAATAATACCTCTTACTGTATTCATTTACTTTTCTCATCATTTTCACATGGATATTGTAAAAACACTACATCATAAAAAAAGAAATAAGCCTAATAAACTAAATGTTTTATCCTACTACTTACGAACAATTATACCGCCAACTCAAAATTCGACGTAAGTATATGTGTTAGAGATAAGATTCACTATCCGTAAAATTAAAGTTTCATTTTATTAGGCTTATTCATAAAGTACTACTCCTCACTTTTATCACTACTATAAGACAGAAGTGGCTCATACATCATTATTGCATGATTTTCCGTTACATATTGATCCTCAACAAACTGTTTTTGTTGATTAAACACCCTTCGATGTATGACATTACGTCGGATATAGCCACCCCAATAAGCTGGCTTAATTGCATGTTCTTTTTCGTATACTTCATATTGGTAAAGCTGAGGATAGGCTGTTCTCCATTCCCCCACTAAGTGTTCGTCTGTCACGTAAAGATAAAGTTGATAAGCTTGATCTGTTTCATTTTTTATTTGTAAATCAAGATAGTTGTAGGAGCAAGTCGCACCACTTCCAAACGGCTGTGTACGCTTTGAATCCGGAAATACATCATAGCTATGACGATATCGTTCTGTTACGGTTAGTGTTGTATGTAGAGTCATCCAGTATATTAAATTTGAAAGTTGACAAAGCCCACCTCCAACTCCTGGTTTAAAAGTACCATAATGCAACACCATTCCTTCTACATACCCTTTTCTCCTTGTAGTCTTACCTATTAAACGCCAATAAGAAAATGTTTCTCCCGGCTTAATCACAACACCGTTTAACTGTTTAATGGCGATTTTTAAATTAATAATTTTATTCTCTTGATACCACATATCTACATCTTTAAGTTTACGAAGCAGTATCGTTCGATGCTGTATAACCGTACAAGATAACTTTTCTTGTTGAAAAGTTTTAGCATACTTTTTCCCATCCGTTAACCATTGAATATTTCTTTTTACAGAGTAATACCACGTTCCTAACATAATACGATACTTAGACCTTTTTTTAGGCCGTATGTTTACTTCATTCATTTTTTACTCTCCTCTATCACCAATGTACTTTCTATGGTTAAAATATTACTTATACGCTCATACAGCATTCTTATAACCACTCTCAAATAAAATATCATAATATACAGAAATAATTATAATACTGTCTTAGCAACAAAGAAACGATATTTGAAGTTAATTTTATACAAATATGAAAAAAGAGCGAATCTTAGATTCACTCTTTTTCTCTATATTAGTAGCTTAACAATTAAGGATACTGTAATCCTTCCGCTTCTTCAGCAGTAACAACAACGTAGCGTCCTCCTGTTCTTAGCCCTAATAATTCAGCTTTTTCAATTGCTTCTTGTCTTGTTTCTGCATAGGCAGCTAAATATTTTATTCCATCAATAACTTGACAAATAACATAGTGTTTCATATTTCTTCCCCTTTTTCAGTTACTAGCATCTATAATATCATTTTTTACTTCCCAAAAAATATAGTCATTATATTGAGAGATTCTTTATCAATCTCGCAACCGTTTTAACACCTTTTTCTATTTCATGCATTGAAGCATATGAATAAGAGAGACGTAAATATTGGCTTGCATTTCTATCATACACATTTCCAGGATTGAGTAGAATTTTTTCTTGTAATGCCTTTTCAAACAACTCTCGTATTGAAATGTTTGGTTCGATTTGTAGCCAAATATAAAATCCACCAGTTGGTATTTGCCAAGTTGCTATATCTCTACAATATTTCTCTAGCATTTTGAGCATAAAGTCTCTCCGTTTTTTCAACTCAACTCGTATTTGCTGTATATGTTTTTCATATAACCCACTTGCAAACCATTCTGCAGCAGCTCGTTGTGATAACGAACTCGAACCGTAATCCATTTGCATCTTTATATCTGCCAATCTTTTAATGACTGGTTCTGGTCCAACAATCCAACCGATCCTTAAACCAGGACTAATGACTTTTGACATACTTCCAATATGTAATACAATCCCATTTGTATCATTTGCCTTCAATGGTTTTGGTGGAGATGAATCAAACCATAAATCTTGATAGACAGCATCTTCAATTATAGGTAATCCAATTTCATTACATACTTTCATAACTTCTTGCCTTCTTTGCTCATTCATAACAAGACTTGTTGGATTATGAAAAGACGGAATGGTGTATAAAATTGAACCATGGAATTGTCTTGTGTATTTTGAAATAAGCGATGGTTGAATCCCATGCTCATCCATTGGAATACCAAACAAACGCATTCCAGCAGACTGAAAAACATTGAGAGAATATAAATATGATGGTTTTTCAAGTAAAATGGACGAGCCTTTGCATAGAAGTCCCATCGAAATAAGCTGCAGTGCTTGAATTGCTCCCGAAACAATTAATATAGATGCTGGAGATGTAAGAATATCAAATTTTTTTAGGTACTTTGCTATTTGCTCTCTCAATTTGAAATCCCCTCTTGGCTCCGCGTATCCTAAAGGAATTTGCCCATGAGAAAGCTCTTTCATGATTTGTTTCGTTTTTTTCTCAGGCAAAAGCTCTGGTGAAAGTTCTCCAGTACCTAATCGAATGATATATGGATAAAATTCAGCTTGATTAATTTCTTGAATGGTAGGGAGATTCGGATAATGAATACCTGTTTCTACATAGGAATTCCAGTTAGAGTGAGACTTCAAAGTTGATATACTCCATGCATCGTTTTTCACAATTGTTCCCCTTCTACCTTTTCCTTCAATCAACCCTTGCGCTGCCAATTCATCTAAAGCCATTACAATTGTACTTCGATTCACTTCAAATGCATGGGAGAAAGCTCGTTGCGACGGTAATCTTGTACCAACCGTCCATTCTCCATTTATAATTTTCTCTTTTATATACTCCTCAATTTGTTTATATAAGGGAACTGGAGAAGATCCATTTGGCTTCCAGTCAAATCGTTCCATGCTGTCGCCTCGCTTTTTTGGTTGGTTTGTTATCCAACCATATGGATGGATACAATTTCAATTTTCTTTTATAAAATATACACTATCATATTTCAGCAATTTATATAGGAGGAAATAAAATGATTGAAGCGATCATGCACGGAATGATTCTGGCGTTTGGACTCATTATTCCATTAGGTGTACAAAACGTCTTTGTCTTTAACCAAGGTGCTAGTCAGCCAAGTATTTTGCGGGCTACACCAGTTATCCTAACCGCATCTATCTGCGATACAATTTTAATATTAATTGCGGTACAAGGTGTATCACTTATGCTTCTTACCTTTTCGTGGCTAACAACCACACTTTATGTAATTGGATTTTTCTTTTTAGTTTATATGGGTTGGATGGTTTGGAAAAGTGAGTCTACAAAAGAGACGATTGAGGCAAAATCAATGACTATCAAAAAGCAAATTATCTTTGCCGCCTCTGTTTCTTTATTAAATCCACATGCAATCTTAGATACGATTGGTGTGATTGGTACAAACTCTATCCAATATGTAGGCAGCGAAAAATGGGCTTTTACTTTCACAACAATTACGGTTTCTTGGCTTTGGTTTATCGGCTTAGCATTTGCAGGGCGCATGATTGGAAAAATAGATTCATCAGGAAATACAATTACAATTCTAAATAAAGTTTCAGGGGTTATTATTTGGGGAGTTGCTCTTTATATGCTGAAACAACTTATTACTTAACAAGTAAATAATGAGAGTCACATATTATATGTTGTAAATATGTGACTCTCATCCATACTCGCAAACACAATAAATCTATAGCTAGCATGCATATTGAATAACAGGACAAATTAAGAAATTGGTTTCGGCTGCCGCTTCAGAATAGATTGGTCTTTCTCTGGTTTAATCCAAACAATTGTAACCACTGCTCCAATTATCGCAAAGATACTTGTTAAATAAAAAACTTCATGATCTGCTCCCTTCATAAAAAAAGAATAGAGTGGCGGTCCTGCAGCTACACCGATAAAACGCATCGAACTATAGAAAGAAGTAACCGTCCCTCTCTGTTCTTTTTCAATTCCTTGAGTAATAAGAGCATCTAAACACGGTAAAGCGATCCCAATGCCAATCCCCATAATAACAAGACAAATAATTAATAAGTAAATTCCTTTTAAAAATAATGGAAGCATAACAGACACTGCTGCTAGTATGAATCCGGTATATATAAATTTTTTCATAACACCTTGGTCATCACCAATTTTCTTTCCAGCCATGTATGAACTTATAGATAATACTAGCAATGGAATTGCAAGTATACACCCTTTCCAAATTCCATGAATGTTGTACTTCTCTTCCAATGTCGTAGACAAATAAAAAAGAATTCCAAATAATATGAGCATAACGATAGCACCTAATACAAAAATCGCGACTAACCATCTTCCCTTTTCTCGAAAAGTTGAACCAATTGATTGAATAAATTCTTTAAAAGGCGGGGCCTCATTTGCTTGTTTCTTTGCTTTTACTAACAATAATAATAAAACGATAGAAACAGCACATAAAACTGGGATGGACCAAAATGGTAAAAACCATACGATTGCTGCAAGAGCTGATCCTAATATCGGACTAAGGACTTTGCCAAATGTGTTTGACGTTTCAATAATACCTAATCCGGTACTTACTTGTTTTTCATCTTTATATAAATCGCCAACACATGGGATTACAACTGGCATTGCTCCAGCAGCACCTATTCCTTGAATCGCTCTTCCAATTAAAATCCAAACATACGGATTTTCTACCTTCCATGATACCCACCCCGTTATACCGCCTCCAATAGCTGCAATTAATAAACTCGGGACCATGACCATTTTACGTCCCCACCGGTCTGATAAATAACCAGCTATAGGAATTAATAATATAGCTACAACGGAATATATAGTAATAATCATAGATACTTGAAAAGAAGAAATATGCAATTTCTTTTCGATTGTTGGAAGGATTGGAATGAGCATTGAATTTCCTAATGTCATAACAAGTGGAACAGATGCAAGTGCAATTAAACAACTGTTTTCTTTTTTTAACATGTTAATTTCGAAACCTTTCACATTTATTTCTTCCATGTAGTAGCCCTGATAAAATTCGATTATAAATTTCATCAGGGCTACTATATGTCATCTGCTTTTTAACTTATATAACAAAAGAAATTGGAGTATGACATAGCATTACTTCTATTTTTCCAATCCATTTAACAGCACATTCATGCTATTAAATGGAAAACTTCTTTTTACTTTTGAAAAATGATACAAAAAAAGAAAGGAAGAACTCTTCCCTTCTTTTATACAGCTTTACATTAACGAGTATATCCGCCACCAAGCTGTTGTTCTGCCATAGCTACAAGACGTTTCGTGATTTCACCACCAACAGAACCATTTGCACGAGAAGAAGTATCAGCACCAAGTTGCACACCAAACTCTTGCGCGATTTCATATTTCATTTGATCAAGAGCTGCTTGTGCTCCATTTGATACTAACTGATTAGAACTACGATTTCTAGCCATTTCCGTTCACCTCCTTTACATATTAAAATGGATAGATTTTCAAATGAAATACATGGTAAATTATGGTTTTTTATGATTTTAAACTTTACATCCATAAAGAAAGAATCTCACAAAGCGGATCTCCCTGAAAAAGTCCATCTAATGAAAAAAAGAAGTTCACTAACTATTATGTATAGAATGTGAACTTCTTTTTATTTTCTATATATGGAGAAAATACATGTTTTTTTCGAAATAATCGCTTCTTCAACGCCCTTACAAAAAAGAGTTTCTTTTTTATTCACTCTAGTATTACATTTGTTGAAAAAACGAAAATTTACATTTTGTTATTATCACAGTCGTACATATTGTGTACTTTATGAAGTTAATACTGTCATTTGTTTTCTTCTTAAACGAATGATTTCCTCTCGCAAAACATCTTTCGCACCATGTCCAAACCATTCTAGTGAAGCAAAATGTTCCGTATCTTGAATTTCTCTAATAATTTCTTCATAGTTCACAACACCTTCAAATAACGGAACCATTCCTTTTCGACTACCAGCTGAAGCATATACATTATTAGGCTCAAAGACATCTAAATGAGCAGCTGCAGATATATTCTTCATATGGTAATGCTGTACCCAAGGCTTTAATTGGCGATAGCTTTCTACTGGATCGGCACCAGATTCCCACATATGGAGAAAATCAAGATTAATTTTTAAATATGGATGATTTACCTCTTCTAATAAATTTAGAGTTGAGTCTAAGCAATCTGTTAATGTATTCGGATGTGTTTCTAATAACACGTACATATTGTGTTGCGCAAATAAATCACAGATAGTGCGAATGCGCTTTACATATTTCTGACGTTCTTCTTTTGTAAAGCTGTCGCTTCGTTTTTGTCCAGCAAACGTACGAATCTTATTTGTATTACACCAATTTGCTAGCGATGCTAATTGCTCTGATTTGTTCATTGTTTTCTCAAAATCTGCTGACAATGAAATATCTAAATAATCACTTATCATCGTAATTTTCAGATTTTTATTTTTCAAAAAATCTAGTTGTTCTTCTGTCACTTTACGTTCTTGTTCATATAAATTTTGTGCATGAATCCCCCATAATTCAATTCCTTCAAACCCGTTCTCATATGCAAATTGAACTATATCAGTAAATGAAATTAGCTGATGGCGGAACGAAATAGTACATAACGAATACTTCATAAATTCAAACCCCTTTATTTCAAATTCAATAATGATTGTTTATACAATAACAGACTGATTTGTTCTTATGTTTTTCCATGCTACAAACTGCCTCTCTAGCTCCTGTTTAATCGTAAATTCAATTTCATTCATCTCATTTAATTTTTCAACAATTGATGATAACATCTCTTTATTGTTTGTCATTGCCATTTTTATTGCTTTATACTGTACATTTGTAAAACCTTGCACGATATCTTCTATGCGGTCACACCAATAATCAAATTCTGTTTCAGAGTATTGTAATGTGTCACGAAAATATGCAAATGCATGTTCATAACTATATTTACGGATGGCCAATACAGGGATTTGCTTCACTGCTGGTATTAGTTTAGAAAGTTCCGCTTCACCATTTACCATTCTTATGACCAAGTCTTTTACTTTCATCGTTAATTCATTGCAATCCCTTTTGAATGTCTCAACAAAATAACTTTCTACCGTTTCCTGAGAGGGTTCTTGAACTGTCTGTACATCAATGAAATATCCCCCACCAAACGGATTATTTTCAATAGAATGAATGACTTTATCCTTTGCCATATTACCTTCCCAACGAAAATCAGGATCAAACATAAACCATTCGTCTTCCAGATTTGTTTTCGCTATCATTAAGTAATGCGGAAATGGTTTTTGATGAAATTTATTTTCTCTCTCTGGCAATAGTGACATATCTACCATTACAATGACATATCGATTTTCTGGTTTTTTCTCTACTAAATCTAAAAAAGTCTCTAAATTTGTTTGTTTCTCTTTTGAATGATCATACCATTCGTTTACTTTGATCCCATATAGTTTTTCGTACCAATATAAGTAACCTTTATGGCTAATGTTCTCAGAATGATAAGAAATGACTCCTTCCTCTGTTATATCAAAATCCCCATCCCATAACCCAAAGTAAAAAGGTCGAAAATCTATATCACTACGCCTTTTAATAATTTCACAAAAACAACTCACTAAACAATGAACTTTAATTGAAGTCATGTTTTCACCCGTTTTCTAAAATATTAGTTATTTATATCCACTTGTAACGGTTGTAACTCTTCCATAAAATCTAGTAATGAACCTATAGTAGAAAAAGCTTTTGGATCTACTTCATCCTCTGGTACACATAATTGTAAATCCATTTCGATATAAACAATAAGTTGCAGCATCATGACAGAATCAATATATAAATCTTGATTTAAACGCATTGTATCTTTTAAATCTGTAACATTTTTCAATTCCATTTTTTCTACCATAATTTTCAATACATCCATCCTTAACATTTCACGATTCATTCTGTTATTCCCCCATCTCTAACAGCTTACGACTCACTTTTCCAGTTGCATTTTTAGGAATGTCCGTTACATTTTCTATTTCATGCGGCACCTTATAAGAGGGCAAATGTTGTATACACCATTTTCTTATTTGAACAGGATCAATACTAGAAATCACTTTCGCTTTTACAATCTCACCCATTACAGGATGTTTTCCGCGATACACAATTGCCTCTCGAATTCCCTCTAGACGAAGCATCGTTTCCTCTACTTCTATTGGGAATACTTTCAAACCAGCCACGTTAATTACATCATCCATACGCCCAACAAAATGTATCCCACGTTCTGATCTATATCCCAAATCTTTTGTATAAATCACTTTCTCTCCAATTGTTACCACTATTTCTTCAGGCTGGTTTTGGTCATTACTAATACGCACAGACGTATGGGGAAGTGGTTCTCCTAAATCTAAATGTGTGTTCATATTGTGACAGATGCTAATGCAACCCGCTTCCGAACATCCGTACTGCTGCATCATATACTTTGTTACCCCTTTGAGTTTACAAAATAATGATTCTGGCAATGGTGAACCCGACGTCATCACTTTATGAAACTGAAAAGTACCTTGTGGAAAACTTCCCATAATATGTAGCATAAGCGGTACTGCATATACGATATGTTTTGGTGT
The DNA here is from genome assembly GCF_002560575.1 of Bacillus sp. AFS023182. Classification (NCBI taxonomy): domain Bacteria; kingdom Bacillati; phylum Bacillota; class Bacilli; order Caryophanales; family Bacillaceae; genus Bacillus; species Bacillus sp. AFS023182. The sequence goes on along the minus strand of NZ_NTRO01000028.1, from coordinate 157,353 downwards.
ATTACGAATAATATTTAATGCGAATTTCGGATTTTTATTTGTAATAACAATCGGCTTACTCCCTCGCATGATTGCAGAAAGTGTCCCACAAATTAAACCATATGAATGAGAAACAGGAGCCAATACAATGGGTACTTCGTCACCTTCGCACTGCAATGCTTCATTGTAAGCATCTATCTCTCTTTCAATTTCTTTCCAGGATCTTTGAATTAGTTTCGGTTCACCAGTTGTTCCTGAACTATATTGCAATAAGGACGGTTCATTTTTTATTTGATCTTCACTATTCAGTTTTATAAAATGCTTGGAATCTCTATATAAAAGTCCAAAGCATGCTGCACCTTTTGCTATTTCAACAGCTGTATCTCTCGGTGTCTCTCCATGAATAAGTAATACAGATGCTCCTTTTTTCTTTAAAAAGAAGACAAGTGTAATCATATCAAACGGATCTGTTATACAAAGGGCAAATCTATTTCCAGTCGCATCATGAAACTGTTCCATGTTTTCATACATTTGTAGTCTTAATTCAAAATCATTTTTACTATATTCTTGTTTGTTTACGATTAACATAATTCTCCTCCATAATAACAATCTTACTTTTTATAAGTTGCAGTGCGTTATATAATGGATTCGGCACTTCATGTACAAGTGATTCAATATCTTTATATAAACGGCGTTTTGTTAATTGTTCCGCTCGAAATGTAGGTGTATATAACTGTAACTCTTCAAAGCGTTCATATAAGTGCTGAGAACTTGTAAAGTGGCTCTCTAATTCTTCTACAACAAGTATCCAAAATCTCTCTTCATTAAATTCATATTCATCCGCAAATAGTAACGCTAGCTCGCCTAAATTGAATAAAAAGAGCGCATCTAATACCATTTCTTGTAGACATCTCATACTATCCATTTCAAAAAATTCATTGAGCTGTCCATTCGCATACATATTATGTACTTTTGTAAAATCAGGACATTTTTCTAGATCTTTTAAATATGGACGATAAAACTCAAGTCCTTCATGAAAATCCTTTAGCGCAACCCGAACTGGCACACCTTGTTTATGAATCAAAATCATATTTTGTCCATGTGATTCTAGCGCAATACCATGTTCTACTAATAAGTGCACAACTGGCAAAACTGCTTTTTGAATAAGCTCACGGAGCCAATTTTCAATTCCATTTTGCTTTAGCCACGGCTCAATGAAAGGTGTTCCATCTTGCTCTTTTGCATATAATGCATTAAACGGAATAGCCTCCTCCACTTCTTCTAAATGTGTGTGAATACTTTCACGCCAAATGCACCCTAATGAACCATATGTAGATTGACCTGGTGGATCATACGTTACACCTGCAAATTCTTGTAATAAAACAACACGTGCCTCATCTCGTAAATATGAGTCACCTCTTACCAAATCTGTTAACCATTTTGAAATAGTAGGGGCACTAACAACTGAATGTGGCTTTAATATCCGAACAGTTGATGTATTTAATAGGTTCATAGAAAGCTTCACATAAGGTTTCATACAATTGGTAGCATTTTGTAAAGTACGCATCGATTGTTGTGCAAAATATTCATCTTGGGATTGTTCTATAAAAATAATGTGCCTATTGTGTATATGTTCAGCATAATTCGGAATGATATAATTTCCCCATTGCCATGGATGAACAGGCATGAACGTATAATCATTTGGGTTGCATCCTATATTTTGAACAGTAGAACAAAATTCAATCAGTTTGCTCTCTCCTACTTCTTCTCTCACAATATGATTGACATCATCTTTAGACATAGTACCTACATGAGTATGTTTATCATGGACAGCAATCCAAATAAGTTTTATCGATTGTTTAAATTCGAAACCATATTGGTAATTATCAAGATACTGAAAGCCAATGCGTGCTTTATAGCTTGGGTGATAAGGATGTCCATCTATTAAATGATTTTCCAGCTCATCGTATGTACTCTCTACAAGTTTCTCTTTTGTTTCGTGTCTTTCATATTGAGCGATTGTATCTTTAAAGATTGTTTGTTCTAACTCCTGAATAAAGGAACGTAATTTCACTTCATCTATCTGAACCCTTTTAAAAACTTCATTTAAAAATTGTGCAATGGATGTTACTTCTTCTTCTCTATCATTTTGTATTCTTACAATTGATTTTTCAGTTAAGCGAATACGACCAAATGTCATTCGTTCTTGACCCCAGCATTTATATATGACACTGTTCCCACTTTCATCAAACCCTGAAATTATAAACATTATATCTTCTTCCCCTTGTATCTGAATGGGAGAAATAATTTCCTCGTAAATTAACGACTCTATTAATTGACGAAAAACTCTTCGCCTAACAGCAATATAACGCTCTGATTGAACCGCTTTCATTACTCTTGTATGATAAAACTCTTCCTTCATAGTCTCCTCCATGATAGAAATTAATAAAAATACCATTTGTATATTTCTTTAAATTCCAAAATTATCTACACACGAACAACGCTTTCTCTTTCCGCATGCTTTCCTGTCTCTTCTTGAAAGAGAGGATTATCAACTTGGACATAGATAGCTTGCTCAAGAGGACTTGTTAATTCATCAACATCAAAAAATCTTGTTAATAAATTTGCTTTACACGGTAATTGTTTATCTTTCAATAACCTTTCTAAAAATGTAGATGGTTCACGATTATACGTAAGAAGCGATTCAAGTGTAATCCTTAATTCGGAAAGGAGAATTTCTTCGTCTATTAAACCCGCTGTACCAAATCCATTTATTAATCCAAACATATGATTAAAAATTAAATAGTAACGGAACCTTTCATCTGCAATACTATCATCATATAAATTACCACTCTTTTCACCAATACCAGCTAATTCGGCATCTAAAATATGTTTCATTGAGTTACAGAAATAAAACCCTTGATTATCACGGAAATAAAATTTTACTGGATAACCATCTTTCAGATGAATCACGCTGTTTTGTTGATGTGCCTCTAATGCAACTCCATATTTTAAATACATCCATACCATTGGTTTCAGAGAAATGTTCAGATACCTCCTGAACCAATCTAAACTTACCTCTTCACAACTTCTCCCTTCCTCTTCCGCAAGATGATAAATAATATTTGCTAATCTCGTTCGCTCACCTGGGAGTGCATCTTGAACAAGCGCAGCTAAGAGTGTTGCATTATTAGCATTTTCACCGTAAAAAGTATTTTCGCGAATGATTACTTCGAACCCTGATTCTTGCCCTTCAATTCCTAACGTGATATAGGCAGGATCACATATAAAATCAAATCCTGGAAACTTTTCTCGTACTTCTCCGATTTTTGTTTTTAGTATATTTTTCCCTTCTATCCCACTTTCAAGCTCTTTCAATTTATTAATACGCATTGAATTTGTGACCTTCACAGGAAAAGAAAATTTAAACATATAATTTGATTCTGGATGATACATTGTTCTGAGCGAAGATGTTGCCATATATGGTTTTCCAACTGATCCGAGATACTCAAGAACACCTTGATCTATCCAGCTTTTCACATAAGGCTGATGTAATAACCATTCCGCCTGAAGTGGATGAATTGGAATTAAAGAGTAGTCATCTTCTTCACAATAAAGTTCAATAAATTCCATACTCACAAACGAGTCTTTCCTTAACTCCTCTTTTATGATTTCTGTTGCTTGTTCCATAAGAGCTGATTTTTCTCTTACTAAATTTTTATGTGCTCGAAAATAGTGTAGCTGACATGCTCCTTGTAATTCAGGTGAATACATTGAGCTTTTCCAATTTAGTATTCCTTGTCTACTCTTTGGTGTAGGATGGTTTAAATGCCCAAAAAGTAAAGATTGCTCTGCCTCTATAAAGGTCGTATGTAAACCGTATAATTTTGCAGTGTCTTGTTCTCGCTTCCCAATAAACTCCTTAATATTTTGACAACTCCGAATAACTCGAAGTAAAAGTTCGTCTGGGTTTGTCCCCTCTCCATAATTCATGGACATTTCCTTTATTAGTAATGTAATAACCGTTACATAATCTGCTTTCACAACATGACAACCTGCTCCAATTTGATAATAGAAGTGCTTTCCAAACAGATGACGGCCTGTTAGTGATTTATATATAACTTCTGTATATAAAGTAATGTTTTGTGCCGATAACCGACAGCATAAATATGTTGAATCAGGACTGGTATCCTTTGTACTACTAAAGATGTTACTAATATTTTCATCTTCTGTAACCCATTCTCCACATCCTGTCTCACGTAAATAACAATTTAAAAAGCTTTGCATTGTTGCATGTTCCGCGATTTGTTTCGCATGCTGCATATTTGTCCTCCTCTTAAAAATGTTGCTATCGAAATTTTTATTTTTCACAATAACAACCAGAAAATGATTATCATTATCAAATAAAATTCTAATTGATTATCATTATCAATTCAAGTGTATATTTCAGAATTTTTTTATCATAATTAAATTTTTGGTTTTTTAGTCATATTTTTTCTATAATTTTAAACTTAATTACAATCTCATTTCTCAATGGATTATAGATCCCGTACATAAAAAAGAGACATACATAGTATTTTGTACATCTCCTTTTGAAACCAATTTGTTGTTTACATAATTATATTATTTCTATACTTTCTTTCAATCTGATATTACTCTATGAAGGTAATTTATATCTCTCCAACAATACGCCGTTTCTTGAACATTTACTCTCTCTAAAAACTTTGTATCAACTCGCTCTGGAGAAAACTTTTCATAAAAACATATTGAAGGGTTATTCGATATAACCCAGACTAATACAGAATCAATATCATTTTTTATAAATTCTGACATAAGTGTTTGAAATAATCGCTTCCCTACTTTATATCCTTGGTATTCTTCCAAAAGATAAATTGCATATAATTCTCCATCACAATCATATTTTCCTGTTCTTTCGGGCCCACCGTCAATAAATCCTATAATTTTCTTATCTAACGTTTCTGCTACATACCTATATTGATTTCCTACCGCTTGTTTAAAAATACTTTTCCATTGTTTTTCCCGACTCTCATATGTTATATTATCTATAATTTTATCAGGTAATATTCCTTTATATGTTGTTTTCCAACTATCAACATGTACTTTCACGATTCCCTTTATATCCTTTTCTGTTGCCTTTCTGATTTTTATGTCCATTTCTTCTCCCCCTTTTGTTCCTCATTGTATCAAAAAGAAACAGGATATCTATATAGATAAACAAAATAAATTAAAACCCTCATTAAATCTTCATCTTACTTCTACGATTACAATAGAAAAAAACAGACGACAAATCAGGCTTGATAAAGTGCAACTTGAATCAATAAAATCGTTTTTCATCTCCTGCTTATTATTCCTCATCTAAACTCTTTACTTTCACTAAATGTTTAAATAAAAATGATACTGTCCGCAAATAGCCGAATAACAAAAATGAATCTAAAATAAAAAGGATGAATCTCATCATCCTTTTTATCTCATATCACCTTTTCAACTTTTCTAACTACCTACTCTCCACCTCAACCGAAATAATATGATCAATTTCTTTTAGAGAGCTGTATAATTCAGTTGTATATAAATCTTCAGGTGCCAATATAACCATTTCTAATTGCTGAGATTCACTATCAATATCTTTAATTTTCACGCGTTTTACTTGCATGTTTAAGTTATTAATTTGTTTAAAAATACCATCTAGTTCCCGGTGCTCATTTACGATAATTTTAATAGCTACATCCTTTTGTCTTAAAGAATAAGGACCTGCTATTTTAACAAGATGAGGCAATACATTTATAGCTAATATAATTAAAATCATCGCAACTGTTGCTTGTATATAAAAACCTGCCCCAATTGCAATCCCTAAAGCAGATGCTGCCCAAACCATTGATGCCGTTGTTAGCCCTGAAATAACATCATTATTTCTTCTTAAAATAACTCCAGCTCCTAAAAAGCCGACGCCACTCACAATTTGAGCTGCTAAACGCATTGGATCCATATTTGTATGGCCTGGTGAAGAGTAAACATTCACAGATTCAATCGAAACTATCGTAATTAAACAACTTGCTACAGAAATGACCATACTTGTTTTCACACCAAGTGGCTTATTCTTTAACTGCCTGTCAATCCCTATAAATAAACCTAAAAAGAGCGCTAAACCTAATTTGAGTAAAAATTCATATGTCATTTTTCATTCTCCTTACTTATATGATGTTCATCATTTCTTTTCTTAAACATCATTTTCTCCCTTAAATATAAAACTATAACTCTTTTAGAATTTTATTTCCATTCTTTTCTGCTCTACAAGTTAAAAAAGCCGAAAAAAACATCATAATTTAAATGTTCTCTCGGCTTTTTTGTCTGTATGATTCAATTTAGATACTGTATGATTTTTCGACATATAAATCACTGCTACGAAGAAAAGGTTTATATCATTTTTAAATTTGAATTTATATATTTTATTATTGTTCCTTAATCTTGATTTTCGCTTCTTTATAGAATGCTAATTTTCCTTCGTTATACTCTTTTGTATATCCATTAAACTTCTCTTTTTCTTTTTGCATTTCTTCCGTTAATTTATTTAACTCGTTCACTTTCTCGCTGATTTCTTTTAACTTTGTTTCTTTTACTTTTAACTTTGCATACAGCTCTTTTTCAATCGCCATTGATTTCACATAGTTTTCATTCATTTTTTGAAAAGCATCGTAACGTTTTTTATAAGCTTCTTCTACTTTTTTGGCTTGTTTTTGTATTTGTTTATCTTTAATTTTCTCTACATTACTTTGAACTGCCTTCGTTTCTTTTTGTGCTTTCTCTAATGCATCTTTTTCACTTTTTAATATTTTTTCACGCTCTTCTACATTTGAAACTGCTTGATCTAGTTTTTGTGCAACAGCCTCATTATGCTCTTTTCCTTCATTTAAAACTTGAGTATATAATTCTTGTCCTTGTTTTTCTAGGGTCTCTAATTTTTTCGCATCTTCAAACAACGACTTCTCTTGTTTAGCTGCATTTTCAAATGCAACAAATAGATTTTCTTCTGGTTTTTCACCAAAACAACCTGATAATAATCCTACTGATAGTACTCCAACTAATGCTACTTTTCTATAACTCAACTTCTTTTCCTCCTATGTTACATACGTTTGTCATGCCAAAAGTTCAATGAGAAGTGATCAGCTTCATTATATGCTTCAAATTCATATCCTTTTTCTTTTAACCCTTTTATAATTGCTGGTACTGCTGCAACAGATTGTGGATGAATATCATGCAATAAAATAACTTCTTTGGGATTCTTTGCACTTGCAATTACATTTTCAGCAATTTTGGCCGAACCAACATCGACTGGCATTTTGTTATATCTCCAATCTAAAGAGTCAATCGTCCAATCCCAAACTTTAAGATCACCTTCTACTACTTTGTTACGGAGCGCTTCATTTAAACCAGGCATAGAACCATATGGAGGACGTGTTAATTTTGGAGATTCTCCAATAATATTAGCTATTAAACCTTGATCTTCTTTCATTTCATTCACATACTCGCCACTTGTATATAGCCTCTTGAAATTGTGTGTCATACTATGCATACCCACATAATGACCTTCTGCTTTCTCACGCTTTACTAAATCTGAAAACTGTTTTACATTTGCACCAATCAAGAAGAATGTTGCTTTCGCATCATTTTGTTTTAATATATTTAGTAGTTCAGCTGTATATTTTCCTGGTCCATCATCGAATGTAAGATACGCAACTTTTCTTACTTGACCATTAAATTGAGCTGGTGCCGTTTTATTCATTTCCACTTTTGACTGCTCACTTGCAAGTTGTACTGAATTTACTTGATTTGCCACTGCCCTAGCCGGTGAAGTGATTGATTGAAACACAAAATACCCAACTGCGATCGCAATAATAGCCACTATTGTAACTATAATGCTTTTTACATTAAATACATTTCCCATTCTATGAAATCCCTTTCTTTCTATTAATTTATATAATTCTTCCATTCATATTAATATATATTCAATTTCTTTTTAACCTTCAAAAATGAACATTATCAAATTATATAAAGGAAGTATTACCCTAATTATTATACTCTTTAATCATTAAATAACTATATATACATTTTATTATATATGTAAACATTTTAAAATAACTCCAATGGTATTTTTCCCATTATATATATATTTTAAATAAAAAAGATTGGCTAGGTGCCAACCTTTTTTATTTTTGTACTGCTTTTGGCGTAACACCCAGATGTTCATTCAATTTTTTAGAGATGTCTTGCACATTTTTTTCGTTTGGAATGTAGTAATAAATACCACCCATACGTTTATCAGTACCTTCTATTTGCATTTTCTCCATTTGCAAATCATTTCCTGTCATATTTCTTGCAATAGACAGCATATCATCAAATGTTAAGTTCGTTTTCATATTGCTATCAATAGCATCCAAAAGGGAACCTAATTTACTAATTGATTGGACAGACATTGCTTTTTTCGCAATCGCTTCAATAACGAGTTGTTGTCTTTGACCACGCATTGCATCACTATCAATTTTACGTGTTCTCGCCAATGCTAGAGCCTGCTCTCCATTTAAATGTTGATAACCTTTTTCTAAGTGAATCATACCTGCTTGATCTTTACTATCTTGTTCTGTAAATGCAACTGGAACATCCACATCAATACCGCCAAGTGAATCTACAATTTTTACGAAGGAATCAAAGTTAAATTTCACATAATAGTCAACTGGAACATTTAAAAATTTCTCTACTGTATCCCTTGTACTTTCAACTCCACCAAATACATGTGCATGCGTAATTTTATCCATTTTCTTTTTTGATGGAATATATACGCGGGAATCACGTGGAATACTTACTAATTTTACTGATTTATCATCTTTATTAATTGTTGCCAATAGTAGTGCATCCGTACGAACAGCTTCTCCGTATTGTCCTTTTCGAATATCACTTCCATCAACACCCATGATTAAAACAGAAATGTTATCTTTTAATGGCTCAACCTCTTTATCGCGCTTAGTCGATTTTTCAATTTGTGCATATGCATCACTGACAACCGCTTTTGCTTTATTATATAAAAACGAACCATATCCTACTCCACCAAAAATGAGTAGTAAAAATGGAATCAAAATGAACCATTTCACAGATTTTCTTTTAGAACGTTTCTTTTTACTTCTTGTATTTTGTTCTAATTCAGAACTCATGTCTATTCTCCTCTCTTTCTCTTATCCTAGTATACTTCATGTTTATTAATCTTCATATTGAATTTCATTTCATTCACCTTACATTTTTGTAAGGTTTCATTTTAAAGAAGTAAAATCAATATGTATTTCATTTCACATTATACTCTCGGATTTTATTTTAACAAGACGCCAAATAACATTTTCAAAAAATTTACAATTTCGTTTTTCAATACTCGTACAAAAGACCGCCAGTTAGTACTTTCATTTCATAACTAACAGAATCTTTCTAAATAATATTTTTACTTTTCGGTCATTTTTGGTTTGTAAATCATTTTCTTTCCTTCTTCAAAAATAACAGCTGATTTTGCTGGTACTTTTGTATCTTCTGTTTGCACAAGTTTATCTTTTGAAAGATATGCAAAATTCGTCATCTCTTCTGTCACTGCTTTCTTATGAAATGATTCCCATGTTTTCAAATGATGCGTAATTTTATCCCGCATTAACGGGCAGTAATACTCCGACCTCATCTTTTACCTTCATACTCCCCCATTCCCGATGATGTGTTGTAATTACAGAATCGTTGTACACGAATTTATATAAAGGGATTGAATACACAGAATTTAAATATACTTGCTTATATTCTTCTTTGACTGGCACTTGTTTTGCTTTCTCTTGTAATGTTTTAAATTCACCCTTCTCTACAATATTGTTCTGATACAATTTCGCAATATTCATCGCATCATTATCAGTCACGTACAGTTGAAAACCGTATAATTTATTTTTACTACTACATACTCAACAAATCCTTAACCTAAAAATGACTACAGCACTTTTGTACACGTGCTGTAGTCATTTTTTATCTATTAATATGATATCTATAATCACAAGCAATTTGCGCCATACACAATATAAGCCCCAAGAAATTCTAGACTTTCTGATACATGTTACAATTTTTCTATACAAATATCCGCTTCACTTTTGACAACTACTCCCTCATGATCAATATCCAGTTCACAAACCTTAAATACCGGAAATACTTTCCCTAACTGTTCAGCAATTTCCCGACGTTTTTCATATGGAGTTAAAATAAAAACAGAAGGTCCTGCGCCACTAAGTGCTGTTCCGTATGCTCCAAACTTTTTTGCATACTCACGAATCGAAGACAAGAGTGGAACAAGCTGCGAACGATATGGTTCATGAAATCGATCTCTTTCCATCATTTCACCAACAACATTCCACTTTTTTTGACATAATGCTCCTACTAACACGTTACTTATTGCACTTGCACGCACAGCATCATGAAATGGCAATGTTTTGGGTAATACAGATCGACTTTTATTTGTATCTAATTCCTCATTTGGAATAAGTGAGATGACTCCCAGTTCTTTACTCTCTATCCTTACAACAGATACATAATTTCCATCCATTGCCCCGATGACTGTGCCACCTAAAATAGAAGCTGCTACATTATCAGGATGCCCCTCAAAGCTTGTAGCAAGGTGTACTTTTTCATCCGTTGTTAAATGTAATTCTCCAAGTTGATTAGCAAGTTCTATTCCTGCTACAATCGCTGAGGCACTGCTCCCTAATCCTCTTGTAAGCGGGATATTACTAGTAACTTCTATTATATGGGGATCTAAAGACGGGCATACCTTGCGTGCTGTACTTATGATTAAATTTCTTTCATCATTTGGAATAGACGAATCAAAGGAATGAAGAACATGCCAATGTGTGGACCTTTCCCTAACAGTCATTTCTAAATACAGTGATAATGCCATTCCTACAGAATCAAAACCAGGTCCCAAATTTGCTGTACTAGCTGGAACACAAATTTTAAATGGAATCACGAAACAATCACTCCTTTAATATGTTCTTTAATTTTTTCCATATCGTTTGAAACACTTGCAATCTCTAAGTGGTTAGAGGAAATTGCAATATCAGGATCTTTCAAACCATTTCCTGTTAATACAGCGACAACTGTCTCTCCCTTATGGATTTTTCCAGCTTGAACATGTTTGATTACACCTGCTAAGGAAGCATTTGACCCTGGCTCTGCAAAAACTCCCTCTGTTTTCGCTAACAACTGATACGCATTTAAAATTTCTTCATCTGATACCATATCAATTTCACCATTTGATTGTTCCGCCGCTTCTACAGCATAGGACCAACTTGCTGGATTCCCAATGCGAATCGCAGTTGCAACTGTTTCTGGTGAATCAATAACATGCCCTTTAACAATTGCAGCTGCTCCTTCTGCTTCAAAACCATGAATTCTTGGTTTTTTAAATCCCTTTTCTTTTTCATACTCACAGAAACCTTTCCAATATGCTGTAATATTCCCTGCATTTCCAACTGGAATAGCAAGAACATCTGGCGCTTTTTGCAACTGATCACAAATTTCAAACGCAGCTGTTTTTTGACCTTCAATTCGATATGGATTCACCGAGTTTACTAATGTAATCGGTTCTTCTGCTGCGATTTGGCGTACAGCTTGAAGCGCATCATCAAAGTTTCCTTCTATTGAAATAATCTCCGCTCCGTATGCGATTGCTTGTGCTAACTTTCCCTGAGCAATTTTCCCTTCAGGTATAACAATAATACACTTCATCCCAAGGCGAGCAGCATATGCTGCTGCCGATGCTGATGTATTACCTGTTGAAGCACAAATAATTGCCTGTGATCCTTCTTCTTTTGCTTTCGCAACCGCCATCACCATTCCCCTGTCTTTAAAAGATCCTGTTGGATTAGCACCTTCATATTTTCCATATAAATGAATCCCTAATTCTTTAGAAATATTCAGTAGTGGAATGAGTGGTGTATTTCCTTCCATCAAGCTTACATCTGGTGTATGATCATTCACCGGTAAATAAGAAGCATATTGCTTTAATAATCCTTTATACATATTGTTTCTCCTCCTCAATAGCGTAATAACTTTTTATTTCATTCGCTACACCATCTATTAATGCTAAAACTTTTTCAAACTGATATTTTGAAGTTTGATGCGTCACAATTACAATTTCCGCAAGCTCTTGATTAAATGGAAGTTGCATAATCTCTTCTAAACTAATCAATTCATTGACGAAACATTCTGTGATTTTCTGAAACATTCCTGGTTCATCTCGTAATAAAATACGTAAAAAGTATTTCGAAACAATTTCTTCATCCTGTTTTAATTTATAAGGCACTGACTCTTTTAACACATCTTGACTTTTCATTACTTGATTCATATTTTTAACGATTGAAATAATATCACTCACTACAGCAGATCCTGTTGGTAATTTTCCAGCTCCTGGCCCATAAAACATAACTTCCCCAACCGCATGACCGTGTACATATACAGCGTTAAATTCGTTATTCACATTAGATAGTGGATGATGGCTCGGTAATAAAGTAGGCGCTACACTTAAGTTAATAGCTGAACCTTGCTTCTCTGCTTTCCCAACCAGTTTCATAGTAAAACCTAGTTTCCTAGCCATTTCTAAATCTTCTTTCTCTACATTTCGAATACCTCGAACATGTACATCATCTAAAGAAACATTCACTGAAAATCCTAAGTTTGCAAGAATAGCCACCTTTCGCGCAGCATCTAGTCCATCTACATCTGCTGACGGGTCTGATTCTGCAAAGCCTAATTTTTGTGCTTCTTGCAATGCCTGCTCATATGACCAACCATTTTGACTCATTTTTGTTAATATATAATTTGTTGTGCCATTTACAATTCCCATAATCTTTTCAATATGATCAGAAGCTAAGCCGTCTACTAATCCTCTTAAAATTGGAATTCCTCCAGCTACACTTGCTTCATAATATAACTGACAGCCATTTTCATTTGCTAATTTTAATAATTCATTGCCGTATACGGCCATTAAATCTTTATTTGCAGTTACAACATGTTTTTTATTACGTAACGCCCTTTCAATAGACTGTTTTGCTTCTTGAATTCCCCCCATTACCTCTACTACGATGTCAATGTTAGGGTCTTCTAAAATTTCATTTGCATCACTTGTTATCTTAATTCCATCCATTGAAACATCACGTTCTTTTTCCACATCACGTACTGCCACCGCTTTTACCTTTACTTCATACCCTGTATCAAGACTGATTTTCTCCTTGTGATCTTCCAAAATATGAACGACACCGCTCCCTACAGTTCCAAGTCCTAACACTCCAACGTGTACTACATTTCTCATTTTTAAATCTCCTCCTATTTTTCAAAATACTTGATGATTAACTTCTCCCCATTTACGCAGTCAATGGTGATTCTCGTTCGGATCAATTTTTTCATTCAACTGCACCTCCTTTCAATTCAGCATTAAATTTTATAAAAAAACACACTCATCCCTAAAAAGGGACGAGTGTGTTTTCGTGGTTCCACCCTTGTTCCAATCCAAATATACATTCATTTTGAATTGCTCAAGTTCAGATAACGGCTGAGGCCGCCAATAATTACTAGATTTCTCGTTCACTACCAGAGTTCAAAGGTGGTAAGATTATTTTCCGTGTTAGGAAGCTCGCAGCCTATGGCCTCCCTCTCTGCAAACCGTAAAAATAATCTCGTGTCCTTATCGTTACTTTTCGTTCATGTCTATTTGTTAAATTATTATAATTACGACAATTCAAAAAAGCAAGCTCATTTTTGAAAAAACATTCATTTTACTATTTATACATTCTTTACTATATAACATAATTATAGCTTTACTTTATATCTTAAAATAATAATTCCGGCAATGAATGAACCTATTAAAAGATTCCCCATAAAAAAGTGTATATTACATGATAATAACCTATAGAAATATATTCTGGCGCTCAAGCCATACTGAATATCCTTGAAAAAAATGCCTTTACATTAATTATATTTACATACTTTATCCAACGATATACTATGCGATTTTTCAATACAACCTTTTTGTATAACTTTCTTCTAATGAGCGTGCAACTTCTTCTTCATTTGCGTTCACTTTAGCATGATCAACCAGCATTTTTGCCGCTGATGGTAATACTTCTTTTTCTAACCAAGAATCTGGATTCCATAATTCAGAACGTATAAATGCCTTAGCACAATGAATGAAACACTCTTCTATTTCTACAACAATTCCAAGGAGTGGATTGCGTCCATTTACCTGCATCTTTTCTAAAATCTCTTCATCGTTTGTAATAGCTGCACGCCCATTTATTCGTAATGACTCTCCAAGCCCTGGAATGAAAAAAATAAGACCCACCTTTGGATTAGATAAAATATTAAGAATAGAATCCACTCGCCGATTCCCCGGTCTTTCTGGAATTACAATTTGATGTTCATTTAAAACATATACAAATCCAGGTGCATCTCCTCTTGGCGAAGCATCACAATGTCCAAACTTATCTGAAGTGGATATTACAAGAAATGGAGATTTAGATAGAAAATCACAACAATGATGATCAAGTGATGGAATCACTTTCTTTACCGCACGCTCACTTGGATACCCTAAAATATGACGTAATTCTTCTTCCGTTGAAATGAAAGAATTTATTTTTGTTTCCCCCAATCCCATTCAATATACACTCCTTATTTTTCTTTTTTTCCAAAATTACATATAATTATTGTATACTAAACTATACAGAAAGGGGAATATAAATGACAGAATGGTTAACGATATTTGATCCAGCAGGAAACAACATTGGAAAAAAACTACGTGATGACGTACATCGTGACGGTGATTGGCACGAAACATTCCATTGCTGGTTTGTGGAAAGAGAAAACGAAGACATTTCTTTATACTTCCAATTACGAGCTAAAAATAAGAAAGATTTCCCAGGAAAATGGGATATTACATCTGCTGGACATATTATGCATAATGAAGATGTACGAATAGGTGGTCTTCGTGAAATAGAAGAGGAATTAGGCTTATCCTTTCAAGCTACTGACTTAGAATACAAAGGCATTTTTAAAATCAATCATGAAATTCCGCACTTCATTGACCGTGAAATGTGTCATATGTATTTTCACGCTGTTACAAAATCACTTCCGTTCGCACCAGGTGATGAAGTAGAAGATGTAATGAAAATAACTGCGACTTCTTTTTTACAGCTTTTAAAAAGAGAAGTCACATCTGCAACAGGAATTTCCATTTCAAACAAAAATGCTGAACCTATTACAATAACATTTGCAGATATCTATCCATATGAACTTGAATATTATGAATTTGTCATAGAAAAAAGTCGAGACATATTAAATAACAATAATTTATGAATTCTGATTGACTCCTAGCTTATATAGCATGGGAGTCAGTATTTTTTAATAACAAGATATACGGAATATTCCCATTATTTCTCCAGCGCTTTTAATCTATTCTCCACCCGTATAAATAAGCAAATGATTAATACGATCATAAGACCTAAAATAGCAATCATTGTATGCGGATACCTAAATAGCATCCCTATTAAACTTCCTATTAATATCATTAAAAGTCCATTTTGTTTCATCACTTCCGCACTATATTGATTTCCAACATCCCATAAATCTTTATTTTTCATTGATCGCTTTGTTCGATATCCGTATACTGCGTTTATATCTGTTGGTGGATTTTTTTGCAATATGAGTGCAGCTAGTATAAATATAATACCGATTAATATGCTCATTCCTATATTTATAAGTACATATATCATCTTATCACCTCACATCTCCCTAAACTTTTCCAGTTTACCCCTTTATAATACAACAAAAAGTAATTACAAATCTATATTTTCCATAACAAAAAATACACCACTCTTGCTTAAATGATGTATAAGCTGAATACAGTATTTTATATTCATAGCTCAAACTTATTGTTTTATATTTACTTTCTCTGTTTCGACGTTTGAAACATGCTAGGAAGCGTCACAAATCGTGATCCTTTCGCTTTCAGTTCAGGAATAATTCGATCTAATGAATCTACGGATCCCTGCAAGTTCGCTCCTGGCGTCGAATGTTGTAATACAACACTTCCTGGAAACGCATTACCTAATACAGTATTTGTAATCTTTTCTGCACTTACACCTTTCCAGTCAACTGTATCTACACTCCACTGCACAATCATAAAGTTTTGCTCTGTAGCCCATCCCAGCTGTTTTTCACGTATTTCACCATAAGGTGGCCGTATAAACTTTGGCGCATATCCCACCAATTTCTTCAATATCTCTTCTGTTTTTACAATTTGATTTCGGTATTCTTCATCACTCACTTTAGCTAAATTGGGGTGATTGTACGTATGATTCCCGATAATATGTCCCTCATCCGCAATTCGTTTTACTACATTAGGATACCTTTCTGCATTTTCACCTAGAAGAAAAAAAGTACCTTTCACACCATAACTTTTTAACTTATCTAATATTTGCGGGGTAAATACAGGGTCTGGCCCATCATCAAATGTAAGAGCAACTTCAGCTTTATTATAGGGACCTGAAAATGCATAAGCATATTTTTCAACCCACGAAAACGGAGTCCAAGAACCCCTCTCTTCTTCAGCACCTTGAACCTCATTCTCCATACCGATATTTACCAATTCAAGATTCAAATGAGAAGGATTTTGATAATAAAGTACATTTGAATGCGGCACATAAGAATACACATTATAGAAAGGGCTATTACGTTCTGGAGTCCATTGAAAAGGAATAAGCATTTCTGATGGATAAAAATAATACATAATAAAAACCTCCCTTACATTTTATATGCCGTTCATTCAAATTTTGTTAGAAAGATACATATTTACAAACCAAAATAAGACCGCTCCATCATTGGAACGATCTCATTCCTTCCTATCTAAAAAACTTAATAAATAGTTTTACTATCTTGCGGTAAAGACTTCACATGCTTTAAATAACTTGTCACTCTATCATCATCACCCTGTGGATATTCGTAACCACAATAGCTAGCAATTCCGATTGCAATTTCCCTAAATAAATCTCCCATTACAAAGACGGAATTCCAAATCTTTTCATAGTCTGCATTTGAGAATGTATCCATATATTGTTTCCATATGTTATTCTCAAGATATTGTTCAAAAAACTTCCCAAACTTTCCTGCGCTTACTGTAAAATTTGTTTTCATCCCAATATGCCATTCTAGCATTTGTATCAGCATATTTCTCACGGGACCTTCAAGCATCCCTTTCACATAGGATAACTCTTCTCTCCACAATCCCTTTGCGACATTCGTGCTACACCACCAAAACTCATTACAGCAATCCGCAAATTCATTTTCACTTGGTCTTTTTATAAGATAATCTGAATCACTTGCTGGTGGAAACGGCTCAATACATCCATCTTTATCTAGAAGAAGTACACTTAGGCTATCTCTATCAAGAAGCTCATTTACTAATTCTACTGGAACTAAAGTCAAATCGATTCGGTTCCCGTCTATAAACTGCATCAAATACGGAAACCTGCCATCCTCTGCGGGTGGAACTAAAGTACCTTCTTCTGGCATTTGCACAATCATTCTTTCTCCAAATCTATCGATCCAGCTATGATCAGATGTGAATGACTGTATATCTTTCACAACATATATAATATCGTAATCTTGAAAGCAATCTTTCTTCACATTTGGATTCACACGAGATCCATTCATAATAACTACACGAATACGTCCATCTTCTCTCGCTGTATTTAATATGAAATCCATCATTTCTTTTTCGCTTCTCATCTTTTTATAACCTCCAAATTTTATTAATCCACTGTACTCTATTCAATTTGGAGGAGCACGAGAAGAATTCTCTGTCTTACATACACGTTATAACATATCAAACATTTTCTTCATTTTTTCTCCTCCTAATTCTTCATACCTTTTAATTCAGCTCTTTTAAAGGTTGCTGTTGATAATTATCATAAATGTTCTTCTTTACTTCACCTTGTTAAAGTTGTATAAATCTCCATCATCAAATCCTGTTGCAAGTGCAACATCCTTAGCAAATTTCCCTGGATTATTTAGTACATATGTATTCACAAACATAATAGTTGAAGCAATCGTTAAAAATGTTCCTAATACGAGGTTGTTCTCTAACACTCTATATAAATTTTCATAAAGCGTTATACTTGGAGATGTGTCCTCTGGAAAATAATCATTATTACTTGCCCAGCCTTCATCATCGCTGTGCCATTCATTTGAGCCGGAAATATATAATTGAATGCTATTTTCAGTCTCATACAGTCCGAAATTAAAGGCTACTATATCCTCTTGTGGCTTTTCTTTATCCAGCAATTCATTTAACCATTCCTCAAATTGATTATAACTAATTTCAAGTGCAGCTTTATAACTATCAAAATTAAAGACATTTTTAATACTTGCCACATTTGCTTCTATCATATCTTTCCCATTACTTAATGTAGGTGTATTCTTAATAAAATAATTTAATAAATAATCTATTTGTTCTAAATTACTCACAAACTCACCTCTTTGTCAGAGCTCCCCTTCTATTTTTCCGTTTCCTTTATTATACGCGCAATTACAAATTCATCATATCCCTTACTCCCTACTGTTTGAATCGCTGTAGCAGTGACACGCGGTTCACTAGCAATTAATTCATAGAAACGACGTATTCCCAGCACACGTGGGTCATCACTAGAAGCATCAATTACTTCTCCTTCGCGCACTACATTATCGCCAATAATTAAACTGCCTGACTTTGAGAGTTTAAGAGCCCACTCAAAATACACTGGATTGTTTTGTTTATCCGCATCAATGAAAATAAGATCAAATGGCTCATAACCTTCCGTAGCTATTTGCTGTAACGAGTCTATTGCCATTCCTATTCGCACATGAGCCACATCACTCAATTTAGCTCTTTCAATATTAGCACGAGCAATTGCAGCGTGCTTTTCACTTGCTTCAAGCGTAATGAGACGACCACCTGTTGGTAATGCCCTT
The DNA here is from genome assembly GCF_002560575.1 of Bacillus sp. AFS023182. Taxonomy (NCBI): domain Bacteria; kingdom Bacillati; phylum Bacillota; class Bacilli; order Caryophanales; family Bacillaceae; genus Bacillus; species Bacillus sp. AFS023182. The sequence goes on along the minus strand of NZ_NTRO01000028.1, from coordinate 138,294 downwards.
GCAAGCCATATTGTACTATATCCACCCAAAGTACTAATTTCTAAAATATTACGAGCTCCTTGAATTTGTACAAGTAATTGCAAGAACTTTCCTTGAGTTGCTGAAACATCGTGCGCCGGCAACTCAGCTTCAGCATTCACTTGAAGTTGTTTGATTACAAGAAGGTTGCGGACTAAAATTAATATAAATGCCCATTACAAATGGGCATTCTTTTTTATTATTACAAGATAGTTCTAAACTAATCAGACAATGTTTCATACTTCATTTTACCGTTAATTACAAGATAGTCATGTACTACTTGTTCATACTGTGAATTTAAAATAGAGTCACGATGTTAAAAAAAAGACGCGAAGTTTTGAAAAAAGTTGCGACGTTTCTAAAAAAGATGTGATGCTTTATCCCATTGGTTTGGACGATCAATAACAATGAACTATTTTTATCTAAGGCTATGTTAAATAATGGTGCTGATTTTTATAGTGAAGAAGTACGTGACCTCAATTATTAGGTTACGTACTTTAATCATATACTCTCTTTTGTTGTTTTGATAAACTGCATTAAAATTGCAGTACCTGTGAAATTCAGTACAATGCTTGTTCCAAGTGAAACTGCCCATAATACAGTTGGTAACGATACTGTAAATGATAACAGTAAGAATATAATACCTACTGAAACAAAAGTAAGACCCAAAGACATTTTGTTCAATCTAAACACCTCCATTGTAATTATAGTTTAACAGTAGTTACCTTATAATCGCAATTAATATTTGAATATACGTTTTTTACAATACAAAGGGCTTATCACACGAAAATGCGAGATGTTCGTAAACTCTTGCTTTTTATTTAGTGATAATAGAGTTGTTTTATTTACAATAAAGTCTATTATCACTAAATAATATTGTTTAAAAAAATGGAATAATAATCAGAACCCACGTCATATTTTAATGATTCTCGGTATAATGAAAATAAGAATATTTCGACATTCGTATAGATATGGATATGAAATAAAGTCACGATGTTTATAAGAAAGATGCGAAGTTTTGAAGAAAGGTGCGACGTTTATAAAAAGGATGCGATGCTATATCTTTTCAATTAAAGAATTCTAAATGTGTTTTGATTAAACTTTCTTATAAAAATAAGTTACTAAATATTCCGAAAAGACTTTATTTTGAATGGGATTTTTTCAAAATAAAGTCTTTGTAATTTGGATTAAACTTTATTTCAAACCAACAACCATCAAATATTTGATATGCTTCATGTCACAACAGGTTATTGATAAATCCCTATAATTTAAATTTAAAAAGACTAAATAAAATGTTAAAGTATGTAATTTTTTGTTTTATAATGGAACTGTAGTTCATTACAAATATTTTAGATATTAAAATATTTGTAATCTAAATCAAGCAGGAGGTTGGAAATATGGGGGAAAAATATGTAATTAGGATTCTAGCTTTACTCTCTGTAGTGTCTCTTTTCTTTAACTTAATGTTACCGAAGGCTAACGCAGAGGTTATAGCAAACGAAAAGATTCCATCAATCAAAACAACTGCTACTAACAAAACTGATGGTGGAAAAGAGATTCATTCAAAAGCGGATATCACTATCCAAGACAAGGTAGAATATACTAACTTAGTTGTTGGTAAAGAGTACACTTTAAAAGCTAAACTAATGAGCAAAGCTACTAAAGAACCATTAATAATTGAGGGGAAAGAAGTAACAGCTGAGACTAAGTTTACTGCAAAAGAAAAGAGTGGGTTTGTAACATTAGACATTCCTTTCGTTGGTGCTGAATTACAAGGAATGAACGTTGTTGTGTTTGAAGAACTATATCAAAATGGTGTCTTAGTGGCAAATAACACTGACATTAACGATGTAGGACATACAGTTCGATTCGTGGAACCTTTAATTAAAACAACTGCTACTAACAAAGCCGATGGTGGAAAAGAGATTCATTCAAAAATGGATATCACCATCCAAGATAAAGTCGAATACACTGACCTAATCGTAGGCAAAGAATACGTAGTAAAAAGTAAACTAATGAGCAAAGCTACTAAAAAACCATTAATAATTGAGGGGAAAGAAGTAACAGCTGAGACTAAGTTTACTGCAAAAGAAAAGAATGGGTTTGTAACATTAGACATTCCTTTCGTTGGTGCTGAATTACAAGGAATGAACGTAGTTGTGTTTGAAGAACTATATCAAGATGGTGAATTAGTGGGAATTAACATGTCCCTTGACGATATGGATCATACAGTTCGATTCGTAGAACCTGTAATTAAAACAACTGCTACTAACAAAGCTGATGGCTCTAAAGAGATTCATTCAAAAGAGGATATCACTATCCAAGACAAAGTTGAATACACTGACTTAATCGTAGGTAAAGAATACGTGGTAAAAAGTAAACTAATGAACAAAGTTACTAAAGAACCATTATTAATTGCTGGTAAAGAAGTAAAAGCTGAGACTAAGTTTACTGCAAAAGAAAAGAATGGTTTTGTAACATTAGACTTTCCTTTCGTTGGTGCTGAATTACAAGGAACAGAAGTAGTAGTGTTTGAAGAACTATATCAAGATGGAATCTTAGTGGGAATTAACGTTGACATTGAAGATATGGGTCATACAGTTCGATTCGTAGAACCTGTAATTAAAACAACTGCTACTAACAAAGCTGATGGCTCTAAAGAGTTAGACGCTACAAAATCTGTAACTATCCAAGATAAAGTTGAATACACTGACTTAATCGTAGGTAAAGAATACGTGGTAAAAAGTAAACTAATGGATAAAGCAACACACAAACCGTTACTAGTTGATGGTAAAGAAGTAACAGCAGAATCTAAGTTTACTGCAAAAGAGAAAAATGGTTCTATCACACTTGACTTCACATTTAATGCTTCTGAACTACAAGGTAAAGAAGTAGTAGTGTTTGAAGAACTATATCAAGATGGAATCTTAGTGGGAATTAACGTTGACATTGAAGATATGGGTCATACAGTGAGGTTCAAAGAGAAAAAAACAGAAAAATCACAGCCAGAGCAACCTAAAACAGAGCAACCTAAAACAGAAAAAACATCAAAAGCAGGAACATTACCAGCCACAGGTGGAAATATGTCCTATATGTGGCTCTCAGTGGGTGCTGGTCTTTTGTTACTAATCCTTGGAACTATGTTATTTATTAAACGTAGAAATGCATAATAATTAAATAGTTTTTTTACGTAGAAGGTATGGATATGAAATAAAGTCATGATGTTTATAAGAAAGATGCGATGCTATATCTTTTCAATTAAAGAATTCTAAATGTGTTTTGATCAGACTTTTTTATAAAAATTGAACATCCAGCCACAAAAAGACTCTATTTTGATCAATCTTTTTTCAAAATGGAGTCTTTTTGTGTAACACAGAATGTGGATTTGTAAGAGGGTTTTAATCAAACTTTAGTCCAAAGCTACAATAGTTAAGAAAAGGATAGGAAAATTATCAAAAGGGGAGTTGAATTTATGGCTTTAAATCACGAATTTGGCGTAATTAATGACATCAATTATCAAAAAACTTACGAGAGTTACACTCCAGATGAACATAACTGTATTTCTGTAGATGATCATATCATCGAAAATTTGCTTAAACCCTTATCGACAATGAAAACGTATTTTCATTCGTTAAAACGCCCTGAATACGGTTTAGCGTATTCGAGTATTACAATTATTCCACCTGAATCATTATCTCAATTCTTAGATGTGGTTATATCTTACAAAGATATGAGGCAATCTGTTGATCTTAACGAATTAGCTAAAAAAATTATTCAAGCAAAAGAAGAGAATAAATATATGATTCACTTTGGAATTTAATTTCTGGAATTAAACAACTTTATTATTCCTAAACATCATAGAATTGAAAAAAAACTGTGTTTTTTAAACATCTTTAATAACCATCTGCCAAAGTGATTGATAGATGGTTATTGTATTTCTAAGAATAAAATTAAACAATTTTATTATCTCTACACACTTGTAACGATTATATTAAAGGGAAGTATAAACCTGTATTTTAGGAAAAGTTATGATTCCTACTATGTGAAAGTCATTCTTTATTGAATAAACTGGATTCGAGTCAATATTTTGGACACAAAGAAATTAAATCTAAGCTACTTTTTGGGCTAGATCTTCTATTACTTGGGGTGGGGAGTTTTATAACCAAAGCTACTATGAATCCTCCTGCGGTTATACCATCCCTCGATGTATTCAAATAATGCTAAGTTTGCTTGTCCAAATGTGACATATTTTGTACGATATACTTCTTCTTTCTTTAAAATGGCATGAAATGACTCGATACAAGCGTTATCATACGGGTAGCCTTTCTTACTGAAAGACGGCTTTATTTTATAATTCGCGGGTAAGATTTGAAATTCCTGACTTGTATATTGTGTTCCTAAGTCAGTATGTAGAATGAGCCCTTTTGGTGATTTCTGTGTATAGTAAGCGCTCACTAACGCTTTTACCACAAGATTCGTTGTCATATTTCGTGAAAATGAATATCCAACAATTTTTTTAGAATACAAATCCATGACAGATGCAAGGTAACACCAACCATCTTTTTGCGTGTGAATGTAAGTAATCTCCGCTACCCATTTTTCATTTATTGTCATGGTAGAGAAGTCCTGTTCCAATAGATTTGTACGTTCCTCTATAGTTGATTTTGATAAATGTGGTTTGTATTTTTTTAAGATAACGGAAAGAATATCTTCTTTTTTCATGAGCCGTTGCACACGCTTTATGCTTACTTGTAACCCTTGTTCTAGTAGTATTTGATGAATCTTTGGCGCACCGTAACGCTCTCCACTGTCTTGATGAATTTGTATAATTTTTTTGGTTAATTCTTTATTTTCACGACTACGCTTTGACTCTGTTTTATGCTGAGATTGGTAGTAAGAACTTCTTGCTATCCCAAAAGTTTGGCACATCATATGAACAGATTGCGTTTCTATTTGACAATCAATAAATTGGTGTAATTCTGTATCTTTTATTTTCTCGCGAATATGGCCATAGCCTTTTTTTAAGATTTCATTCTCTTCTTTTAGACGAAGCGTTTCTTTTTTCATTCGTTTTAGATCTTCTAGCGTCAGTTCATCTTTATCAACTGATGTGATAGGAGAATATATTTTAATCCATTTATAAATGGTTACTTCTGATACGCCATACTCACTGCTCAATTGTTTTACAGATTGTCCCGAACAATATAATTCAACAACCATTTTTTTAAACTCTTCATTAAATTTCTTGTTTGTCATATGTACACTTCCTCCTTAAAACCCCTTGTAAGGACTTAACTAAGTTGTGTCCATATGACTATACTAACTCTATTAATTATAAAACAAAAAAGCATGACATAAGCTGTCATGCTTTTTATCATATGTTTCATAACCAAATTGGATTAGTCTACAACTTTATTGTAAAGTCCACATCTTTCTTATAACTATACGGAAGTACCTCTTCCAGAATCAGATCAGTTGGCACAAGCATGTCCGTAATGTAATTATCAACAGCCTTCCATTTATCAAAATGATACATGTCAACACCATCCCCTTCAAATTTATTATAAGTGAAAATTCAGAATAAAAAACAAATAAAAAAAGATTTAGCCCTAAGCTAAATCTTTTTTTATTTATAACATCTTACGGATTAGTAGACCAAAGCCCAGCAGATTTAATAAATGTACGTTTATTTAATTTAAGCTGCGCCACGATAAACTCTGCAATATCTTCTGCTTGCATAACTTTATCTGGATTACCGTCTGTTAATCCTAAGTCTACTGCCATATCTGTTGCAACTGTACTTGGCGTTAAAGCTGTTACACGAATATTGTGTTTACGTACTTCCATCGCTAATGATTCTGTTAAACCAAGAACACCAAATTTAGAAGCACTGTATGCACTCGTTACTGGCGCACCTTTTTGTCCTGCTGTAGATGAGATATTAATGATGTCACCCGACTGTTGTTCAATCATACTTGGCAACGCTGCACGAGTTGCATAGTATACACCCATTAAGTTGACTTGTATAATTTTTTCCCAATCAGCAACATCTAGTTCTAAAAATTTTCCGAACTTAGAAATACCCGCATTATTAATTAAAATATCAATAGAACCTAATCCACTTTTTAATGTTTCAATAGCAGTCGTAACTTCTTCATATGAAGATACATCAGCAGTAGCAATAACAGCTTTCACGCCTTCAGCTTCCACTTCTTTCGCAACTGCTTTTAAGTTCTCTTCAGAGCGCGCTAAAAGACCAACATTTACGCCTTCTTTCGCTAAAGCAATTGCTACTGCACGACCAATCCCTCTTCCCGCTCCTGTAATTAATGCATTTTTCCCTTGTAATAATTCTGCCAAATATAACACTCCTCAATCATTCTATGTTATTTTTTATACTATGAATTCTATCTGCATCTAATCCGAAATGCAATTATGCACTTTGATGTGCGTAGGTTACTTAAAGGTAACCTATAAATAGAAGAGTGAATGACATTTTTATTTGTCTTCCACTCCTCTATTACCCTATCATTCATTATAATGAATAAGCAGTGAAGTTAAAGAAACTATCCACTGCTTCAAAATCCAATACTACAATCGCTTTTTATAGTGCTCCCTCTTTAATTTTCAGTTGCTGTGTTGCAAATTCCCGGTACATATCATGAGAACGTAACAATTCATCATGCGAACCACTTCCCGTAAGTTTCCCTTTCTCAATAAAAATAATTTTCTCTGCATCTACAACTGTAGAAAGTCTGTGTGCAATCACTAAAGTTGTTCTGCCCTTCATTAAATTATTTAAAGCTTTTTGAACAACAGATTCCGATTTACTATCAAGACTAGAAGTCGCTTCATCTAACATTAAGATTTGCGGATTTCGGAGTAATGCACGAGCAATCGCAATTCGTTGTCTTTGTCCCCCAGATAATTTCACACCACGTTCGCCAACTTCTGTATCGAACCCTTTCGGTAAATCATGAATAAATGCATCAACATAAGCCATCGCCGATACTCGTTCTATTTCCTCATCACTTATCTTTTCTTCAACTCCATAACAAATGTTATCTCGAATCGTTCCATCAATTAATGGGCTATCCTGTGAAACATATCCAATTTGACGTCGCCACGATTGTAATGAATATGTTGAAATAGGGTTTTCACCTAATTTTATTACACCACTAGTTGGTTCATAGAAGCGTTCTAATAAAGAAAACAATGTCGTTTTCCCACTACCACTTGGGCCTACAATCGCAGTCACTTTTCCTGATTCAATTGTAAACTGAATATTTTGTAATACTTTCTCACCTTCGTTATACTCAAAATCTACATTTTCAATCAAAATTGATTGTTTTGCATTTGTCACATTAGTGCCCTCTGTATGATTTTCAACCTCATACTCTAAAATTGTATTAATACGTTCTGTTGCACCAATTGCCTTTTGAAATTGTGTAAAGAACATAGATAGCTGACTCATTGGCATAACAATTTGCACTAAATATAAAATAAATGCCACAAGCTCTCCTGTTGTTAGCACCCCGCTAGAAACTCGCATTCCACCATATCCTACAATAATAACAAGTAGCGCCATTAAAACAAATGACATAATTGGTGTAATGAATGCTTCAACTTTTCCTTCTTTCAAACCAAATTGTAGTAACTTTTGAATTCCTTTGTTACCATTTTCATATTCTCTTGATTCCGTATTTGAAGATTTCACCAAACGGATTTCTGATAATACTTGATTTAAAACGCTTGTAAAAGAGGCTGTCTCATCTTGCAATATTTTAGAGATTTTATACATTTTTCTTCCAAGTGGAACTAAAATCAAAACAGATAACGGAATAACAGTTAACAATAGAACTGTCATTTTCCAGTCTAAAACAAACAATACAATTAATGATCCAACAATTGAAATACCACCCGTTAACAAATTGGACAAGTGCTCTGAAATTAATGTTTTTACTACACCTGTGTCATTCGTCATGCGACTAATCGTATCACCAGTCTTATTTTGATCATAATAAGAAACTGGTAAAACAAGAACTTTTTTCCATAGTCTTTCTCTAATTCCAGCTACAATTTTTTGCCCAATGTAATTGAGCAAATAAATTGATAATCCTGCTGCGATTGTTTGAACAACGAAGAACGCGACTAAACTAACAATCTGAATTGTATTTATTGAAGAAATTGAAAAATTATCAACTAACCCTTTTGTAAGCATTGGAATAAACAAACTCGCCCCTGTTGAAAACAAACTCATTACTAATGCAAAAATAAGAATACCTTTCGGAGGATTTGTATCTTGAATAAGGCGTAGAAACTGCCTCCAATTCCCCTTTTCCTTCTCTTTATTTTGTGTTTCCATCTCTATTCATCTCCTTATTTCAAACTCAACGCTTATTTCTAAAATTAGAATAAGATATGAATGTAAACAATTAATCTGATTTTTGGTAATAAAACACATCAAACCTTATCTTTACAACAGATGTAACCATCTGATATTATTACCTGGTACTTAATATAAATTGAACACCCTATAGTCTATAAAAAACTATAGAATGATTACTCATATATAACTATGGAAAATATATATTTTCATAGCATACACATCTATCTAATCTTCATTCATCGAAAGGGGTATACCTATACCGTGCAAGCAAAAAAGAATTCTGAAAAGAAAACCATTATATTCATTCACGGATTAGTCGGAAATCGTCGTGCCTTCAAAAAAGAATATAAACGATTTTCTCCTTCTTACAATATTATAACGTATGATTTACTAGGTCATGGTGAAGACAAAGGACAAGCAATAGACTTTTCTTTAGACAGACTAGTACAGCAATTATCAGACCTTTATGAAAAAGAAGGTATTCAAGAGGCTCATATTTGCGCCCTAAGCTATGGTTGTTATATCGCTACTCTATTTGCTCACACGTATCCAGAGAAGGTATTAAGCCTTTGTCATATTGGTGGTCATTACAATAATCCATCCCTTTTGTATAACGTCTTTCGAAAGTTTTGGGACAAACGTGAAAATGAATATTCCACTTGGCTTTATCAATATGCAAATACAATTTTCCCAAGTGGTGTATTAAAAGCTAATCCTTTTGCTGTCATTTCAAAAAACATTTATTATCGCTTTGGATTGCAATTGCACTCATCTATTATTGCCCAATCACTCAAACACCGTCTCGAATTCGATTTGAAATCTCGACTAAGAGAACTATCACAACCTATTCTTTGGGTAATGGGAGAACACGATCATCTATATAAATCCTGTTTATTTGATTTAAAATCCATTCTTCCAAACGTTTTATATAAAGAAATTCCGTTAGCAGGTCACGCTGCAAACTTATTTCGTCCTAACTATTTTCACGATTTGTATTCTAAATTTTTACTTGATTCGTAAATACAATCATTAAAGTAAACATATAAAATAGAAAAAAAGCTTTCTAGTTTCCTAGAAAGCTTTTCCTTATAATATTTAAGAATAAGATTCTCTTATTACGCTTTTGTGTAACCAGCTAGGTGCTTACTCCAGTAAGAGCTGTTTACTGATTGAATTCTCACACCAGTTTTTTCAGTTTCTGCACTGATAAACTGTCCATTTCCTAAGTAAATACCCATATGAGTCATACCACCACTACCAGTAGTATTGCTAAAGTATACTAAATCACCTGGTTGTGGATTGCTAGTATGTGGTTTACTGCTCCAGTAACCTGCAACAGTTTGACGTCCGCCAGAGTGTCCTGCTTGTTTTAATACGTAGTAAACGAAGCCACTGCAGTCAAAACCAGATGGTGTTGTACCACCATAAACATATGGTGAACCATTTAATGATTGTGCAATAGACACAATTGATGAGCCATTAGCAGATGGTATTGTTGGTTTTTCTGTTTGCGGTTTTTCTGTTTGTGTATTTCCTTGCTCACCGCCAGTTGTTGGACGAGAAGGCGTAGTTACATTTGCTGTACCACCTTTTACAAACTTAACATGATCTGCACTAACATAACCTGTTTTTCCTTGGTGGTTAATTTTATACCAACCGTTTTCTCCACCAATAACTTGTAATGTTTGGCCTTGTAATACGCCACCAATTACAGCATTATATGTAGCTGGACCTGTACGTACACGTAACGCTCCAGTATCAACAACATATGAACCATCTTTTCGAATTGTCATTTCATTATTGCTTGGTTGTTGCGTTTCCGTACCTACATTTGTAGTTGTACCGCCTTTTGATACAAAGTTTTTACTTACATAGCCAGTTTCGCCATTGTAGTTAATTTTGAACCAGTCTTGTACTTCACCGACAACTTGTACAGTTTGCCCTTTGCTTACAGTACCTAGAACTGTATGAGAAGCGCTAGGACCTGTACGTACATTAAGTGAAGAAACTTTCACTGTATAGTTCCCTGTTCCTTGTTGAACAGCAGTTCCTTTTTTCTCACCAGTTGTTACAAAATCACCGCTTACATAGCCTGTTTGACCATTTACGTTTACTTTAAACCAGCCATTTTCTTGACCGATTACTTGTAACACTTGACCTTCTTGTACTTTAGCAATAATATCATGTCCTGTGCTAGCACCTGTACGTACATTCAATACATCAGCTGTCACTGTGTATTTTAGCTCAGAATTCACTTTTGGTGTTTCAGCTACTGTTGTTTGAGTTTGTGTTTGAGTTTGTGTTTGAGTTTGTGTTTGTCCATTGATTTCTTTTAATGCATCTTCTGATACTTGTGCATGAGCCGAATCCATTCCAGGAACTGCCATACCAGCTACAGACGCTGCTGCTAAACCTGCTATTACTTTCTTCATAAGTTGTATTTACTTCCTTTCCCTACTATCCTCTTTAAAAAAATACAAACTTAATACTTTACAATATTATAAAAGCAAAATATTCATCAAGTTCCATTTTTTAACAAGAGTTTTATTTTTCACACGTTAATCATTTTAAATGATTGACGTGAATTTTGTGTGAACTTCATGTGAACTTCATCTTCAAATACAGCTTCGCAATAATAAACTTCCTATTTATTATAAATCCAACCGAAATTTCCAGTAGTATTCTTTCTTCACATGCAGCACCAATAAAAGCATAATACCTCTGTGACGAATTTATTTTTCTACCGCTCTTTCAAAATAGCATTAACTATTTCCATACAAAGAAGTTCTTTCCATGAGCCACCTTCTTATCATTACAAAAATTTAAACATTTATCAACCATATATTATTCTAAAAAATGAAATTTATATAAAAAAGAATTTATCTCGCTCTGGAGCAATCCAAGAATCCATATTTTGATCACAATCTTTCACCAAACGATTGACTAATATATCGTGCCATATATAATTCTCTAATAAATCTATATGTACGGGATCATCTGAATTTTATTTATCATCGTAACGGTACTTCTCATTGAAAAAAATATAGGGGATTATTTAGGGATTTTATAAACCTTAAAATCTAAAATGGAATATTTAACCTAAAAATGATAAAATGAAGCTTTAACCACCCCTCACCAATCCGGTTCTTACTGCCCATTAATGCGGGATAAATTGACTACTGCATATTTAAATATTAGGAGGTTCATTTTTATCTATGGAGCACATTATTGATAATAGTTCAAAACATTATACCGAATTTCATTATGCACTCGTATACTTACTATCCTTACTAACATTCAAAAAAGTAGAACCCATTGAAAGAAAAAAGAATACATTAAAAATGGCTATAAAACAACAAAGACATGAATTAGCAAAAGAAAATCCTTATAAATTATAAAGATATTCTATAACAGGCACAGAAAAAGGATTATCAAAATTGATAATCCTTTTCTACTTTATTTATAAATTTTCACTCGAGTTTCTAACGGCTGAAATTCTTTTTCCCCTGCTGGTGCAACTGGTTTACCAAATGGCATTTGTGCAATCAGCTTCCAAGTGTCTGGAATATCCCATTCTTTTCTCACTTCTTCATCAATTAATGGATTATAATGTTGTAGCGTTGCACCAAATCCTTCAATTTCTAATGCTGTCCAAATCGCAAATTGCAGCATTCCTGATGATTGCTGGGACCAAGTCGGGAAATTTTCTTTATATAACGTAAACTTTTCTTGAAGTTCTTCTATTACTTTACTATCTTCAAAGTACAAAACTGTTCCATAACCACTTCTAAATGCATGCATTTTTTCTTCGGTTGGTGCAAAATTATTTTCTGGTACAATTTTTCGTAAGGTTTCTTTCGTAATATCCCATAGTTTGTCATGTTGCTCACCTAATAAAACAACAACCCTTGCACTTTGAGAATTAAAAGATGAAGGTGTATACTTTACGGCATGATTTACTACTTCTTGAATTTTTTCATCAGAAACAACTTGCTCTTTACTAATTGCATAAATGGATCTTCTGTCTTCAATTGCTGAATAAAAATCTTTTGCCATACTAATTCCCTCCAATTTTATTTTGAGCCTTACTAATATGTATAATGTTATATATACCTCTAACTTATCAATAATAAGTTTATAACTTTATAATATCAGCAAACAAAAATAAATTCAAACTTTCTCACTCATACTTCTTCATTTTGTGTTGTTAACACTTTTTATATTCCCCATTAAATAAAAAAACAGCTTATTTTCCACTCAATTCGAGTTTCAAACAAGCTGTTTTCCTTCAAATTAGATTCCTCACTTACTTAACAATCTGGAAGCCATAAGACATTAGTTTATGCGTTTCTGTAAAACGTTTCATTTTACTTTCCGTACCCATAACAACTGTTATGATTCGTTTATCACCTTGTTTCGCAGTCCCTGTAAAACAATAACCTGCACTATCAGTGAATCCTGTTTTCAGCCCATCCATTCCTTCTATATAAAGTTCTTGGTTAGATGGATTCAACATTTCATTTGTACTTGTAACAGTCGTACTTTTAAATGCTAACTGACTTTGACGTAAATGTGTGACCTCTACTATCTCTGGATAATCTTTCACAAGATGATACGCTAACTTCGCTACATCAGCTACAGTCATCTTTGTTTCACTGCCGTCTGCTTCCTGTAGCCCAGAAGCATTTGCAAATTTAGTCGCTTCTGATAACTCCAATTGTTCGGCTGTTTTATTCATAAGTTGTGCAAACTCTTGCTCTGTCTTCGCTATATGTTCTGCTAAAGCCACCGCAGAATTATTTGCAGACTCAAGCATTAGTGCATGGTATAAATCTCTAACTGTCACTACATCCCCCGCTTGTACTGGAATTCTGGCACCTTCTGTTTGTGCTGATTTCGCACTTATTTTCACTTGATCATCCCAATGAATCTTTCCTTTATGTATATTTTCTAAAAGAATATAAGCTGTCATCATCTTTGACATGCTCGCTGGAGCAAGCACATCCTCTTCATGCTTTTTATACATAATTTGTCCATCATTTGCATCAATGATTATTGCTGCTTTTGCTTCTACTTCCGGGACATACTTTTGTGGGATTTCTTTTTCAGTTAGTCCTGTCTTTGGAAGCTCTGCTACCTGCAAAAGCGAACCATCTATCGCCGTCTTTTCTTTTGCTTTTGAAACATTCGTACCGCTCTTTTCTAATATACTTCCATGGAAAAAGAACCAACATATACCTAAAAGAACAACACATAGTATCGTTACTCTTCTCCACCCTAACCTTTTCATCACGAAAACTCCTTTTACTCAACCTATTATAATTTCAAATTTAACCATAACAACAATGGCTTTAAATCGTCAAGGGCAAACAGTAGATTAATAATCTACTATACATATTCTTTTAAGATTATTGGCTAAAGATATGTTATACTATAAAATATCCAATAATAAGAATTTTCAAATCTTATTCCCGCAATTTTTTCAATTGGACATAAAATGGTTGATACAATGATTCTACTTAACACTTTACAAAAAGGAGATACAATCGATATCTCCCAAATAGTTTAATCGGCTAAAAGGTATCGTTTTTTCTAAATAATAAGTAAACGCCTTATTGTTATACCTTCAATTTAAAAAAGCCCATTTATACATAACGGACTTTTTTCAATCTATATTTACTGCCCTAAATTTTGAATCTTATCTTTCAAATCTTTAAGTTGTTGAACTGTCTGCATAAGTTCCGAGTTTTTGAATTGTTCTACATCTAATTTTCCTTCTTCTATCTTTTTCATAGTTGTATCAATTAATTCATTTAACTTTTCATTATATCCAACAATTTGCTGATGAATGTCCTTTGCTACATCAGGAGGTGTCAATTCATTAAAAGCTGGAATATCCTTTTGAATTTCTCTGAGTTTAGTTTCTAATTCTTTGCGAGCAGTACTATCATTGATTGCTTTTTCTACTAATCCCGGCGCTTCATTTGCAAACGTACTTACTTCATTCACATAGTCTGTTGCCTTTTGAGCGTAATCAATTGAATTCTTACCTTCTTCAATGACAGAACATCCCATTAAACCAATTGTAAATAAAAACACAAGTAATATAGTCTTTTTTAATTTCATATTTTACCTCCTAAATGAATACTAACCTATTGTTTCTTCTATACATCTATCAGATTTTACCGAATGAGTACCCCTACTTCAAACGTAGTTAAGTGGAGGATTATTCATAAACACATATTCCTTTCGTTATACTATCGTCTAAAAATGTTAGCTATTTTGTTTTCATTTTCCTTACCTCAAATTATATATTCTAGCAAAACTTTGCATTTTCCTTTTCTTAATCAATTTTGGAAAACATACGTGCTTTTCATGGTTAAAAAGAGGAAAAAGCACGAATACGAATCTTCACGTCATATCGTATAGAGACCCTACAAAACGTTGATCCCAATCATTTTTTATTTTTCCTCATATATCACCTACAAATAAGTTATATATGTAACTTCATTTGTATATATACATACAAATACATCTAAAAAAGACATACTTAAGACTCACTCAAGTATGTCAATTCCTTTATCATGCCGTTTCCTCTCTTACATATCCTATAGCTGTTATAACTTCAGGTGCTATATGTACACTGATGATTTCCTCAATAATACTTGTGTATCCTTCTCCTATAGCCGCTCCATACTGTAAAGAAATTTCTTTCCTCTTATAAATTGACTGAGGTATAGTCAAAATGAATTTCCTAAGATTTCTTTCATCTACAGGTTCCATAAGCAACACTATTCCATCTTCTTCAAACATATACTCATCCTTTCACATACATTCCTACTATGGCTCAGTATTGCCTTTATCCGCTTTGTTCTAAACCCACTTATAAAGCGGATAATACTCTCTCTTTTCTAAACAGAATATTCTTTCGTTCATTTGAGTTAGGACAGCACCACAACACATCCCTTCGCTGCCTTTGCAAGGTAAGTTTCATTCCATCACCTCCAATAATTTAATGATTTTTACTAGCGTTCAAACTTACGGGAACAACAAAAAAGCCTTTAGAACGGCTTAAAGATAGCTCTTTAAGCGACTATCTAAAGACTCGAATCTGTATGTCTTATATAATTACAAATAAGAAAATTCAAATCATCCTTACTATATACCGTTTGATGAAGTCTATAGCAATATTTTAAATTTGCTACTATCCAATTTTCGTAAAATAACCATACCTATTCACAACCTTTTTTCAACTAACCTGCCCAATTTTCTTTTAAAACGCTCCTCCACAATCTGGCCCGATTATGGAACAAAAAGTAAAAGGGATGATACATATTAGTCATGTGTAATATGTATCATCCCTTAATTTTTATGAATTTTCACAATTTAGATCCTGATAACGTACGATATCCGCGGTTTGTCGGCAGGACTCCTTATAAACTTTCATTGGTAGATAAGTCAAGGACTGTCCCGTAGCAGAAGGAGTTAAGTTTTTTTCTAATTCAAACCCTTCTACTGATTCGATACTAGAAAATTTTTGTAAGAATGCCTCTAATGCAATTTTCATTTCTAATCGTGCAAGAGGTGCACCTAAACAAAAATGCGGACCACTTCCGAAAGTCAGGTGCTTTTTATTGTTTGAACGATGAATATCTATAGAGAAAGGATCACTATACATGTTTTCATCCATATTAGATGCACTCATCCAAG
Source organism: Bacillus sp. AFS023182 (assembly GCF_002560575.1). Lineage (NCBI taxonomy): Bacteria > Bacillati > Bacillota > Bacilli > Caryophanales > Bacillaceae > Bacillus > Bacillus sp. AFS023182. The sequence continues at coordinate 122,177 of NZ_NTRO01000028.1, read as the reverse complement.
CAACGACTACATCACCTTGTTTTAACTCAACCCCTAATAGATTATTATCTTGTTGGACCGTACGATCTCTCCTTGAAATATGAAAACGATATCGAAGCATTTCTTCAACAGCTTTTGGGACTAACCCTATATCATTTCTTAGTGTTCCATATAATGACTTGTCATCATAAAGCAATGAATAGAATGTATTTGCTATTGCGTGACTAGTTGTTTCAAGACCTGCCCCTAAAAGTAACATAGTTGTCTGTACAATTTCATTATCCGTCAATTTTTCCACATCTACTTCAGCTTGAATCAAATCCGAGATAATATCATCACAAAGGTTCGAACGTTTTTGAACTACAATAGGGTAAAGGTATTCAAAATATTCTTTCGCTGCCTTTTGTTTTTGTTGTTCAAGGTCTTCTAACCTTTCTTTGTCGTATGGGTGGAACAAAATATCAACCCATTCTTTAAACTGACCTTGACCTTGTGCAGGTACGCCGAATAAATCGGCAATTACTAGAGCAGGTAAAGGGGACGCCAAAGCTTCCACAATATTAATTGTAGTGTTTTCTTGTATATTTTCTACAAGCTCTGTTGCAATTTGTTGAATACGAGGTTCCCACTCTTTTAAACTGCGGGGAGTGAAAGCTGCTGCTAATAAGGAACGCACTTTTCGATGATCAGGAGGATCAAGGAACGTAATCATTGTTATAGGTGAAGTGCTTTCTTACTTTTTATTATCGCCGACAAAAAGACCGCTTCTAGGCCCCTGACTTGAAAAGACTTCATAATTGGTTAACACCTGTTTAACATCTTCATACTTAAACACATTCCATGTATTCGTTTCTTCGTGAAAATAAACAGAATGATTGTGAAGCATTTCTTTATACCACTTTAAAGGAAAAAACTCTTCAGTACGTGTCTGGAAATTAGGGATTTCTGTAATTGCAATGACTTCTTTACTCACTGATATTCCTCCTTAAAAATAAAAATTGTATAAGTCACTCTATAAATAATCATATTTGGAGTACATCACATTTCCAGTCTGCATAAAGATAGAAGCGATGTACTGCAAACATGTTGACTAACAAATGGTATAAATTGCTTCTTTTTTTATTCAGAAACTCAAATGGCTTTTAATTTGTACTTAATTTCTCTGTCGTTACCATCTCTACAGGATTGTTAGATTCTAATTCGGAAGCCCGTTTAACTTTCTTTATAAAGATGGTTAAAACTCGTAGACCTACTTGAATACATTACTGACAATGCTAAATTCTATAAAGTAGTTCTTGGTTCTAGACGAACACCGATTTTTACAGAACGTTTGTTAAATACACTTTCAGGCCATATAACAGAGAGAGCAGAAAGTGACTCCTTTCTCGCTACTAAAGATATTCCAAAAGATATTGCTATTTGGTACGGTTCCTCAGCTTTAATTGGAACGATTGTAAAGTGGTTACATAGGGACATGCCATATACACCGCAATTTCTCGCCAAGAGGTTGTATATGCTTTTTAAATTGAGTAATAAAGAAGTTTGAGTGGATGTGAATTTAAAATATAGTTACGATGTTTTTAAAAAAGATGTACCGTTTTGAATGAGCTGATACGAAAAGAATTCGTGTCGGCTTTTTCCATACCATTTACTAAAATCGCACTAGTTTTTCTTCTATTTCTTTTCTTCTTTCTTCTAAAAACAGAGGTAAATCTAACTTTGTCCCAAGCTCTTCAACTGTTAAATCTCCATAAATTATACATAAAAAAATTACTCTGCTGGTAATTCTTTTTTCGCTATACTTAAGAACACAGGTCATAAACGTATAGAATATTTTGTTCTTCTTCATTTAATACATCATCAAAAAATGATGATTGAAATACACGCAAAAAATCTCATAAAGTAAAACTTTATGAGATAGGTGCTTCTCCTCGATGATTGCTAATTCGCTGCTACTTTCTGCATTTCTCTTTGAATATTGAGGACAGGCTTCATGCACTATGCTCAACTTTCTTACCTTTCTCTATCCTCTTCTTCTTGGTTATATTTCTTATTTTTTTAATCGCTCCAATTAATCCTGTTGGAAAACCTAATAACACAATAATATATAATAACCCAAGGAAAATCGTCCATCGCTCAAAGATTGGATACTGCGCCGCCAGTTCTGATAAATAATACTTTAGAAATTCAATAATCCCCGCGCCTGCAATCGCCCCGATTAGTGTTCCAACTCCCCCTATCATTGCCATCAATAAAGCATTCAAAGTCATTTCAATTGAAAAAACAGATGTATTTATAAATCGTAATGTAATAACGAATAAACCACCGCTAATCGCTGCTACTACTCCCGCAACGATGCTCGCAATAATTTTATAGTGAAGAACCTTATATCCAAGTGCTTCTACTCGTTGCTCATTTTGCGAAATTGCCTTCAAAACTTTTCCGATAGAAGATTGAGTAAATAGACGAAGCAATAAAAAAATCACAAGTAGACATACGAGTGTAATGTAGTAAAATATGAACCGATCACGAAACATATCAGGTACACCGAATGTAAAGCCATCTCCCCCATGCGTGACAGCTCGCCACTTTTCAGCAAGTACAAAGAATAATTGGGAAATAGCCAGTGTTAGCATTGCATAGAAGTGGCTTTTTAACCGTAAAGAGAGTAAGCCAACTATATAACTAATTATCGCTGATAGTACAATCGCGATCGCAATGCCAATAAAAAAGCTAAGCACCGAAACCTCATATCGATCAAATAAAAGCGCCACACAATAGGCTCCTATTCCAAAAAACATACAATGACCGAATGAAACAATTCCTGTATAACCAAGGAGAAGATCAAAACTCATCGCAAATATAGCAAAGATGAAAATTTGTGTAAACAAAATGAGTAAACTTCGCGAATCATTTACAAAAGGGAACACGCTTAAACAAACCAATACAGCTATCCCAAAATATACCCCAGCCCGATTAAATGTGCTTTTCACCATTTCACCCCTTTTCATCAACGAGTCCTGTTGGCTTGACTATTAAGAAAAACAACAACATTAACATATTGATTGCAAGTGATAAATCAGGTATATAATAAGCCGTAAACGCTCCAGCCAACCCTACAATTAAAGACGCGATCGCTGAACCTTGTACGCTGCCTAACCCTCCAATAATGACAACAATAAATGCTAAAATAGCATACTGCATACCCATTTCAGCAAAAATAACTCCTGAATATGGCGCAAGAAGAAAACCGCCTAATGCCGCCATTCCAGCCCCTAATAAAAAGACAAATGAAAATATAGCTTTTACATTTATACCAAGTGCTTGAACCATTTCCTTATCCATTACACCTGCACGAATCATAAGACCTATTTTTGTTTTACGTAATAACAACATCAAGCCGATGTAAATCATGACTCCAATAACAATCACAAATAAACGATACTTAATTAATATAACTCCATCAAATGTATAGCTTCCTTGTAACCATGTTGGTAATTTAGCACTAATTGGATTCGGTCCCCAAAATACTTTTATACATTCACTAAGTACGAGCATTCCACCAAGTGTAACGAGAAGCTGACGAACATGATTTCCATAAACAGGACGAATAAGAAATCTTTCTAAAACGAAACCGAGAAACATTCCCATCAAAATCGCCCCTATTAATGCAATTACATAACTATCTGTCATATTAAATAACCACACACCTGTAAAAGCTCCCCATGCAAACAATCCACCATGAGCAAAATTGAGTACACTCATTAAACCAAAAATAAGTGACAGTCCAGATGCTAATAAGAAAATAAGCATACCTGTTGAAATGCCGTTTACAAACAAGTTCACTAACACATCCACGTTCTATACCTCCTTCGTATCAATGTTAAGAAATCCCTAAATACTTATGACACGTTTCCTTATCTTCCTTCAATTCATGCATCGGACCGTTATGAACAATTCTCCCGTTATCCATAATGTAAAAATAATCACCGATCTGGCTTGCCATCATAAAATTTTGTTCCACAAGTAAAACAGTTGTTTTCTCTTTCATTTTCAAAATTGCCGACATTAACTTTTCAATCATAATCGGCGCTAATCCTTTACTTGGCTCATCAATTAATAGCAATCCATCACTATTAATGAATGCTCTTGAAATCGCCAGCATTTGCTTTTGTCCTCCGCTCAACAACCCACTTTTTTTATTCCAATATTGCTTTAAATCTGGAAATAAATTGAGCATCCATTCTACTTTCCCTGCGACCTCTAGCCCTTTCTTCGCTCCCGCAAGGGCAAATGTTTCTTCTACCGTTAAATCATGAAAGATCCCTTGATTTTCTGGCACATAGCCCATTCCTTTTCGCGAAATCAGATGGGTAGATAAACCATTTACTTTCTCATCACAATAATAAATTTCTCCATTAGAAATCCGATGAAACCCCATAATTGAACGTAAAGTTGTTGTTTTTCCAGCGCCATTTCTTCCAAACAATACGGTAATTGTTCCTTTCTCAACCATAAAAGAAACACCTTGCAAAATATGAAACTGATCCAAATGCGTTTCTATATTATCCACTTTTAATAGTGTCACCATATAATCCCCCTAAGTACGCCGTTTGTACACGTTCATCCTTCATAATCTCTTCTGGTAACCCTTCGGCCAATAACTCGCCATGAAATAATACAATTAAATGATCAGATACATGTAAAACCATATCCATTTTGTGTTCAATAAGTACAATTGTATTCTCACGATTTTTCTTTATATTCTCTATCACTTGAAGAATAGCCGGGACTTCCTCAACAGAGATACCCGCTGTTGGTTCATCAAGTAGTAATACATCTGTTCTGAGCGCTAGCAGCATGGCCAATTCTAATTTTCTCTTTTCCCCATGTGCTAAATCTTTCGCTAGCACTTCTTCTTTTTCGTGAAGCAATACTGTCTTCAGAAGACGCCTCGCCTCTCCCGTCTGCTGCTTGAATCGTGAGAAGTTTGGAAAAAAACTATAATAATCTTGAACGAACGACTGTACACTTAAGCGTACATTTTCAATCACTGTTAATTCCGGAAAAATATTTGTAAGCTGGAAAGAGCGTCCCATACCAAGGCGGGTTCGCTCTGGAATCGATAACTTTGTAATGTCACGTTCTTTAAAATAAATCTGACCTTTTGTTGGGGGAATTTGTCCACTTAACAAGTTAAATAGAGTTGTCTTCCCTGCTCCGTTAGGTCCAATAATAGAAATAAGTTTTCCTTTTGGTATCATCAAATTTACGTCTTTAATAACATGATGTTCTCCAAATGAGACACAAAGATTTCTAGTCTCTAACAAGTTCTTCACTCTATCCCCTCCTCAAAAAATTCATATTTCAGGATAAAAAAGAGAAGTTGATGTAAAGAGAGATTCCCTCCTCCCCTTACATCTTTTTAAATATTCAGTCTATTCATTTTGCATTGGTGGTTCGGTTTCTTTCATTGTTAATTCTCGCTCTAGAACAGGTACTGGATAATCAATACCCTCTTGTTTTTGTAACGTTATAGAATAAAGCGCTTGCAAAGCTTGGTGGTCTTTCTCTCTAAATTTCATTTTTCCTTTTGGTGTTTCAAATTCCATTCCTTCCATTTTCCTAATAAGCGTAGCAACATCTGTATCTCCTTTTGTTTTCTTTAACCCTTCAACAATGGAAATTGCAGCTGACATTCCTCCAGCTGTAAACAAATCTGGAACTGTTCCATTGAAACGCTTCTTATGTTCTTCCACTAGCCAATCGTTTACTTTATTTTTCGGAAGTGTATGATAATACACTGAAAATCCTTGCATGCCTACTAATGCGTCCATCGTCTTTAATGCTGGTATATCCGGTGCGCCCGTTGAAATCTTGATCCCTTGTGCTTCTACATTCATATCTTTTAATTGCTTCCATGGTGAATTCGCACCAGCCCAAACAACAAATAAATAATCTGGTTTTGAACTAATGATGTTTTGAATATTTGCAGTAAAATCAGTAGAATTCGTATCAGCATATTGTTCATTTACAATATTCGCCCCTAGTTTCTTCGCTCCCGCTTTAAACGCAGCAATTCCTTCACGACCAAACGCGTTATCTGGAGCAAACGTTGCAATCTTTACATCTTTTTTAGCAATGGATGCAGCACCAGCAATAGCATCTTGAGATGAATTTCTGCCTGTTCTAAAAATATATTTATTCCAGTTCTTCCCCGTAATACTATCTGCAACCGCAGGTTCAACAACCATTATTTTTTCATATTCTTCCGCTAATGGTAACACTGCTAATGTATCACTTGAACTCGAAGATCCAACAAGAAAATCGACCTTTTCTTCTTCTAATAGTTTCGTAGCTTTTTTAACTGCTACATCCGCTTTTGTTTCCGTATCTTCTACAACAAACTTAATCTTCTTCCCTTCTACTTTCCCTGTCCCGCCTGTTGCATAATCTAGTCCTAGTTCAAACCCGTTTACCGTTTGTTTCCCATATGATTCAAGCGGTCCTGTTAACGAAGCTAGTACACCTACCTTAATCGTCTTCTCATCATCTGTACTTACTTTTTTCCCTGAACATCCTGCTGTTACTAACAATGAACCAAGAATACATCCCGTAAACACCATTTTTAGCCACTTACGTTTTTTTGCTGACATTGTGATCCTCCCCATACTTTACTTTCTGATAGAATCAAATCCGCCAAAGTAACCATCCGTAATCATGACTTTTTGCTATTAATAATGTAGACTATGTTGTCAATAGAAATTTCTCGAAGTACCTCTACATTCGCCAGACATTTCCAAATCCCTTCCAATACATTTGTAAATGTTCATACAATTATATGAATTATACATATCATTCCTGGAACAAATAAATTAAAATAACTGTTCTCTTCTTCTAATATTTTAGCCCTACAAAAAACTAACTTCCAAATGGTAGAGTTGTTATAGCATATGAAGGTTATGCTTTCTTTAAATAATATTAACTTTCCAATCACTATCATTTTTATACATACAAAAGCAGCGTAGAATCTATAATTCTACGCTGCTTTTCTATATCAACAAAAATTATGAAATCGAGTTACTCTCTAATCCACCTAATTCTTCTGCCAATTGTTTCTTATCTAAACTCTCACCAATAATCACCAAGTTTGTAGGAAACCCAAAGTCCTGTTCCAATAAAATCGGTACACCAAATGAGTATTGTAATAAGTGCGGATATTTCTCTCCATGAAATTTCACAAATCCTTTTACACGATAAATCTCCTGCGGTAAATTGGAAAGCCATTCATATAATTGATCTTGATTAATTAATTTCGTAAATTGATATGTCATCGTTTGTATATGTAAATGCTGCTTCATATGTAATGTTTCATGTTCTTTATCTTCTGTAAGTTCCACACCCTCTATATCCTCTAAAGATATATTACAATACTGCGTTTCATACAATTTCGCATGTTTATTTATTGCTGCTACTTCTTCTAAAACTTTTTTCTTCTCCTCATCTTTTAATAAATCTAATTTATTAATGAGGATATGACTTCCGTATTTGATTTGTTCATGTAAAAGTTGTTGAATATTTTTACTTAGTGTATCACGCTTTAACCATCTCAGTGCATCCAATACAACAACAATGGATCTCACGTCAAGATAAGGAGCTAAAATAGGTGAAAGGCATGCATCTAACACTTCAATTGGGTGAGCAACTCCTGTTGTTTCTATATAGATTACATCCGGCCTTTCTTGTTGGTATAAAGAATGTAACTGAATCTCAAGCTCATCTTTTAATGTACAACAAATACATCCTTTTAGAAGTTCTCTTAAAACATTCTCCTTCCCTATAATATCTGTATCTACCGAGTATTCTCCTATTTCATTCATTAAAACAGCGACTTTTCGATTTTTCTTTTTTTCTGCTAATAATAAATTTTGTAACAGTGTTGATTTTCCGCTACCTAAAAAGCCACCCAATATATGAATTTCTACTTTACTCATATTACCGACCATCCATTTCTGCGTTTCTATTTTTCAAAGCGTAATTATTACGATTTATATTCATTATTTTATTAAAACAGCTGCTATTTGTAAACAAAACAAGCTCATTATGTTGATTCACTTCATAAGTAACCCACTTGCTCTTGGTATTTAACCGTGTGTTAACGTCGTATGTTCTCCTATAAAATGTACGCAAGCCACTGCGATTTATAAGTCGATGTCTAGTCTTAGTTCAAGAGCTATAAATCCTCCGTAAAAGTATGGATTTTGACCCCAGCTAAAAGATACTTATGTTTCACTCCTTATAATTAATACCGATATGAACAGATTTTGAAATAATTGTATATATTTCATGAAATGTAATAAACTAGATTTGAATCTATAATAGTAATACCTATTTTTTTACATATAAAAAATTATTGAAATTGCGAGGAATTGTCATATGAAAAAAGGGATTAACCGTGTTGTATTAGTCGGAACTGGGGCAGTAGGATGTAGCTACGCTTACTGTATGATTAACCAAGGGGCTGCAGAAGAATTTGTTCTCGTTGATGTAAACGAAGCAAAAGCAGAAGGAGAAGCAATGGACTTAAGTCATGCAGTTCCCTTTGCTCCAGCACCAACAAGAGTTTGGAAAGGAAGCTATGAAGATTGTAAAGATGCAGATCTTGTTGTAATTACTGCTGGTTTACCACAAAAACCAGGTGAAACACGTTTAGATTTAGTTGAAAAAAACACTAAAATTTTCAAACAAATTGTTCGTAGTATTATGGATAGCGGATTTGATGGTATTTTCTTAATCGCTACAAACCCTGTAGATATTTTAACTTACGTAACTTGGAAGGAATCTGGCTTACCGAAAGAACGAGTAATTGGCTCGGGTACAACTCTAGATTCTGCTCGTTTCCGCTATATGCTAGGAGAATATTTTAATATTGGATCTCACAATATTCATGCTTATATTATTGGTGAGCATGGCGATACAGAGCTTCCTGTTTGGAGTCACGTATCAATTGGAATCCAAAAACTACAAACGATTCTTGAAAAAGATAATGAAGTTAGCCAAAAAGATTTAGATGAAATCTTTATAAACGTTCGCGATGCAGCCTATCACATCATTGAACGAAAAGGTGCTACATATTATGGAATCGGTATGTCACTTTTACGCGTAACAAAAGCAATTTTAAATGATGAAAATAGCGTATTAACTGTATCTGCATATCTTGAAGGGCAATATGGACAAAAAGATGTTTATATCGGTGTTCCTGCGGTCTTAAATCGTCAAGGTGTTCGTGAAATTTTAGAAGTTGATTTGAGTGAAGACGAAGAGTTAAAGTTCGATCACTCTGTTCAAGTATTAAAAGAAACTATGGCTCCTATACTGTAAAATGCACGTTGATTATGACCTTGCAAAAAGCAATCCAATTATTTTGAATTGCTTTTTGCATAGCTTAAAAATTCATTCTGTATGTGGATGAGCTTTCTCTCCATCATATACTTCAAGCACATCAAGTAAAAAGATAAAGATTGGAATCCCAATAATAAGCCCCCATATTCCTAAAAAATGCTCCGAAAAGATAAGAATCATAAATGTATAAAAAATAGGTAAATTTGTTTTCGCAGACATAAACTTCGGATTTAAGATGTAGCTTTCAATTGCATGAATAACTGTAATAAAAATTAATATGTATACGACATATGCAATTCCCCCAATATTATACGCAATGATACAAAGTGGAAATAGTGAAATAATAACACCTGCAACAGGAATGAGCCCCAGCAAAAAAATCATAACTGCTAATACAAGAAGCTGTGGAAATCCTAAAAACCAAAGTGCAATAACAGATAAAATACAATTTACAATAGCTATTAAAAACTGCGCTTCAATAACCTTTCCAAATGAACGAGCAAATTTCTGACCGAAGTATGCAATTTCCTCGTAGAAAATACTCAGCCTACTCCCTTTAAATTTAGAGGTAAAAACAATAATACGCTCCTTTTCTAACAAGAAAAATAAACTTAAAATAAGAGAAAGTAAAATTTGTAAACTTACCTTTCCGATATTCGCTAACGATTGATAAATCACATCCACACCTTGTTCAATATACTTCGATACTTCCATTTGATTAATTGCAGTAAACACATATCTTATCATTTCATTATCAGGAGGATTTTTAAAAAACAACTTAAACTGGTGAATCAATTGTGAAATCTGTATTGTCAATACAGGTAAATATTTATATACAATAGTAATAATAAACGCTACTAAAACAATGTATAAAAAAGCGATAATCACTTTCCTATTTATCTTCACATACCGATTAAGCTTTTCAGAAATAAATCTTTGAAAATGATCCATTAGAAACGTAAGGATAAAGGTAATCAATATTAAATTAATCATGCTTTTTAGCCCGTATAATATAAGGGCTAAAATGACTAATACAAGGAGCCTCTGAAACCCTCTGCTTTGAAAGAAATTTTTCATTTGAATCATTAAAAATTAATCGCCCCCTTCAATAGATAGAAATTCAATATATTTATGAAAATATTGACCGTTTATTCATTACTATCTTATAATATTTTATGAACTCCTAAAGCCATTCTTTCTTACTAGTTTGAAAGAATCCACTTTTTTCTTCTTAATTGTCTGATTTTTTTATTTATAGGTGTACATTTATATCAGCATATCCTTTTAGTCATTGGCGATATTCTAAAACACATAAACAAACCATAAACGTAATTGTTTATGGCTCTATTTAATCTTTTTATCTCCGGTTCATTCGCTTTGCTAATAATTCTTTTACTTGATTATACGTTAGTCCGGAATTTTTATTTAAACGTTTCACTTCATCAATATCAGTACCTACAACTGTATATTTCTTCTCTTTATTCATCACGACACATCCTTTTGTTTAACTCACTGAGTCGAGTACTTATTATTTGTTATATTTCTTCCCTAAATAAAAAGTTCATACTCATGTCATAACAAATTAAGTAAAAAAGGTTATTTCACTCTGTTAAGGCGTGGTAAAGTGAGATTCTAATCAGTGGAGGGGTCTTCATTCCCCACTGATTATTAGTTAAACCGATTGAGCTTTTACGAGCAGCCTATTAATACGAGAAAAATACAGCCTGCACATAGGCCCCTTTTTGATAATACTTCATATCATTTGCTCGCGTTATTGCATTTTCACAAAAATAAAATGTCCCAATAGAGGTAACACTATTGGGACAACATAATGTAAAGTAGATAATCACTGGTGTATTTATTAAATTTAGTGTCGCTTTTGAGGAGAACGAAATTGTTTACTATATCATCCTACATAGCCTATATTTTTATAAATGATTTGCGCGAACTCATATGTTTATTACTCTTCCATCATCTTTACATTTTTTCTCCTAAATCTTTTTGCGACACATCTACATTCTTGCCTTCAGTTTTATAGTCGGAGTATCGTTCTTGAACAAATAGTATAGCTATCGCTCCCACTATTGCAGCTATTCCAATAACTATAAAATTCATATTCGCCGGTAAATTCATCGTTAATAATACTCCTACAAATGTAGGTGCTACAATACCTCCAATTCTCCCGAATGCCATAGTAGCTCCGATACCAGTTGAGCGCATTGAAGGCGGATAATATTGAGAAACAAAAGCATTTCCTATATTTTGAACACCAACTGATGCAGCACCGATAACACCGATCAATATATATGCAACCAATGAGCTCTTTGTAAGGCCAATAGCTGAAAGAGCTAGTGCTCCGCAAATATAAAGCGGTATCATAACCTTTTTGAATCCCCATTTATCAGTTAACCGTCCAAAAATTATGGTTCCTATTATTGCACCGACATTCATCATTGCCGTAAATGTTAAACTTGAACTTAAATCATACCCGGCTTGAATCATTAACTTTGGCAGCCATGTACTCATCGTATAGATCAATACAAAACAACTAAAGCAAGAAATCCAGAACATGATGGTACTAAGAGCCCTCTTTTTTTCAAATAATTTAACAATAGGTGATCCTTTTTCCTTCACTTGCGGTCTTTCAAATTTAACATTTTCACTCATTTTGTACTCCGAATCTAATTTACTAAGTATATTACTTATTTCTTTATCTTTACTTTTATCCAAAAGAAAGCCTACTGATTCAGGTATTGCTTTAGCTATCAATGGAAGTAACAGTAAAGGCAAGCTTGCAACCCAAAATATCGGCTTCCATCCCATTGTAGGCAGCATCGATTTACTTAATAGCGCTGCTATAATGCCTCCAACTGAATAACCACAAAAGACAAATGAAACTATAGCGGTCCTTATTCGTTTAGGAGCATATTCTGTTGTTAATGAGATAACATTAGGCATAACACCTCCAAGTCCTAATCCAGCTATAATACGTAATACCGTAAAAGCTAAAGGTCCTTCGGCAAACCCTGCTAAAGCCGTAAAAAGACTAAAGAGCGCAGTACAAAATAAAATTACTTTTTTCCTTCCTACTTTATCAGCTAAAAACCCAAACAATATAGCACCAAGGGCTGTCCCTGCAGCAGTATAACTGCCGATTGTACCTGCTGTAACGGGTGTCATTGCCCATTCTTCTATTAAAATTGGAACGACCGAACCATATATTACTGCATCATATCCATCAATAAGAATGATTAGAAAGCACCAAAAAACTAAAGAAATATGGAACGAACTAAAACGACTACGGTCAATAATTTGAGTTGTGTTGATTGCGTTCAATACGTACACCTCCGAAATCAATTTAATATTTTTCGAAAATTACAGGTGTTAAAAAACGATGAAAATTGAACACACTGACATTAGTCATCTAAAAAAGAATGTACCGATTACAGTACATAGAATTGATCATCAACTAACCCTAAGCTTCGAAGGGCCAAAGCCGCTGTCAAACCAACTGGACCAGCCCCAATAACTAATACTTGTCTCTTATAATGTTGATCATCATAACTGTTCATATATATCTCTCCTTAACATTTCGAAGTTATCATGAACGATCCAATACCGTTTTTCAGCTTGAATATCCTAGTTCTACATAAAATAGCCGGCGGGCATGATTTTAAAGTTTGATATAATCTAAGCCGGCTTTACTTGATTCATATAAATTCTAACCTTTATAAAACTCAGAATATTCAGAATTTAAGTCTTAGATTTATATAAACGAAATAGCCTATCAGATTAAAACATTTCATTAATAATTAGAAAAATATTCAAGATTTACTGAAGAGAGGAATATAACTTCTCTTTAATAACATCCTGTAATACTAGTTTCTTAATTTTTCCACTTGCTGTCATCGGCAACTCTTCCATAAAGACGATTCTATCAGGGATTTTATAATTTGCGATTTTATCTTTCACGTAATCCTTCATGGAACCTTCATCTTCAACATAATTAGGCTTTAGTTTAATCACGGCGCAAGAAATTTCTCCTAAAACAGAATCAGGTAATCCAATAATAGCTACTTCGAGCACACTAGGGTGCTTATAAAAAACTTCCTCGATTTCTCTAGGATAAATATTATATCCTCCACGAATGATCATCTCCTTTTTTCGCCCGACTATCCGTATGTAACCCCTTTCGTCTTTTGTCGCTAAATCACCCGTGTAAAACCATCCATCTTTATCAACAGCTTCTCTTGTTTGATCAGGCATTTGGTAATAACCTTTCATAACCCCAAAGCCTCTGCATACTAATTCGCCGACTTCTCCAGATGCTACTTCCTCTCGCTTTGCATCTACAATCTTTATTTCTGCACCAGGCGCTGCCTTCCCGACCGTTTCTGAACGAATCGAATCATCATCATCAAAACTAGTAAAGGTTAAACCAGCAGACGTTTCGGTTAACCCATATGATACGACAATGTCGCATCCCATGACCCTTCGAATCTTGGTGACTATTTCTTCCGGACAGGGTGCGGATGCAATAATCCCTGTACGTAATGATGTTAAATCTACTTTTGTAAAGGTAGGATGATTTAACTCGAGAATAAACATGGTAGGAACACCATGATGAATTGTGATTTTTTCTAGTTCTATAATTTTTAACGCTTTTTCTGCATTGTATTTCTCCATAAATACAATTTTGGCTGCTGACGAAATAGCTGATAAAATGCCAGGTACCATTCCAAATATATGGAAAACAGGAACAGCTATTAAAAATACATCACAGCTACTACACCGCAGCCATTCTGCTGATAGTTTAGCTGTAAAGACCACATTTTCATGTGTGAGCATCGTTCCTTTTGGTCTACCGGTTGTACCTGATGTATATAAAATGGCGAAAACATCTTCCTTTGGGTCAATTACAACTTTCGGGGCTGGAGTTTTTTGTCCTAACTCAATTAATTCATTAAAAGAATAATATCCATCTTGCTTAAAACGCACTGTGAAAATGCATTCCAGTGCGTGAGACTTTTTTGTTCCATTCAAATATGGTTTGAAGAGGTCAATATGATGAAAATCCTCCATAAGAAAAACTGCTTTTGCTTGAGAATTCTCTACTATATATTCTAACTCTGTAGTACGATAACGTGTATTACATGGAATGAGAATAGCCCCTAATCGTGCTATAGCAAAATATATCGTTACAAATTCATTCCAATTTGGTAAGCAGACAATCACTCTGTCGCCTTTTGCAATTCCCTGCTGGGACAATGCTGACGCTATATATTCAACATGATTTTTCAACTCTCCATACGTAACACGACTATATCCATCATATAACGCCTCTTTCTCTAGGAATTTTTGAGACGAATGGTTAAGTACCTCTGGTAATGATAAATTGTGGCTCATTTTTCACCCTCCCTTCTTACAGTCGCTCCCAAATAGCAGCAATCCCTTGACCTCCACCGATACAGACAGATGATGCTCCATATTTCTTTCCCCTGCGATCAAGTTCGTAGATTAAAGATAAAGAAATTCTTGTTCCCGAAACTGCCAAAGGATGACCTAAGGCAACGGCCCCGCCATTCACATTTCCAATTTCTGGATTAAATCCTAATTCCTTTTGACAGGCCAAATATTGCGCAGAAAAGGCTTCATTGATTTCAATCAAGTCCAAATCTTCCAATTTTAGACTGGCCTTCCGCAGGGCGCCTCGGATGGCTGGTGCTGGACCGATCCCCATGAGCTCTGGTTCCACTCCGACTACATCCCAAGAAACCAATCGTGCAAGAGGCTTCAACCCTTTTTTGATTGCATATTCTTCAGAAGCTAAAACAACTGCTGCTCCGGCATCATTCATTCCACTAGCATTCCCCGGTGTAATAACCCCTCCTTCAATAAACCTAGCCTTCAATTTGCTCAGTTGTTCTATGCTCGTGTTTCTCGGATGTTCATCCGTATCAATAATCTTAGATCCCTTTTTATCCTTCACAGTAACTGGAATGATTTCTTCCTTAAAATAT
Source organism: Bacillus sp. AFS023182 (assembly GCF_002560575.1). Taxonomy (NCBI): domain Bacteria; kingdom Bacillati; phylum Bacillota; class Bacilli; order Caryophanales; family Bacillaceae; genus Bacillus; species Bacillus sp. AFS023182. The sequence goes on along the minus strand of NZ_NTRO01000028.1, from coordinate 106,776 downwards.
CCCTTCTCCATGGCGGCTAGAGCCTTTTGATGACTTAAAAAAGCATATTCATCAATTTCTTCACGAGAAAGTTTATATTTTTTCGCTAAATTTTCTGCGGTCACAGCCATAGTACAATCTCCATAAGTATCATAAAGACCGTCCCACACCCAATCTTCCATAGTAGGTGAGCCTAACGGACTCCCCCATCGCATCCCTCTAATGACATGAGGAACTTGACTCATGTTCTCAGCCCCTCCGGCTAAGACCATGTTCGCTTCTCCTGTAAGAATATATCGCGCGGCGGTTAAAATAGATTCTAGACCGCTTCCGCACAAGCGATTGACAGTTAAGGCTGGAACATGAATAGAGAGTCCCGCTTTTAACCCTACATGTCGAGCCAAATAGTGCGCATCACGGCTGGATTGTTGGACATTTCCGAACACTACTTGGTCGATTTCCTCAGGATTGACATTCGCCTTTTTTATCGCTTCCTTTGAAGCTATCGCTCCCAAATCAATGGCAGAAACATCTCGAAACGATCCGCAAAATTCTGCCAAAGGTGTACGAGCACCTTCTACTAAAACCACATCTGTCTTACTCATGAAGAATCATCTCCCTACAAAGATTGGTTTTCTTTTTTCTGTAAAGGCTGTCATCCCTTCTTTTCGATCTTCTGTGACAAATGCAGTTCCAAAACATGCGCTCTCAATTGTTAGTGCAGATTCAAGATCAACGTTGCTACCTGTATTAACAGCGGTCTTTAGCATACGCATACCAACAATTGGTTTCTGTGCCAGCTTTTCAGCCCATTCTCTAGCAGTTGATAGTAATTCTTCTGCTGGTACAACTTTGTTGACCAATTGAATTGCTAATGCTCTTTGTGCATCAAACATCTCTCCGAAATACAACAACTCTTTTGCAACTCCTTGACCTACTAACCTTTGTAAACGCTGCGTACCCCCACCTCCAGGGATAATGCCAAGGTTTACTTCAGGGAATGCAAATTTAGCTTTGTCCGAGCTTATACGTAAATCACACGTTAAAGCCAATTCAAGCCCTCCACCAAGTGCTAATCCATTAATAGCAGCGATAACGGGTTTTGATAAGTTTTCAATACTAGAAAAAGCCGCTCTTGAAATTGTATTCATTTCCATCATTCCAACTAAATCCAAGTCTAACATTTGATGAATATCCGCACCTGCCACAAATGCTTTTTCACCGCTACCTGTAAGTACGATTGCATGTACTTCGGTATTGACTTCAAGATCATGCATCAAAGAGTTCAATTCATTAAATACGTGTGTGTTTAATGGATTGAATGGCGGGCGATTTATATATACAATCGCTACTTTATTTTCAATTTCATATTGTAAAAACTCACAATTCATTTTTACTCCCCCCAATTATTCATTTGTCGTAGTCGTAGAAACCAGCCCCAGTCTTTCTCCCTAATCTTCCAGCTCTTACAAGCGATTTAAGTAGTACAGGGGGTGCAAAGCGATTATCTTTGAATTCCTCATAAAAATAATCCATTACGTGGAGACCGATATCTACACCTGCGTAATCTTGTAAAGCAAATGGACCCATTGGATAATTCAAGCCTAATGTAACCGCTTTATCAATATCTTCTGGAGATGCAACTCCCTCTTCTAAAAGTTTAATCGCTTCAATAAATTGCGGAATCATAATTCGATTTACAATAAATCCTGGTGTATCTTTTTTTACTTCTACAGTTTCCTTGTTCAGTTTCTTCGAAAATGTTTTAATTTCTTCTACTGTTTCATTACTTGTTTTATAACCACGAACCACTTCCACTAGTTTCATAATTTGTGCCGGATTAAAAAAATGCATACCAGCAACACGTTCTGGTCTCTTTGTCGCTTCAGCAATTGCTGTGATGGACATCGATGAAGTATTAGTGGCAAGAATTACGTTTTCAGGAACAATTTCATCTAACTTTGAGAAAACTTCCTTTTTCAGTTCTAAATCTTCAATGATAGCCTCAATAACAATATCAACTTCTTTCATATCTTCGAGATCTGTTGTTACTGTAATTCGTTCCATTACTTCTTCCTTTTGCTCTACTGTCATTTTCCCTTTAGAAATACTTCTGTCTATAAACTTTTCTATTTTAGCTATAGCGTGTTGAAGATATTTCTCTTCAACATCTCGTAATATGACGTTAAGCCCTGACATAGCTGCCAAATTGGCAATCCCACTTCCCATTGTGCCAGCACCGACTATGCCAACTGTTAATATACTCATCAACTTACCTCCTTATTTTTTAATTTTTCTGTATTTTCATTATAAAATAGAATAATTTAAAATAATTCCTACACAAAGTAGGAAAGAAGATTTACATTTTCAGCTTTTTGGAGGAATTCTTATAATATAAATCATATAACTTAAAAGCCATCATTAAATTCAATCTGTATTCAGAATAATCAAGATCCACTTCTAGTAAATTTTTTATTTTCTCGATTCGATATTGAAGTGTACTCCTATGAATATAAAGCTCCTCAGACGTATCTTTAAGACTCCCATTATGATGAAGATATACTCGCAATGTTTGAAACAAATCTGCGTTTTTCCCTTCTGAATCATATAATAACGGTCCAAGATGCTTTTTTATAAATAGAGTTGCTACTGAAGAATCTTTTAAATAATGCAATACGGTATAAACGCCTAGTTCATCAAACAATGCAACCCCTCCTCTATCAAAACAATTAGATACAACATGAAGAGCTTGTATCTCCTGACGATAACAAATATAGTAATCTTGTAACTCTTTTGTTTTCCCACCTACACCTAGGAAAACTTGAACGGGCATTTTCTCCACCTCCATCCATCTCTTAATATTTCCATAAAGATTGGACCAATAATTTTTGGGATTATTTTTTTCTTTTTCTATTGGAACAAACATTATATATTCGTCTCCTTTATTTGCAAGAAGAATATCTTTGTCCACGATAGAAATCTGCATTTTTAATTGTTCCCACAGTAATGATTTTTGCGCTTGTTGTTTTAGAATATCACTATGTTTTATGTCCGTTTCATTAAACGTAATAGAAAGTGCTGAGATGCGATGCTGATCAAATAAATCCCAGTTAAATACATTAGCATGTTGAAAAATGGTTTCTCGATCCTCTATTTTTTCAACTAATAGTTTGTGGATGAAACTATCCTTGACCTGTTCTTTTGTATCTAAGACCAGTTTTTGCTTTATAAATTGAATTGAAAATACGTTTAAGGCGGAATCAATACTAATCCGCTGAAACTCATCAACTTCATCGTTCGACAGTTCAATAACAAGATAACCTAATAGATCACCTCCACCCCTAATCCGCCAAAAAACGATCTTCGTTTCATTTATATTTTTAAGAGAAAACTCTGCGTCTCTATTTTTCTCTTGAATAATTTGATATATTGCACATTCAACTATTTCTTCAATACCCATTTGCTTTCCAGAAGATAGGTGATACGAAATCGGACGTAAAAATCGATCTAATACAACCACTGATTTTGATAAAGTTTTACTTAAAGTTGTCGTAATGCCATTGAAATCATCTTGATCTACAGTTTCTTTGACAAGTGCCTGTTGAAAATCCAATAGTGAATGTAACCGCTGTTTATGCTCTTTTTCATTCATATATAAACGAACGTTTTCAAGCATAGCAGCAACATGACTAGATAATAATTCAAGGACTTCTAAATCCTCATTTGTGAATACACCTTTACTTTTCGTTTCGACATGTAACACACCAATTGTTTTAAGATTTACAACTAACGGAACCGTTAATTGAGATCCACCGGTAACTTCCAAAAACGGAAAATATTCTTTTAGCATATAATTATTTTCAGTAATAATTTTTTTAGATTGATTTATTTCTCCGTATGAAGGCGGTTGAAAAGAAAAATAATTTTCTTTTTCATGATACAAATAGATGCATGCACCCATCGCGTTAGTCTCTTTCCCTGCACGCTCTACTATTTTTTCGACCACTTCTTCTATAGATGAATCTGAAAAGAGATTTTTACTAATCCATTCTACATCTAACATGGTCTTTTTTTGAGCTTCTTTTCTTTTTGCCAGAGCTATTGCTACTGCTATATCTTTTCCAAAGTCTACAAATGGCTTGTCCATTTCCATAAATAACGGAACTGCATTCATAAAACCGATAATACAGAATCCAAAACTATTTTCCTCGTCTTTTAAAGGGACAGTAAACCATGTTTGTATTTTTTCTGCTTGCAATAATTTAACCAATTCGCATTTCGTTTCCCAATTAGACTTCTCAATTGTTAAACCCTGAATGAGAAGTTTTGGCGAGCATTCATCTATTTTTATTGGGAATGAGTCTCCAAACGTATCTGAACCGCCGCTCCATACTTTAGGAATTAAGTTCTCACCTTCTTTTAAAATAATACCAACTAAATCACAAGCTAACTTAGAACGAAATGATTCAATTAAATATTGTAACGTCTCCTCTTCCGTATCAAACTTTACAAGTTGACGTGCTGTAATACGAAGATGATTCTCAATTTTTTTTGTGAGTTTTTCCCGCTCAGTTAATTTCATAAATATGCCCCCTCTCATGTTCATTATTTTCTTATTTATTCCACTATTTGCAGTGGACTATCTTTACAGCTTCACTTCTTTTAAACTCTATAAGGAAAAGTACCGATCCTACTCTTCTTATCTTTAATGGTATTGACATATTTACGATGAAAAAAGACAGCTTCACCTCGTTGATGAAATCTGTCCAAAATGAAATTAAATATATAAGTTGTTTATAATTCATCATAACCTAGAGTGAAACATGCCATGTAGCAACTTCTAATTTCTCATATTCTTGTGATGAAATTTTTTTAACGATAAACGCCACAATTCTCCCCCCTTCAGTAACTCTTGCATCAATAAAATATTTTCTTCATTCACTACTACTTATTACTAATTCCTCTCTCATCTATCATCTGATTTATTTTCATATGATACGATTACTACATGAAATGCACAATTTTAATCTTACATACAAATTCAATTAGATTATCTTTTTTGACCTCTATATCTCTCGTTTTTGTTCATATGCTTTAATCTTTGAAACTCTTTATACATAAAGAGAAGAGCTATCAAAAATGCAAGTATATCTGCAACTGGAATAGAATACCATACACCTTCAACTCCATACATCTTAGGGAGAAGATAAAATAACGGTAACGAAAAAAGAAAAGATCGCCCTATTCCTATAAACGTCGCCTTAGCATTTTGCTCTATTGCCTCAAAATAGCCCGATATGAGCACTACAATTGCGACAAATGGAAAAGACAAGTTAAACACTCTTGTCGACCATATACTAATATCTTGTAAAGCTGCATCTCCTCCTGTAAAGAAACCAACTATCGGATCGACAAAGAAAAACAATAATACTGTCAAGAAAGCACTAGTTATGAATGTAAATATAATTCCTAACCGAGTAACTTCCCTTACCCGCTCATACAGCCTAGCACCATAATTATAGCTAATAATCGGTTGAATACCAGTTACTACCCCCATTGCGATTAAAATAAGAAAGTTAGTTATATATCCATTTTGTATGGCAAAGGCGGATATATGTAATTCTCCCCCTAATGAAGCTAACAAATTATTAATAATAATGACGGAGATAAACATAGTAAGTGAAATTGAAAATGCGGCAAATCCGGTTGCATTTACTTCCCAAATATCTCTTAACTTCATTTTCAAGTCCTTCAGCTTAGGTTTGAGCAAAGTTTTGCTAAATAGAAAATAAAAAATAAGAAGACATGGGGTCGATTGAGAAATAATATTAGCCCAAGCGGAAGCTATTATTCCATATTGAAATTTATGAAATAATAGTAGTTCCACAGCAGCTGCTAAAATGGCTCCAACAAACCAACTCCACACGCTAAGTCCCGGGCGTTCGTCAAGAATAGCAAGAATACTAAGAATAACTGCTAATACTGTAAAAGGAAACGAAAGCCACATGTAATTTCCAAACTGAATTGCATACGGTAATGCCTGATCATCCGCACCAAAAAAACGCATAAGAGGCTCATTATAAATATAACCAGCGACACCAATCATTGTTGACAGGATGATCCCAAACCAAATCGATTGACCAACAACATTTCTTGCTTCATCGATTTTTCCAGCTCCTAATCTAAGAGCAGCCACCGCTCCCGCTCCAACTCCAACTAGCGTACCTATCGCACGAGAGAGAACCATAATAGTAAAACCAATCCCCACACCCGCTAGTTCTGTTGCCCCTATATTCCCCAAAATATTCCCATCTACAAATGAAGTAACTGCCAAAAATATGTTCCCTAATATAGCAAGCAAAATATAACGGTAAAACAAATGCGTTATTTTTTTTGTTCCTAATTCTCTCTCCACAAGTGCTTTCGGTTTAATATTTTCTATTTTTGGAATCTCCAAGTTTGTATGATCCATACATTACCTCCCTAAACTATACTTATTGATTAGAAAACCATCCAACCCGTTGTGCCTTATAGCTTAGATTAATTTGCTTTATTTCTGAAAATTCATCGAGTCCGTATGTTCCCCTACCCTCTACCAATTCCACTTTGTTTATAACCAACCAACCCAAATACTGTATGATTCGCCAAAGTAATCGCTTCTTCTTCATCTCTAAACTTTTGAACAACTAAAACTGGGCCAAAGATTTCTTCCTGCACATTTCTCATCTCTGGCCTAGTATTGATAAAGATTGTGGGTTCAACAAGGAAACCGCTTTCAAAACTACCATCTATGCGTCATAAACCTCATCGTATGCACTATCATCCCGATTTGGAATAATAGCTCCTCCGATGAACTATATTCCCTACTCCTATCCTTTTGAAAGGACTCCTTCCCTCTGGAATACAATTTCTCCATCGACCATTGTCATATTTACTACTAAATCTTTAATATTCTGCTCTTTTGTATTCAAAATACTTTTATCTAATACTATCAAATCCGCAAACTTCCCAGCGTCAAGACTTCCTTTACGATCTTCTTCAAAGCTTGCATAGGCACCATTCCATGTGTACAGACGAATCGCTTCCAAAACGCTAATCCTTTGATTTCCACCTACATCAATACCATTTTTACTTTTTCTATTTACCGCAACATGTATTCCTAATAAAGGATCGCAGGAGGTTACGGGACAATCAGAACCGGCGGCAGCGATAATATCATGATTCAAATAATCACGGAGAGGATACATATGGTTTACACGCTCACCATAATTCTTCATATAACCTTCACCAAATTCATAGAAAAATGGCGGATTTGGTATCGGAATCACACCAAGCTTTTTCATACGTTCTTGTAAGTCGGGCTCGGCAATACCAGCATGTTCAATTCGATGTCGACTGTTTGCTCTAGGATACTTTTGCTGTGCACTTTCAATACAATTCAGAACCATTTCAATCGCTTTATCTCCTTGGGCATGTGCCGTAATTTGAAATCCTTTTTGATGTGCTCTTGTTAAAATCCTATCAATCTCTTCCTGAGTATAATAAAGAATACCATAATCAGTAGAGTTACTCGTATATGGTTTTCTAGTTGCGATAGTTGGACCACTACTGCTTCCATCGGTAAATATTTTGGCAGGTCCAACTCTAAACTTATCGTCTCCTATACCTGTGACAATTCCTGCATCGATCATTTTATCAACGAACTCTTCCGAATTATGTAGTGCACATATCATTGCATATACACGAACGCGAACATCGCCAGCTTGCACTGCCTTAAAAATGTTTCTGAAATGATCAGGACCGTGCCCACCCGCATCGTGAACACTTGTAATTCCATAAGAGAGAAAGTCATCAGATGCTAGTTTAAAAGCCTTGAGTAATTCTTCCTCCGTATATTTGGCGACCTCAAACATCTTCATATTGGCACTCTCAATTAATCGCCCAGTTAATTTACCAGTGTCGTCTCGTTCAATTTGAGTATGATCCAAATTTGGTGTATCTTCATCAATACCCGCTATTTCAAGAGCTTTGCTATTTACCACGCATATATGGTTGCATGTTCTCGAAATATAAATGGGATGCTCCTGAGAAACATCATCCAATTCATCGACTGTAGGATATCTTCCCTCCAAAATTGCCATTTCGTTAAATCCAAAAGCACGAATCCATTGCCCTTTTGGTGTTTCTATTTTTTTTGCCTTGAGAGCTTCTATAAGATCTTTTATAGACTTAATATGCAACTCCTTACAATCAACCCCTAATTTATTCGTTCCATGCAGCATATGTAGATGTGAATCGATAAATCCTGGAAGAAGACTTTTCCCCTGCAAATCAATAACTTTTGTATTCTCAGTAATATAAGGTTTTACATCCTCGTTTGTACCTACGGCGATAATTAGATTCCCCTTAATAGCAATAGCTTGCTCAACATCATTTTCATGATTTACCGTTATAACCTCACCATTTATGAATATAAAATCAGCGTTCACCTGAATTCCCCCTTGACGAAATTTTCGAAAAGTTGTACTTATTAATTACTACAACATTATTTTTCATAGTAGTTTGCGAATAAATCAAATAACACTCTGTATTTTTTGATTATTCTGTTAATTATATGTATATTTATAATAACTGTCGGGTTGAACTTCATGTCAATACAAGTATTTTCACATTATTTCTTGAAAACATGGAGTTCATAACCACTTTTTTGTAGATCGGGGGGATATAGTTGAAAATCGGGTCTTTTGCTAAACTTTATAATGTTTCTGTGGATACAATTCGTTACTATATTGAACTAGGGTTATTAGTTCCAGAAAAAAAAGGGGCTCAGTTCCAATTGAATCAATCCTGTCTCGATGACATGGAGTTAATATTAGAACTAAAACATCTACAGTTCTCTTTGAAAGAAATTCAAAAATTTCTTTCATACAAACGTTTGACCATTAATATCGACATTAGTTATTATCAAAATCTCTTATCGGAGAAGAAAAATACGTTTGTAGAAGAAAAAAAGGAACTGAACCGATTTATTAAACTCATAGATGATAAGTTGCAATCCTTCGAGCAACCCGCTATTTCATGCAGCTATACCGGTGTACCAATATCCTTCATTCCATTTTTTTATTGTCCGTATTGCAAAGTCCAATTAAACATTAGTGATGCATCTATACGGGACAGTAATATTTCTGAAGCAAAATTAACCTGTTCATGTGGTTACTTTTCCTCAATACAAGATGGGATAGTAGTGACTTCAAACCTAGAGGAATCTCCCTACTGTATCCTCAATGAAGAAACAATGAAGGAATTTACCCCAAGCTTTGTCAGCTTAAGAGAAAAAGGGGACCAATGGATGATTAAGGTATTGAAGGAACAAGATTTATCAAATAAAGTCGTAATTGAAACAAATATTGATATATCTGTCTCCTTACCAAAGTACATATCATCACTTGACTCGGATACCTTTTATATTTTTTGTGGTTTCTCTTTGACTATGATTAAAAAATTGAAGTGTTTAATTGAAAAAGTCAACTCAAAACTTCGTATTGTGTATATCCAAAATACTGACTATCTTCTCCCTCTAAAACCTGGATCAATAGATGTCGTGATAGACAGTATTACTACTAACGATGTTTGTTCGCATAAAAACGTCTTCCCAATTACCTTGTTACAGACTTATATGAACGACAGATCTAAGGTCATTGGAAATTACCTGTATTATCATGAAGGTGCAACCTCTTTACTTAATTTTCGCACCCTATACCCTAATTCACACCCACATGTCTTATACCCAAATTATCTTGAGTCTAACTTAGGGAAAGAGGGATTAAAGATTCAGCAAAGGACAATCATTGGCTCGACAGATAACCCTGGTATTTTTCTTGATTATCACGAACAAGGCGAAAAAGTTAATTTACTGGGTTATATTGCAAATCGTGCTATCTAGGTGTATCTATATCGTACCGTTGATTCAGAATGAAATACGATTGATTTTTATTTAAACGAAACAAGAGATTAAAAGACTGCAAAGCGATTTTTTAGAAATCTTTGCAGTCTTTTCACGTTTCAAGGCCCCAAAATTTGTTGTAGTTACTGACATATTAAAGCCTCTAGGTATATAAGTTTTATAGTTTATTTAAACAAACCGATTTGACTCTTTAATTAAATATCAGACTTAGCAATATCCATCAGTCGTACATTGCATGCCATCAAATGAATTTGTTTTTTCCTTTTGTATTTCTTTATCAATTACTCTTTCTAACATTTCTTTACTAGCAAGCCCTTGAATGACTTCGTCTCCAATCATTACTGTTGGAACAGCCATAATATTCGCCTCATCATATGCATGTTGGATTGCTTTTTGATGTTTCTCTTTATATTTACGAGTTACTAAAGCATCTTTAAATTCCGCTTCAGGAAGCCCTACTTCTACCGCTAGCTTTGTTAATACATCAATATCTTCAATGTTTTGTTCTTCTTGGAAAAACGCAGTAAATACTCGGTGATGATACTCGTTTCCAAATCCATGCTCCTTCGCAAATTGACATCCTTCAAAAGCTAAATGTGTATATGGGTGCGGAGAAACACGAGGTAAACGCATTTCAATTCCTAATTTTTTCGCAGTAGGAAGAATAAAAGAATCCCAAGAACTTAATTTATCTGGTTCTTGCCATGGATCGATTTTTGAATACGGGCTTGGACGTAATTCAAATGGCATCCATTCGATTTCTACATCTTTCTCCTTAGCTACCTCATCCAATGGACCTTTTGCCAAAAAACAAAATGGACAAATAAAATCAGAGTATACTTTCATTTTTACAGACATATGATTACACCTTACCTTCTTTTATTATTTCTAAATGTAACGGAGTTGGTTACATTTAGAAGAAAAAAATATGCATTCTCCTTTTTATAGAGCTCTGCATTCCTCAATTCTTATTTCAAGCATTTATTTTTTCTTGTAAAGATTGAAATAACTGCCCCATAGTAATACTTTTCAAGACCTCTTCCATTGCAGATTGTGCCTAAACTAAAATAACCTCTAAAACAGCTTGAATATTTGCTCCAATTGGACAATCTGGATTTGGTTGTTCATGAATATGAAATAACTTATCTTCCGCAACTACATTTACTGCATGGTACACATCTAATAATGTAACCTCAGTTAAATCCTTTAATAGTCCAGCCCCACCTGGCCCTCGATTTACATAAACAAACTCAGCCCGTTTTAAGTCAGGTATTATTCTTCGAATTACAACCGGATTTGTATTTATACTCTCAGCCATACATTCAGAAGTACAAATGGGGGATGAATTGTTTTCCAAAATAGATAAAATATGAACAGCTATAGAAAAGCGGCTACTAATTTTCATTATGATCACCACCCGAATGTAATCATTATAGTTACAACAAAGAGGTACGTCAATCCTTTTTATAGACTTTTTTTGGGGCGTTATTATAGTGAAAAACAAACAGGCGTCTCATTATCATATATGAGACGCTCTTTATCATTCTGCGAATAGCCCCTGGAACTCTTCAATAAATAGTTGAACAGCTAGTGAGGATTCCCTTAATGAAGGAACAGCCAAAGCAATTTCCCTCCATACTTGAGGTGCTAATGCTTTCGTTTTGACATTTGGAGGTAAATTCATTAATGATAATTCAGCTAATATCGCTAAACCTAACCCCTCTTGAATCATATTTAAAGATGTTGTAACGGTAGACACCGCATACTCAACTCGAAGTGGTACACCTGCTTGTTTAAACATATCAATAATTGGTGGTTCGTATCCTCCCTTAAATAAAATAATTGGTTCATCTTCTAAATCATTTATTGTAATAGCTTCTTTCTCACAAAGAGGATGATCATCCCGCAAGACAACAACCATTTCTCCTTTTGTTAACGGTACAATCTCCATTTCTTTATTGGGCAAAATAACAATTCCTACATCAATTACACGTGATAATAGCCACTCTTCCACTTCTTTAAGAGTTCCTTCATAGAGAACCAGCTCTAAATTCGGATATTTTTCGCGAAAGATATTAATCATTTTAGGCAAGAAATATGCTGATGCACTTGGAAAGCTTCCGATTCGAATTGTCCCAACTTCATGCCCTTTCTCCATCGCAACCTCTTGTTCTATTTTTTCAACGCCACTTAAAATTTCACGAAAATGAACAAGAATCCGAGTTCCTACATCAGTCAGAATTAGACCTTTTCTTTTATCACGTATAATAAGCGTTACACCGAGTTCTGATTCAACACTAGAAATAGCATGGCTCACAGCTGGTTGTGTCATATTCAAAACTCGAGCTGCCTTCGTGAAACTTCCTAGTTCAACTACCTTTACAAAAACTTGAAGTTGTGTGATGGTCATAACAAATTACTTATACTCCTTATAAAAAAGATTCATTTTATTTATCGTGTTCAATATCATATCATAATGAAATGAAATACAACAAGGGGGTATTATCATGACACAGCTTTCACGAACAAAAACGGTCATGCTCCTTTCATTTCTCGTTCTTATGTGGGGGATTAATTGGCCCTTATCTAAATTCGCCCTGCATTATACACCACCCGTATTATTTGCAGGACTTAGAACAGTAATTGGAGGATTCATTCTACTTATTTTCGCATTGCCTAAGTACAAACAATTACATTTAAAAGAAACTTGGCATTTGTACTTTATTTCAGCTTTACTCAATATTATTTTATTTTACGGTCTACAAACTGTAGGACTTCAATATATGCCTGCAGGACTTTTTTCCGCTATTGTATTTCTCCAGCCTGTCTTACTTGGAATTTTCTCTTGGATTTGGCTTGAAGAAGTAATGTATGGCTTAAAAATCTTTGGTCTTATTCTTGGATTTACAGGCGTTGCTGTTATTAGTTCTAGTGGCTTAACTGGACATATTTCTATCATCGGTATTTTTCTTGCTTTAGGATGTGCAATAGGCTGGGCGCTAGGGACCGTTTTTATAAAAAGAACCGGGAACCGTGTAAACGCTATTTGGATGGTAACCCTTCAACTCATTATCGGTGGCTTCTGCTTAATTGGGCTCGGTTCAGAATTTGAAAGTTGGTCTAGTATCGCTTGGAGCGTACCATTTGCAATCGTACTACTATTCATTTCAATCTTTGTAATTGCACTGGGGTGGCTTTCTTACTTTACACTTGTCGGAGCTGGCGAAGCGAGTAAAGTTGGAGCCTACACATTTCTTATTCCGCTCATCGCAATTATTGTAAGTTCTATTTTCCTACACGAAGCGATTACAATTAGCTTATTTATCGGACTATTGTTTATTGTCATAAGCATTTGCTTTGTAAATATAAAACCAAAATCACTCCTAACAAAAGAAGCGGCTGAGCCTAAAAGATGTTAATCAAATATAAAGAAGAAAAGACCTATAAGATGGTAAGCTCTTTCTTTATTACTTTTTAAGACGTAATACAAATATACATGTACCGAGCGATACTATAATAGAAAGAATCGATTGTCGGAATAAAGAATCTACTATTAAATAAACCGGTTACGACAATAATAATAACCGCACATATTGCCCATGGTGAAAATCTTTTAATGGCATCCGAATATAACGTCCATTTCCCATTCTTATGATCTTTAGATAAAAGAGGTATACTTGCAGAAAATCCTCCAATCCATAGCGAAGCTGCAAATAAATGTTTAAATTCCATAGTTACAGCAATCTCTTTTATACTTTAGACCATATACATGACTATTCATTGCTTTCATAATAAGTAATCCAAACCAAAAAGGTATTACGCCAATGCGTAATACCTTTCATTACTCTTCCTAAACGAATTCTACAACTTTTTTCATGCATATCACTACTTATTAGCTTTTGCTACGCTAGAATGAATTTCATTTTTCACTCTTAAATGACTAATACCGTATCCAATAAATCCACCAATAATAGCTGGGAATATCCATCCTAGGCCTACTTCTTGCATTGGAAGAAATTTAGTAAATACATGATTCACTACTTGGATATTCACTCCAGCTGCATTTAATCCATCAAATAAACTTATAATAAACGTTACTAGTAAGCTTACTTGATACACTTCCGTTCTCCCTTTAAATAATGAATGGAAGAATGTTAAAAAGATTAGTACAATCGCTAATGGATAAATCGCTGTTAATACCGGAACAGAAACTGCAATCAGTTGTGTTAATCCTACATTTGCAACAATTGCACTAAAAACAGATAAAATAACAACAATTTTTTTGTAAGATACCTTTGGAAATAGTTTATGGAAAAATGAAGAACATGCTGAAACAAGTCCTACACTAGTCGTTAAACAAGCTACTGTAATCATTAATCCTAATAGAATTCCACCATATGAACCAAAGTAGTAGTTTGACACTTTCGCTAAAACTGCCCCACCATTTTCTAAGTGCCCCAGTTTTGCTACGCTTGAAGCTCCCATATAAGAAAGCGCCGTATAAAGAATTGCTAATACTGTCGCTGCAATCATCGTTGCTTTTGCACAAACAACCATAATTTGCTTTTTCGTTTTTGCCCCTTTTTCTTTAATAGCGTTAATGATAATAATACCAAATACGAAAGATGCAAGTGTATCCATTGTTAAATATCCTTCTTGAAACCCTTTGAAGAATGCATTAGATGTATATGCTTCAACAGGTGCTTGCATATCCCCTATCGGATGAATGAAAGCAACAATTACTAAAATTCCAATGAACGTTAACTTAATTGGCGTCAAGATTTTTCCAACAATATCGACAATTTTCGCAGGATTGAGCGAAAAAAAACAAGTAATACTAAAAAATATTATTGTAAAAATAACTAAAGCCATAGAACTTAAACTTTCTGGTACAAAAGGCTTAAGACCAATTTCAAAGGAAACATTACCCGTTCTCGGTATTGCAAATAATGGACCAATTGCTAAATATAGAACTGTTGTAAATACAATTCCAAAAACAGGGTGAACACGACTTGCCAGTGATTGTAAATCCTCTTTTCCTGAAATTCCAAATGCTAATACACCAAGTAATGGTAGTCCAACCCCAGTTACTAAAAATCCCGCATTCGCTGACCAAATATTTGTTCCAGCTGATTGACCTAACATTACAGGGAAAATTAAATTTCCTGCTCCAAAAAAAAGAGCAAATAACATTAATCCGATAACTACTATGAACGAAAAAGGTACTTTATTCGACATGATACAACCTCCATTACAAAATCAATTATTTCATTTCCATTTTTAACTAATTGAAGATTCTGAATATTTAACTAGTATATATTTTATTATCACTTATTATAGTCTTAAGAATAATATATTTCAATACTATTTTTTGAATTTTTTAATTAAATTCGCTTTCAGTATAAAAAATTGGAGAAATACTACAAATTTCATTCGCATTACAAAGTTATACTAAACTACTTTACTTGTAAGTGCATATCTATCTCATCTTTCTTCATGTGATAAAATTTCATTCACACTTTCAGCTTCTTTCATAATTATTTCTAATTTAATAATATTTTCCACGAATTAAAAACACCTAAAAAATAATGACTTTTCCTAAAATAGATCCCCTTCATATTTTTTACATTTCCCTCTTGTTTTTCATAATTTCTCCTCCATTAGCCTAAGTGTGGAGAATAAGAGCTTTTTTATATACAAATAATAAACCTCAAGGAGTTGTTGACATGAATTTGATATTAAATATTATAGGGATTTTCATTGTATTATTAATAGTTTTCTTATGTTCACCTAATAAAAGAAACATAAAGTGGAAACCAATCATTATTCTGATAATCCTTGAACTTTTTATTACATGGTTTATGTTAGGCACCAAATTGGGAAGTATCATAATTAATAAAATTGCATCATTTTTCACTTGGCTCATTTCATGTGCGAATGAAGGTATTCGATTTGCGTTTCCATCAGCTATGGAAAATCAAACAGTTGACTTCTTCTTTAGCGCATTACTTCCTATCATTTTTGTTATCACTTTTTTCGATATTCTTTCTTACTTTGGAATCTTAACTTGGATTATTGATAAAGTAGGTGCAATCATTTCAAAAATTTCTCGTTTACCAAAGTTAGAAAGTTTTTTTTCCATTCAAATGATGTTTTTAGGAAACACGGAAGCTCTTGCTGTAGTTCGTGACCAATTATCTGTTTTAAAAGAAAATCGTTTGTTGACTTTTGGAATTATGAGTATGAGTAGCGTCAGCGGATCTATTCTTGGTGCCTATCTATCAATGGTGCCAGCAACATATATTTTCAGTGCAATTCCTTTAAACTGTATAAATGCATTAATTTTAGCAAATGTTTTAAATCCTATAGCAATCACTAAAGAAGAAGATATTGTTTATTCACCATCAAAAGAAGAAAAAAAAGATTTTTTCTCTACCATTTCAAACAGTATGTTAGTGGGGATGAATATGGTTATTGTTATTCTAGCCATGGTTATTGGATATGTAGCATTAACAGCATGTTTGAATGGTATTTTAAGTTTTTTTGTAACAGGTTTAACAATTCAAAAAATCTTCTCTATTATCTTTAGTCCCTTCGCATTTTTACTCGGTTTATCAGGAACTGATGCTATGTATGTCGCTGAATTAATGGGGATAAAAATTACAACTAATGAATTTGTTGCGATGATGGATTTAAAATCACGCTTACACTCTTTACATCCGCATACTATTGCAGTTGCAACAACATTTCTAGCCTCTTTTGCTAACTTTAGTACAGTTGGTATGATTTATGGGACTTACAATTCATTATTTGGTGCAGAAAAATCAGTAATTATCGGTAAGAATGTTTGGAAGCTTCTTGTTAGTGGAATGGCTGTTTCCTTATTAAGCGCTATGCTTGTGGGGCTTTTTGTATGGTAAATGAATACAGAAGATACATGACACCTTTACATATAAAATGAAATTTTAATTAATGTGGATCTTCATCCCCACTGATTATTAGCCCTCACCAATCGGACTTTTACAGGCTGTTGATTCCCACCTAACTTCTTAAAGAAAAGTGGAAGTGGCTCGTCCAGAATGTGAGGAGGATGGAGCTTCTGACGTAGAGGTGTTTTTTACCTCGCAGGAAGAAGCGAAGCCACTGGAACTGGACAATGCTTTCGCTCAGTTTTGAGGTAAGGGTCTTACTACCCGCGAATAGCGGGATGAAAATTATGTAAACTATGCAAGAAACGAGGGAATATCTACTAGACCCTTTACACACAAATACTTAGAAAAAAAGGTGTTACGATATTATCGTAACACCTTTTTTCACTTTTCAAACACAAAGTTAATTTTATTATCTTTCCACTCTAGCTTCGCATCGAATGCTTTATCGTTTTTCTTAAACCCTTTAATTAAATCTGTCTGTTCACCTTTTAATAGCTTCGTCATATTTTTTTGTGAAATTGTTTTTCCTAATATTTTTTTGGAGATAGTGAAATCACATTGAGTTGTATTATAATTTGAACAACCGTAAAAAGTCGATTTATCAATTACATCCCCATCGCATTTTTTACATCTTCCTACTTTTTTACCTATTGTAAATTTCGATCCTTTTCGTTCAATTGACTCTACATTCAATCCAGTAAAATCCCATTTCTCAGACATTTCAATCGCATCTTCAATAATTTTCGCCGATAATTTTTTCGTTTGTTCCATAAAGGTTGCTGGTGAAGCTGTACCTTCTCCAATTTCAGCTAGACGCTGTTCCCACTTTGCCGTCATTTCTGGAGAAGCTAAAATTTTATCCCCAATTGCGGTAATTAATACTTTCCCTTTATCCATTGCGTATACTTGGTTTTTCTTAACATCAATATACTTACGATCTTTCAGCATTGTGATGATGCCAGCACGAGTTGCTTCTGTACCTAAACCTTCCGTCTTCTTTAATACTTTCTCAAGCTCTTCATTATCTAAGTACTTTCCAGCCGTCTTCATTAATGTAATGAGTTGTCCTTCTGTGTAACGCTTTGGCGGCTGCGTTTTTCCTTCTTTCACCTTCACCTTTACAACTTTTCCTTGCTCACCTTCTGCTACGATTGGAAGAATGGTTTCATCATCCTTATCATCTTGGAAAATAACTTTGCGCCAGCCTTCTTGAATTTGCTGTTTCCCTTTTGAAATAAATTCAGCACGGCCATCAACAAGTGTTGTAATCGTTGTATAGTCAAAGATCGCAACCTCATAATGAGCCGCAATGAGACGCCTTATAATCATATCGTAAATTTTCTTTTCATCGCCAGATAGTTTACTTGGATTTGTCACTTGTTCTGTTGGAATAATTGCATAGTGATCTGTAACCTTCTTCTCATTCACATATCGCTTATTATTCATAATGGATTCAATCGGCGCTGGTAGTAACTCTTTATATTCATCAAACTGGCTTAACTTTTGTAAGATATCAGGAAACGTCGCTGCTTCACCTTGCGTTACATAGTTAGAATCAGAACGTGGATAAGACACAATTCCTTTTTGGTATAAAGCTTGCGTTATATCAAGCGTCTTTTTCGGCGAAAATTTAAATGCTTTATTCGCTGTTGCTTGCAGTGATGATAAGTTAAATAGAAATGGGGGCTGAAACTCTTTCCGCTCTGTTTTCATTTCCTTTACTTCGGCCGGTTTATTTTGGCAAAATGCTGCGATTTTATTCGCCATATCAGGATCTTTTAAACGGGACTCATTATCTTGCTCCCATTTTCCTTCATATTTCTTTCCCTCTATATTAAAAGTTGCAAACACTTCCCAAAACGGCTCTGATTTAAAGTTCTCTATTTCTTTTTCACGTTTCACAATTAAAGCTAATGTCGGCGTCTGTACACGACCAGCCGAAAACACATCATTCATTCCTTTTTTCTTTAACAAAATACTAAAGACACGCGATGCATTCATCCCAACCACCCAGTCGGCACATGATCGTGTGTATGCTTCATAGTACGTATTGATTGTATCTGCTTCATCAAGTAAATTTTTAAATCCCTGGTAAATCGCTTGCTTCGTTAAGGAGGAAATCCATAAACGCTTCATCGGTTTTTGCACGTTACAAAGATTGATAATATTTCGTACAATTAATTCCCCCTCGCGCCCTGCATCGCCTGCATGAATAATTTCTGTCACTTGCGGATTATGTAACAACTGTTTTACAACATTAAATTGCTTATACTTTGATTTTGTAACTTCAAATTGAAAGCGTTCCGGAATCATTGGTAATGTATCAAGTGACCATTTTTTCCACTCAGCGTGATAATGTTCCGGATTACATAACTGCGTCAAATGACCAATTGCCCATGTACAGTAAGCTCCATTTGGAAATAACTCATTTGCTTCCACTTCTAAATAACCATCTTTTCGGCGATATTTAAATTGGGAAACAAGGGCCAAACCTTGATCTGGTTTCTCGGCAATAATTAATTTCATTTTATAACTCCCTATCTAAATTCCAGTATTGCTTCAATAATATCTCTTCAATTTTCATATAAACTCTTTAAAACCTTCACAAATTTTCACATATAAGTATAACCTACAACTTTGTATACTCTACTATAGACTTCTAATATTATACGCTTAATTTTAGTACCTTCACAATAGGAACTCATTATATAACATATTACTAAAAATTCTAAAACAACATGAAAAAGGCGCCACAAATTAGGCGCCTTCGTTCTTCTTATTTTGCAACAATCTGTCTATCCTTCACATTTGGATTGTGTACTCTCATGAAATCCTCAATCTCTTCAACAGTTCTTATTATATCTTTTGACAAGTTTTCATATCCATTTTCAGTAACTAAAATATCATCTTCAATACGAACTCCAATCGTTTCTTCCTCAATATACAAGCCGGGTTCCACTGTAATGACCATACCAGCTTCGAGCACTCGGTCTTTGTACGAACCTACATCATGAGTATCTAAACCAAGGAAATGGCTCACCCCATGATAATAATAGTTGGAGAGTTCGGAGTCTTCTTGGATTAAACCAATTTTCTTGCACTCTTCGGCGAGCACCTTTTTTGTATGTTCATTTAGTGCAGCAAATTTTAATCCCGGCCTCACGATCTCAATTGTTTCCCTCAGTGCTTTTAACACAATATTATAAATCTGTTTTTGGCGATCTGAAAATGTTCCACTTGCAGGGAACGTATAACTGATATCAGCATTGTAGTAATCTTTCTGAGCTCCAAGGTCAAGCAGTACAAGATCGCCTTTATTAATTTTGGAATCATTGTCCTCATAATGCAGCACTGTTGCATTTTTCCCACCTGCTAAAATCGTATTGAATGCATGATTCTTAATACCAGCTGATTTTAGTGTAAAATCAAAATGAGCTTCTAATTCATATTCCATCTGGTCCTCTTTCGCATGCTTAAGTACATTGTAAATACCTTCTTTTGTAACCATAATTGCTTCTTTTATCTTTTCAATCTCTTCCTCAGTTTTAAATACGCGCAATTCAGATATATTCGGATAAACGTTCCCGATTGAAAGGTGTGGATAACGTTCCCTTACATGTTTAGCGAATGCTAATGTCCGTGTCTCTGTCCCTGCCCACTCACGACATTCTAAATCTAAATATACGTGTTTCACATGTTCTGTAAAAAACGTTCGCGCAATTGATGATTCAAAACTGTCTAAGTACACAATCGTTTTTATACCTGAAATAGCTTCTGCTTCTTCTTTTGAAATTGTTTTGCCTACCCATTTTTCAAGAACTGGATCTGCCTTCTCAATAAAAAGCATTTCTTCTACTGTTTCGCCTACTTTTTTCAACACAAAAATAACGTTCGCCCCATCAATACCGGTCATATAATAGAAGTTTCTGTTTGGCACAAATGTATAAAGGTAATCAGCCGACTTATGAGGCGCCTGTCCGGCAAATAGAATCGTAACAGATTCATCCGGCAATGTTTCTGCTAACCTTTTTCGATTTTCAATAAAAAATGATTGCTTCATAACAATCCCCCTTAAGTTCTATGAATCTCCTTAAAACTGCCTATCCAGTTTATTTAATTGTATTATCGTTATAATTTTCCGTCAATTCAATACCTATCGATAGACTCGAACAGGTCGAGATAAATGATGACACAAGACTGTTTTTCATAGCCTAATACTTAAAAATATATTGCACTTCTTAAATGAAATAATAATACAATACCAATCACAAATTAAAAGGCCACTTTTTCATAAAGTGACCTTTTTGTAAAAAACGATTGAAATTACCTTTTACTCCACATCATATCCTTGATCTTCAATAACTTCTTTCATTTTTTCTACATCTACTTTTGTATCATTATACTCTACATTTACAGTTCCCTCTTGTAAATCCACTTCAACATTTTGTACTCCTTCTAACTCCGTAAGTGCATTTGTTACTGACATTTTACAGTGATTACATGTCATTCCTTGTACGTTTAATGTGATTGTCATAATAAATTCCTCCATTTAATTTATATTTTAACGCGTTTCAAGCGAAGCGCATTAGTCACAACAGATACTGAGCTAAATGCCATCGCTGCCCCTGCTACCCAAGGTTCTAACAATCCAGCCGCAGCTACAGGAATTCCAATTGCATTATAAAATAAAGCCCAAAATAAATTTTGACGAATATTTTTCATTGTCTTACGACTTAACTCAATTGCTTTTGATATATGAGATAAATCCCCACCAACTAGAGTAACATCTGCTGCTTCAATCGCTACATCTGCACCAGTTCCAATGGCCATACCGATATCAGCTTTCGCAAGAGCTGGTGCATCATTAATACCGTCTCCCACCATTGCCACTCTTTTTCCTTGCTTTTGTAAATCATCTACAATTTTAGCTTTATCTTCTGGTAATACCTCTGCGTATACATGATCAACATCAACTAGCTTCGCAATCGCTTCAGCTGTACGTTTATTATCCCCCGTCACCATGTATACTTCAATTCCTATTTCTTTTAATGTTTGAATCGCATACTTTGAGCTTTCTTTTACTGTATCAGCTACAGCGATAATTCCAGCAAGTTTCCCATCAATTGCGACAAGCATTGCTGTTTTACCTTGATACTCTAATTCTTTCATGACTTCTTCATGCTTTGATATTTCCACTAATTGTTCATTCATTAATTTACGTGTTCCAACAAGAACCTTTTTGTCTTCAATATTTGCCTCAATACCATGACCTGGAATTGCTGAAAACTGTTTTAAATCTTTCAATCTAATTTCATTTTTCTTTCCATATTCAACAATAGCATGTGCTAATGGATGTTCAGAAGCACTTTCAGCTGAAATAGCATAATCCAGCATGCCTTTTTTAAATTCTAGTACATCAGTAACTTCTGGTTTCCCTTTTGTTACTGTTCCCGTTTTATCAAGTAATACCGCATTGATTTTATGCGTTCCTTCTAAGAATTCACCTCCTTTAAATAGAATTCCTTTCTCTGCTCCCTTTCCTGTGCCAACCATAATAGAAGTTGGTGTAGCCAGACCTAACGCACACGGACAAGCGATGACAAGGATCGCAATTCCAACTTCCAATGCTTTTGGTAAATCCCCTGGTGTGATAAAGAAATACCATACAATAAAAGCAATTAAAGCAATAACTACAACAATTGGAACAAAAATACCTGAAATGATGTCTGCTAATCTCTGAATAGGTGCTTTAGAGCCTTGAGCTTCTTCAACAATTTTAATAATGCCTGCTAAAGCTGTATCTTTCCCAACCTTGTCAGCCCTAATAGTCAGAACACCATTTGCATTAATAGTCGCGCCGATAACAGCGTCTCCCTCTTTTTTATCAACTGGAATAGATTCTCCAGTAATCATAGACTCATCAACAGAAGATATCCCCGAGATTACAATACCATCTACGGGTATTTTTTCACCTGGTTTTACAATAATCGTATCTCCAATAACTACTTCTTCAAGTGGTATTCGTATTTCTTGACCATCACGTACAACAAGTGCATCTTTAGCCTGTAAACTCAATAATTTAGAAATTGCTTCTGTTGTACGCCCTTTGGCTAATGTTTCAAAATATTTCCCAACTAGAATTAATGTAATTAAAACTGCACTTGTTTCAAAATAAAGGTCAGGAACATATGCAGAATTACTCAATGTTTTCAATGCTTCATATAAGCTATAAAAGTAAGCTGCTGATGTTCCTAAGGCAACTAGTACATCCATATTCGCACTTTTGTTTCTAAGAGCACGATAAGCACCTACATAGAAATGGCCACCAATATAAAATTGAACCGGTGTTGCTAGTAGAAGTTGAAACCATGGATTCATTAAAATATGCGGCATTGGTAGACCTGTATCAAATGGCATATGCCCAAGCATTGTATAGAGTAAAGGTAAAGACAAAATAATAGAAATAATAAGTTGACGCTTCTTCTCCTTAATTACCTCCTCTTTTCTCTCTGAATGATCTACATCTTCACTACGTATTTGCCCCTTATACCCTGTCTTCTTTATTTTTTCTAAAATATTTTCTGTAGAAATTAAACCTTCATTATATTCTACAACCGCACTGTTTGTAGCTAAATTAACAGTTGCATTCGAAACTCCTTCCATTTTGTTTAGCACTTTTTCAATTCGGGTTGCACAAGCTGCACATGTCATTCCTTCAATATCTAAAGTAACTTTTTCCTCTGCTACGTTATAGCCTAGTTTTTCAATTTTATTTTTTATATTTGAGATTTCTTGTTTTGATGAATCATATTTAATACTTGCTTTTTCCATAGCTAAATTTACGTTAGCTTCTACCCCCTCCATTTTATTTAGTACTTTTTCAATCCGGGTTGCACAAGCTGCACATGTCATTCCTGTAACTCCAAGCGTAACATGTTTTTGTTTATCCATTGTATACCCCTCCTATTTTGAAAACTGTTTAATGACACTCATTAATTCTTGAATAGATTCATCTCCATTCCCTTCATGAATTGCCTTTGCTACACAATGTTTTGTATGACGTTCTAATAATGAAAAACCCACCTTATTTAAAGCTGCATTAATCGCTGAAATTTGGATTAAAATATCAACGCAATAACGATTATCTTCAACCATTTTTTGAACACCACGTACTTGACCTTCAATACGCTTTAAACGTTTTATAACATTTTGAATTTCCTCTTCTGTTCGAGGAACCATTTTTGAATTTGTTTCATTACCTTCACAATGCCCCATCCATACCACCTCAGTTATAGTAATCATCGTTCTTCAAATACATTATACGGGTAAGGGGTATAAAATGCAACTGGATATAATCCTATTTTTGAATTTTTTCAAACATATACCCCTTCAACCTACAAAAAGAAGCCTACTGTTATCAGTAGGCTCTTAAGTATTTCTATCCTATAACAAACACAATTATTGTAACGCTTTTTGTATATTTTTAACTCGCTTTAAAGCCACCACCTAATACATCACGTACATCATGAATAACAACGAACGCATTTTCATCTTTTTGGCTCACGACTTTCTTTAATTGCATAAGTTCTTGTTTATTAATGACAATATATAATACTTCTTTGTTATTTCCTGTGTAACCGCCCTTTCCATCTAATACTGTGACACCTCGTGTCATATTCTTCATAATTGATTCTTTGATCATGTCTGGATAGTTTGAAATAATTGTTACAGCAGTCTTTGTATTCAATCCTTCTACAATAAAATCAATAACCTTTGCACCTATAAATACCGCTACCAGCGTATACATAGCCTTTTCCTGTCCGATAATAAATACTGAACCCGCAATAACTACGATATCAATAATTAATACACCTTTCGCAACGCTCCAGCCTAAATATTGGTTTGCTAGTTGTGCTATGATTGCAGATCCACCTGATGTACCACCTGCACGGAACATAAACCCTAAACCGATTCCAACAAAAACACCAGCGAAGAGAGCCGCTAATAATGTATCATGATTTACTGGAGTCGCAATATCTTCTGTGATATATAAAAAGAAAGATGAAGATACAATACCAAGTATTGTATATACCATTGTTTTCTTATCAAAAAATTTATACCCAATTGCAAGTAATACTGCATTTATTATAAGGTTTACAGTACCTGGTGACCAATCGAACAGATAATATGTAATAACTGTCAGTCCGATAATTCCACCTTCAGATAATCGATTTGGAATAGCAAAAAAGTTAATTCCAATCGCAAACAATAATGATCCAATTACGACAAGCGCTATTTCTTTTACTCTTTCGTTCATTACTTTTCCCCCTACCTATCCAATACATATGTTTTTCAGCCTAATTTCATCTCAGAGAATCAAGAGAATTTTTTCCATTTCTCTGCATGCTTTTCTATCATTTCAATTAATTTCTTCATTGCAGGAGTTAACCATTTACTTTTATGATATGCCAATTCAGTAGTAACGAAATCTTCACTATACTTCCATGGTAATACACTTAGCTTACCCTGCTCGATTTCTTCTTTTACCGTTATAAACGGTAAATAAGATATCCCTAGCCCACACATAACAGTTTGCTTAATCGCTTCAATACTCCAAAAATGAATATGAGAACAATTAATACCATCTTCTTTAATTCGTCTTTCTAACAAATCTCGATAACTCCCTGGCTCTGTAAGTAACAACATTTCCCCTTCTAAATCAGCAGGATCAACGTTCATTTTTTTCGTTAAGGGATGTCTCGGCGGAGCAATAAGTACAATCTTCTCTTGAACAAGAGAATGAGTAACGATGTCTGCCCCAAGTTGTTCCGGATGTGTAAATAATGCGAAATCAAATTTCCCTGATTTTAATTCATTATGCAACTCTTGACTCTCTGATGGTTGTAAAATGATATGAACTTGTGGATACTTCCTTTTAAATTCATATAAAACAGCAGGTAATCGATAAATCATTAAAGATTCATTTGCTCCAATACGTATTGTTCCTGACGATTTACCGTTCATTTGAGATGATTCCAATGCTTCATTCGATAATTCTAATATTTTATGTGCATAAGAAAGCATATGCTCTCCTACCTCAGTTAAAATTACCTTTTTGCCAAGACGATCAAATAATGGATTTCCTATCTCTTCTTCTAATGATCTAATATGATTGGTGATTGTCGATTGCGTATATCCCAGTTGTTCACCAGCCCGTGTAAAGCCACCGCTTTCCGCTACAATAATAAAAGTTTTCAAATGGCGCAGCTCCATACTTACTCCTCCTGTTGTACGATCATTCTTTTGTGTTATATAAAGCTAAACTATAAATCCCTGATATTTTTCTTGTTATATTCATATTTCCATAATAATAAAAAAGATAATATGTAAATTACATAGTTTTCTTCTAAAGCGGAAATGTAGTCCAGTATTCACCAAAACACCAATAAAAATAATAATTCTCATGAAATTAGTTGGTTTTAGTAACAACCTCATTATATTTTCAACTTAATCAATGCTCTAAAAAAGCATTAATTCCTATACTCATGAAAAAGCCGCTTCTTTGCACTCACCTAATCGCTATTATATATTTAGAATACAAATAAATAAAATGAATTATTTTAATAGAAATCATTTATAAAAATGATGGATGAATCTAATGTAGCACAGTTAGACACTCTTCTTGGAGAAAAGAATGTCTTTTTCATTTACAACTATTGACATAATCAAAAAGAAATATTAAAATAACTATAAATTAGTAAGTTACTAATTTATAGTTAAATAACAGAGGTGAAGAAAATGAAACATATATTATTTCGTATTAATGAATTGGCAAAAAAAGAAAGAATTTCAGGACTTCAAGAAATTGAAAAACAAGAACAGCAAATGTTAAGACAAAGCTACATGAAGGAATTTCGCGGGAGTTTAGATTCCATTTTATTAAATACAACGATTGTAGATCCTAACGGAGAAAATGTTACTCCACTTGCTTTACAGCATGCACAAAATCGTATGAACGTTAAAAAATGAGATCTAAGATCGATGCAAACGACCAATTTTACAAAATCGTATCAACATAAAAAGAGCCCAATTTCTAAATTGAGAAATTTTGGCTCTTTTTATAGTATAGACATAGTTTCATACGTACTACATTGTGATTTAAACACCATATCATTCCTCATATTCTTGTCTCACCTGTTGATAATTCCCCCATGTATCTACATCAAAAAACATTCTCTCACTTTCCGACAACAATGAAATTCCATTTATCGTAGGCTTCATAAAAATCGCGCGTGCTCCTTCATCCCCTTTCAACGTTTGAAAAAGTGGAAATACTTTCTTTGTAAATAAAACAGGCGGTTGCCTTATTCCCCTATAACTCGCTGCTACAAAATGAATGTTTTTATTTTGCTCATAGCAACCTATTATCTTATTAATAAATTCAGCTGTCACAAATGGTTGATCAGCCAGAAGGACCATCACTCCATCAACATTCATTCGTTTCGCCTTCTCAATACCGCATTGAAGAGAGTACGACTGTCCTCTACAAGCATTTGGACAAGAAAGAATGTGCACATTTTCACGGTGCATTCTTTTTAACATCCAAGCAGGCTCATTCGTAACAACAATAATATGTGAGAGCCTTGAAGAAATTGCTGCTTGTAACGCTAGGCTCCCAAGTGGTTCCCCTTGTAATGGAAGGTGTAACTTGTGTATTCCGGGTCCCATCCTCCGACTGTTTCCAGCAGCTAAATATATACCAGCAATCTTAATTTTACTTCCCCCTTAATTCTTGAACAATTTCAGCTATAATACTAATCGCAATTTCAGTTGGTCCTTTTCCACCAATCGCAAGCCCTACCGGAGAATGAACGTTTTTAGGTATCGCCTTTCCTTCTAACAGACGAGCAGTGCGATGACGTGGACCTAGAATACCGATATAGCGAACACATTGTTCCAATAAAAGTTCGATCAATTGTTGATCACGCTGAAAATGGTGAGTCATAATCACAACAAAATCTTCTTTGCTTAATAGAAGTTGTGGTACAACCTCTTTTGGAAATCCACTTATACAAACATCTGCACTCGGAAAACGTGCAGCATTACATAGCGATTCTCTCCAATCACAGACTGTTACAAAAAAGTTTACTTCTTTTGCAAACCGAACAAGCGGTTTTGCATCCTCGCCTGCTCCAAAAATACAAAGCCTTGGCTTTGGTGTAAAGTGTTGATAAAACCATTTACCGTGTAAACCATGTAAGGAATGAATTGGAAACAAAACTTCCTCATTCCCAAACGTGTCACCATTCTCACTAATAAATAAAGTTTGTATTAAAGAAATATTTTTTATCATTCGAACTGAAATACCCTTCTTAAGGTATTCATATAGTGTTTGCAAAAAAACTTTGTACTCTTCATCTATATACTCAACTAATATATGAATGATGCCATTACATCCCATTCCCAAAGATAAATCATCTTCTGCCCTCGTATTAAATTGATGAATAGACCATGTTTGATTCTCCATTACTTCGGCTGCATAAATAGAAACCTCTTCTTCTAAACAACCTGCACTTAATATTCCGACTTTTGTTCCATCTTCACAAAAAAGCATGATAGTTCCCTCTTTACAATATGCAGAACCTTCCACATGAATAATAGTTGCTACAGCACACCGTTGTTCACATGATAGTAGGGCTTCTAGTACAGTATAAATAGAAGTCATTATTGATTCTCCCGTTTCTTTTGTAAGACAGATTTCACAGCTTCTTCAATTTCTTGATAACTTGTGCACCGGCAAATATTAGAACTTAACCATTCTTCAATAACTGAATCATCCATGTCCATTTTTTTTGTAACGAGCGCATGACAATTTATAATAAATCCAGGCGTACAATATCCACACTGAAAAGCCCATTTGTCTTCAAAAGCTTGCTGAATAGGTGTTTCCCGTAAGCCTTCAATCGTTGTAATCCGCTTACCAATAGCTTCTACGGCTAACATAATACAAGACTTAATTGGTAGCCCCTCAACAAGAACTGTACAAGCACCACAATCACCGTTTTCACATCCCGGTTTAGCTCCAGTTAGACCGAGGTTATGTCGTAATGTATATAATAACGTATCTGCCATTCTGACAATCACTTCTCTATCTTCCTCATTCACATGAAGAATAAATTGTCCCTTTCCCATTACTTCACCCCTTCAAGCTTCATCAGCACATCATAAAGCACATGTTGCAAAATAAATATACGATAAGCACGCGAACCTCGTATATCATCTAATATAGGTGCAGGAATATGAAAAAGGACGCGCTCAATTCTCTTCTTAACTGGTATACTTCCATCATTTAGCACCGATTCTACCGCGAGCGACCGAAATGGAAATGCGCACAATCCACTAAATGCGATTCGAATATTTTCATCACTTTTTAACGCAGCAACCGTTACAAGTGGGTAATCAATTTTCTCTAATTGTCTTTTTTTTACACTGTAATAAGGAGATTCTATATATTTTTGATCAGTAATAATTTGTACAAGAAACTCTCCTTTTTGCAATTGTAACTTCTCAATAAAGGCCTCCTGTGCCCTTATATATTTCACACCTTCTTTTCCTGCAACAACAAATGTACTATCCGCTAGTAAAAATGGGAGTACCGCTTCTCTATATATAATTTTCCCTGCAATGTTGCCACCAAGCGTAATTTTATTTCTTGCTGTGTGGTCTGCAGCTCTTCCGGCAGTTTCTCCAAGAAGAGGGAATACTTTTTCCTCTTGAACTTTTGTTAATGTTAATGTAGCTCCTAGAATAAGCTTTTGGCCATTCCATTCACAAATGTTACATTCGGGAATATCTTTTAAATCAATGACCGCTTTCGTGACAATTTGTTGCAGACGCCCCATTGTAATAATTTCAGTGCCTCCTCCATAATAAATGGGCCTTTTTCCCTCTTTATCCAGCTGATGAAATAATCGGATTGCTTCTTCAATAGAATTTGGACGATAATATTCAAAGTCAAATGGTATCATATACACCATTCTCCTTTGTTTGTTTTACTTTCCAAATCAATTCAGGATTAATAGGTAATTGACGAAGTGAAATACTAGCTGCAATAGATAACGCATTCGCTAAAGCAGCGGGCATACCGATAATTCCATGCTCACCAAGCCCTCTTGATCCAAATGCAGCTTGATCATGCGGTACTTCCACAAATTCAGCAATGTATTTTGGGTGTTGCCCATAATGCATCACTTTATAAGAACGAAACTGATTATTAAGAACTCTCCCATACAAGTCATAGTGAAATGTTTCTCTCGTCGCAAAACTTAATCCCATACTCATAGCCCCTATAATTTGTGTTTCTGCTCCCTTTCTATTTAAAATCCTTCCTGCATCTGCAACCGTTACTGCTTTTATTAATTTATATGTATATACTTGTGGATCAAATTCTACCTCGATTGCCTGTGCGCCCACTCCCCATTCAGGTCCACCTTGTCCTTTTCCTGTCTCATAATCAATCTTCGTAATCCCTTCAAATACATAAGCACCTCTGCCAATTATCGGCGAACCATACACATTTCCACTCGAATCAACATATCCAAAAACAATCTTTGAAAATGATACATACATATCTGGGTTTGTTTTTACATATACAACTTTATTCTTAATTGCTAACTCATGCACTGGTATTCCAAGTATATTAGCTGCTGTATCTAGTAACTGCTTCATTGCATCTTCAGTCGCTTTTACAACTGCATTTCCAACGAGATGTGTCGTTCGACTAGCAGCTGTTTTCCAATGTTTTGGCGCTATTTGTGTGTTGACTTCCATCATAATAGATACATCTTTAACTTTCATATTCATTTTTTCTGCAACCATTTGTGTTAAAGTTGTTTTCGTTCCTTGCCCAATTTCAACTGCACCACAATTAACATTTACACTTCCATCACCATTAAAAGTTATAGTCGCACCCGCTCCAGCATTATTAGGTGTCGTCGAATTTTTCCAAAAGCAACTAATTCCTTTTGCTCGTATCCTTCCATTTGATAAAATAATTCGATTCCCTTCTTCCCAATTAATAAGCGACTTTAACTTTTGTATACACGCCTGAATATCCCCTGTATTACTTTTAGTGACCGTTACTTGTGTTGGTGTTGTATCTCCTTGCTTAATTGCATTTTTCATACGAAACTCGAGCGGACACATATCTATTTTATTTGCCAATATATCTATCATTCTTTCAATTACAAATGTATACTCAGCATGACTAAACCCACGAAACGATGTCGCATATGTATGATTCGTGTACATACAAAGCGAATCACAAGATACATGCTGAATTGAGTATGGACCTGTACAATCTAATCCGGCCGCTTTACTCATAGTCACTGCCCGATCAGCATACGCACCGCCATCAAATAAATATAAAATCTCTGCTGCTTGTAATTTCCCATTCTTTGTACATCCAAGCTTTACTTTTGCTTGTAAACCAATGTGAACAGGCGACGTTACAAAATCTTCTTCTCTACTATTCCGAAGAGTAACACGCCTCCCATCCACTGCTTTAGAAGCAAGATATACTAAATACTCAAGTTGTACCGTTGTTTTCCCACCATACGCCCCTCCAACTAAAGGCACATGTACAATTATTTTTTTCTCATCAATTTGAAACGCTTTACTAAGTAATCTTTTAATTTCAAAAGGTGCTTGCGAAGTAGAATGAATAATAACCTCTCCATTTGGCTTAATTTCTGCTTTCGCACATCGCGTCTCCATTGCAGTATGATCAGATTGCCGAAAAGAAAACGTTTCCTCTACAACAACTTCGCTATTTGCAAACCCTTCTCGAATATCTCCCTTACGAATTTTCGTCCGATTTGCAATGTTTGTATGTGCTTCTGGATATACTTCTTCTTCTAATTCATATTGTTCTACGTTTTCATGTACGAGTATATCTCTTTCTAAATAGGCTTGTAGCGGGGCATGAACCACAGGAAGTTTCTTATATGTAACACGTATTTGCGCTGAGGCATGTTTAGCAATCGCCTCGCTATCCGCTACAACAAGTGCTATAGGCTCACCAAAATACCGAACTTTTTCATAGGCTAACAGGGGACGATCTACAATACTAGAACCGACAAGAATAGGATAATCTGCTCCTGTTATCACAGCATGAACACCCGGGATTTCCTTTGCTCTCCTTATATCAATACTCTCAATAACAGCATGTGCATATACACTTGTTAAGAGTTTTGCATATAAAGTACCTATCTCAATCTCGTCATCTACATATTTTGCTCTTCCCGTTACTTTGTCGGCACCTTCTTTTCGTTTAATACTTTTTCCAATGATGTGATACGGTTTCATTTTAGACCTCCCTTCTTTCTACTCTTCTACCAGCCTATTCGTAGCTCCCTTCGTTTAGTACGAAACTCTTTATAGATTCGCCTAACCTTGTGGACAGTTTACGAGGTTGAAATAGCTAAGAAGCAGACAGAAAGAGTACTCCTGCAAAACGGTCGATCCAACCCCAGCAAATTCTCATTTAAATAGAAAAATGTCTTTCCTAAACAGAATCTCAACGCTTAATTAAAAACCTATTCTTCACACAAAAAAAGAAGCTCTCCCAACATATGAATTTTAGGACAACTTCTTTCTCTTATTCATTTGAAATTAGATTAAATCCTCTATCGAAAAAGCACCTGGAAGCAATTGTTCCACCGTTACTTCTTTTTCATCACCTTTTTGATTTGTTAATAAAACTGGCATTTTAGGATCACAAAACTCTGCAATGACTTGTCTACAAGCTCCGCATGGTGAAATAGGTCCATCTGTTTCACCTGTGATTACTAAATAGCTAAAATCGCGTTCTCCTTCTGATACTGCTTTGAATATAGCGGTTCTTTCCGCACAGTTACATAAACCATAAGAAGCGTTTTCAATGTTGCAACCAGTATAAATTTTACCTTCTTTCGTAACTAACGCTGCTCCCACAGGGAATTTAGAATACGGAATATATGCTTTTGACAACATTTTTGATGCTTCTGCAATGTATCTTTTTTTATCCATAACTATTTCCTCCTCAAAGTAAATTCCATGTTACTAATCATTAATCAGTAATAATTGTATGAATTAATTTTGGAGTTTCAGCCTTTTCTGATACAGAAATGTTTTCATAAATTTTAGCTTTTACATCGTCCACATTTTCACGATTTGCATAAATTGTAACAAGTGATTCCCCTTCTTTTACAACTTCGCCCACTTTTTTACGTAGCATTAAACCAACTGCTAAATCAATTTCGTCCTCTTTAGTTGCGCGGCCTGCTCCTAAAAGCATGGCAGCAATACCGATTTCATCTGCCACAATGTTAGAGACAACACCTGAAGTTTTAGCTGGCACATCAATTACATATTTCGCTTGTGGTAATTTTTCTGGGTAATCTACAATCGAGCTATCTCCGCCTTGGTTACTTAAAAACTCTTTGAATTTCTCAATCGCTTTTCCATTCTTCATAACTTCTTTCAACATTTCACGTGCTTCTTCTAATGTATCAGCCTTTTTACCAAGTACCACCATTTGACTACCTAATACAAGGACTAATTCCGTTAAATCTTCTGGACCTTCCCCTTTTAATGTGTCAATTGCTTCTTTTACTTCAAGAGCATTACCAATTGCAAAACCAAGAGGTTGTGACATATCTGAAATAACAGCCATTGTTTGACGTCCAACATTATTTCCGATTCGTACCATCGCATGTGCTAATTCTTTCGCATCCTCTTCTGTTTTCATGAATGCACCAGCACCTGTCTTAACATCAAGAACAATCGCATCAGCACCAGCTGCAATCTTTTTACTCATAATTGAACTTGCGATTAACGGAATTGAATTCACTGTTCCAGTAACATCACGTAATGCGTATATTTTTTTATCGGCAGGTGTTAAATTTCCTGTTTGCCCAATAACTGCAACCTTATCACGGTTCACTAAATCAATGAACTGCTCCTTCGTAATTTCAACATGGAAGCCCTCTACTGCTTCTAATTTATCAATCGTACCACCTGTATGTCCTAAACCTCGACCAGACATTTTTGCAACCGGTACATCTAAAGCAGCTACTAATGGTCCTAAAACTAATGTTGTTGTATCACCAACACCACCAGTTGAATGTTTATCTACTTTAACCCCTTCAATTTCCGATAAATCAATTGTTTCTCCAGAATTCACCATAGCCATCGTTAAATCAGCACGTTCACGGTCAGACATGTCTTTGAAAAAGATAGCCATTGCCAATGCACTCACTTGATAATCAGGTATTGATCCATCTGTATATCCTTTAATAAAGAACCCGATCTCCTCTGTTGTTAATTCTTTACCATCACGTTTTTTCGCAATAATATCTACCATTCTCATTTTAATCACCAATCCTTTTTATTTTCTATGAAACTTTTAGTATATTAAACCAACTATCGTTGCTGATAAGAAACTTACTAACGTTGCACCGAAAAGTAATTTCAAACCAAATTTTGCTACTACATTCCCTTGTTTTTCATTTAAGCTCTTAACAGCCCCTGCAATAATTCCAATTGAAGAGAAGTTCGCAAATGAAACAAGGAACACGGATATAATAGCTGTTGTTCTTCCAGAGAAATTAAAGTTACCTTGTGCTAAATCTGTCATTGCCACAAATTCATTTGATACAAGTTTTGTCGCCATAATATTACCTGCGTTAACAGCTTCATGCCAAGGAACTCCCATAATAAATGCAAACGGTGCAAATACATAGCCAAGAATTTCTTGGAATGAAATACCTATCGCTCCTTTAAAAATAGCATTGATGAAAGCGATTAAAGCAACGAAACCAATTAGCATAGCTGCCACTGTAATAGCAACTTTAAATCCATCAATTATATACTCCCCTAATACTTCAAAAAAGGTCTTTTTCTCTTCCTCTTGTACTTCTAACATATCTTCTTCTTCAGTAACCTCGTAAGGGTTAATGATAGAAGCAATAATAAATCCACCAAACAAGTTAAGTACTAAAGCGGTTACAACATACTGTGGTTTCAATAAAACCATGTATGATCCGACAATCGACATAGAAACTGTTGACATTGCAGATGCGCATAATGTATATAATCTTCTTTCCGATAATAAACCTAATTGTTTCTTAACCGAAATAAATACTTCTGATTGTCCTAGAATCGCTGAAGCTACAGCATTATACGATTCAAGTTTCCCCATTCCATTTATTTTGCTTAAAGCTAAACCAATCCCTTTTACAATGATCGGCAATATCTTAAAGTGCTGCAGGATACCAATTAAAGCTGATATAAAAACAATTGGCATTAATACTCCTAAAAAGAATGAAAATTCTTTTTGATTTACTAACCCACCAAACACGAAATTAACACCATCACCAGCATACTTTAACAATTGTCCAAAACCATCTGCAATCCCAGCAATCAATATGTTCCCGATGCTCGTATTTAATAGTAAGAAACCTAAAATAAACTGAAGCACAATCATTGTGATAATAGGGCGATATTTCACTTTTCTTCTATTATTACTAGCAAGCCAGGCGATGCCTAACACAATGATCAAGCCTATGATACCGATTACATATTTCATAACATTCTCCCTCCTTTTCCGTATCCGGTTACATATTTTTCAATTGTTAAAGCAATAGATACACCCTGCTCCTTGCAATATGTGTATCTATTACTTCTAAATCTTTATAAATTAGTAGTTATCTGAAGCGCCTTCTGTGTCATTTAATACAATTGCAACACTTGCACTTGCACCGATTCTAGAAGCCCCAGCTTCAATCATTTTCTCAGCATCTTCTCTTGTACGAACACCACCAGATGCTTTCACACCAACATTTGCTCCAACTGTTTTACGCATTAATGCGATATCTTCAGCAGTCGCTCCACCAGTTGAGAATCCAGTTGAAGTTTTTACAAAATCAGCACCAGCTTTTACTGACAATTCGCAGGCACGTACTTTTTCTTCATCTGTTAATAAACAAGTTTCAATAATAACTTTTACAAGTGCTTTTCCTTTTGCAGCTTGTACAACTTCGTAAATATCTTTTTCAACGAATTCATTATCGCCATCTTTTAAAGCGCCAACGTTGATTACCATATCAACTTCAGTCGCACCTTTTGCAATTACATCTTTTGTTTCAAATACTTTTGTTTCAGTTGTATTTGCACCTAAAGGAAAACCAATTACTGTGCAAACATCCACGTCGTGTCCTGCTAATTCTTCAGCTGCTAATTTCACCCATGTTGGATTAATACAAACAGAAGCGAAATTGTATTTTTTTGCTTCTTCTAAAACTTTCATAACGTCTTCTTTTTTAGTATCCGGTTTCAAAACTGTATGATCAATTAACTTTGCAATGTTCATTTTCTTCACTCCTCATATCTTTTAACAACTTCATTCTAACTCCACCTTGAACAAATGTAAACACACTTTTGAAATTTTGTTCAATTTTTTTCGAGATAGTGCAATAAGTTTTTGAAATTGACACAAAAAGAGAGCTGCGATATTAACAGCTCCCTCATAAAGCACAAAATTTATTCATTCATAAAGTGAAACTTCCATTTTAACCTTTTTAATAATTTAAAAGCTCTTTCGCGGTATGCTGATCGATAATCAACACATTCGCATACCCTCCGCTTAACGCACCATCAATTGCCTTTACTTTTCTAGAACCTCCAGCAACAAGAACAGAACGTTTCTTTAGACGTAATTCTTCTAAATCAATTCCAATTGTGCGTTGATTAATTTCCTCGCTACAAATTTTACCATCTCCATCAAAGAAACGTGAACAAATGTCTCCAACAGCTTGTTCTTTCAATAGGCTCATTTCTTGTTTATCTAAATAGCCTAACCGAAACAATAAAGCTTCATCTCTAACAGTTCCGACTGTAAAAATCGCAATATCCGCTTGTTTTCCCATTTCAATAATATGGTGAATATGTCGATCCTGTTCCACTAATTCCTTTGTAACTGCGTTATCAAATATAACTGGAAGCGGCAAATTTCGAGGTGTTGTTTGAAAGGCATCTGCAAATAAAGCAATCGTTTCATTTGCATACGTATTAACACTTGAGTGACTAATACCTCCTTTTAATTGAACAACCTCTACCCCTTTTACATGTTGCGGCACAATTTTCCTTGCGATTTCATACATAGTGGTTCCCCAGCTCACACCGACGATATCACCATTTGTAACAGTCTTCTCCATGTATTCAGCAGCATACTTACTTATATACTCCGTAATCGCCGTGTACTCTGGTACAGGGGAAAATACGATGTGCACTTCTAATAAATTATATTTTTCTTTAAGTAGGTTACCTACATTATCTAAATCAGCAAATGGATCCGCTATATGAATTTGAACAAACCCTTTTTCTTTCGCATATTTTAACAGTCTTGAAATGGTTGGTCTGGAGATATTCAATTTATTTGCAATTTCTTGTTGGCTATAATCAGATTGGTAGTATAATCTTGCAACTTCAACGCTTAGTTGTTGTTTTTCTTTATCCATACTAACGATATGTCCTTCCTTACATTTTCTATACTCATATACATCGTACTTACAAGCATTATACCGCTTTATTCTAGAAAATTCGACCATCTGCCAACTTCCCAAAGATAAATCACTTCAAAATGACCGATTTATAGCGTGAAAATTCCCACGAATAAGTCTCTCTTTTTTCTCCTTACTACAACATATACGTTTTCTTTACTCTCTATTTATTTTACTTTTGCATCCTCATGTAATTTTTCTGTATAATTCTTGACATCCTGCCAGCTATCTCTTGCTGTATTCAGATCCTCTTTATAAACTACCCTCACCTTCACTTCGTTTAGAGAAGAGGTCTTCTCAGTTAAAATGATAAAAACTCGAAGATCCATAATTCCCTCTACTTTCGTAATCGACTTTAAAATGATGGCAAACAAGAAAAGGTAGCTCTACCTCAGTAAAGCTACCTAAGAAATTACTTATTTTCCAATCTTTATTTTTTCAAATGATACGGTACAGTCGTAATAACTACATTTCTCTTATAAAGCAAGAATGCACGAATCAATAAGCTCGACTGGTTATGAAGAATATTGTGCCAACCTTTTTTAGGAATAAATTGCGGTATTACTACAGTAACCCGATAATTTGATTCGCTAGCTTTATATTGAACTGTGTCAATAAATTTGGTTAGCGGCTGAATAATACTTCTGTAATGAGAGTGTAGTGTCACCAGTCTAACTTCAGGCTGCCATTTCTTCCATTTTTCTTCAAACTTCTTCTCATCTTCTCTTTCAAAAGAAACGTAAACAGCTATGACCTGATCTGGTGAAAGGGATTTAGCATAATTTAATGAGTTCTCTACTACATGAGTCATACCAGCAACAGGAACAATGATTACATTCCCTTCAATCGGCACAATTGGTTCACAGGTTTTAAGACTTAATTGATCTCCTACCGCTTCATAATGCTTTCTAATTCGATGAAAAACAATAATAATGACAGGTAAGAAAATTAAAACTGTCCAAACTTGTGCAAACTTAGTTAAAAAGAACATACTCATAACTATAAAACTAATAATAGCACCAGTTAAATTAATCGTTAATTTTAAGATCCATCCTTCAGGCTTTTCTCGAATCCATTTTACCACCATCCCTGACTGAGACAACGTAAATGGAATAAACACACCTACTGCATAAAGTGGAATAAGATGTTCTGTTTGCCCTTGGAAAGCACTAATTAAGAGAATTGAAGCAATTCCAAGTATGATAATTCCATTTGAATATCCTAATCGGTCTCCCCTAACTGTAAACATTCTAGGTATAAACTTATCTTTTGCAAGATTAACTGCTAGTAAAGGAAAAGCAGAATAACCAGTATTAGCAGCAAGGATTAATATCAACGCTGTTGTTCCTTGAATAAAGAAATACATGAAGTTCCGTCCAAATGTTTCTTCGGCAATTTGTGAAACAACTGTTACCTCTTTACTTGGAGTAATACCATAATAGTAAGCTAAAAATACAATTCCTGAGAATAACACTGCAAGTAATAGGCCCATCGCAAGTAACGTTTTCGCAGCATTTTTAGGAGCTGGATCTTTAAAGTTCGGAATAGCATTGGAAATAGCTTCAACACCTGTCAAAGCAGAACTACCTGATGCAAATGCTTTTAAAAGTAAAAACAAACTAATCCCTGCTACTGGTGTACCGATTGGTGTATGCAAATTAGGTGAGACTTCACCTGTTACAATGTTGTATATACCTACACCGATTAATATAAATAGCGCTAAAACAAATAAATAAACGGGATAAGCTAAAACAGAAGCTGACTCCGTTACGCCTCTTAAGTTCAAGATTGTAATAAATATGACAAATATGATTGCAATAACCACATTATGAGCATGTAGACTAGGAAAAGCAGATGTAATCGCATCTGTACCTGCAGATACACTTACTGCCACCGTTAAAATATAGTCTACTAATAAGGAACCTCCAGCTATTAACCCTGGATTCACCCCTAAATTTTCTTTTGATACTACATACGCTCCTCCCCCATGAGGATACGCAAAAATAATTTGTCTATAAGACAAAATTAGAGCTGTTAACAAAACTAAGACTCCTATTGCGATTGGAATAGAATACCAAAATGCTAACGCACCAACTGCAGATAGAGCAATTAATATTTGCTCTGGACCATATGCCACTGATGACAAAGCATCAGAAGAAAGAATCGCTAATGCTTTCGTTTTATTAAGCTTTTGCTCTCCTAATTCAGTTGATTTTAACGGTCGACCAATTAAAAATCTTTTTATGGAAGAAACCACTGATCTTCACTCTCCAATAATTTTATGCATTTCTCTCTGTTAGTTCAGTAAAAAACGGACTTTTAAGAAAATAAAAAATGCCTACAAGTCCATGACGAATAAACTTGTAGACATCAATTTTTTTGTCGCACAAGCTCCACCTTCCTTCTCATATAACGCTTACGAGGTTAGCTGTCGGATTCGGGCCTGTGAGTAGCCCTACCTTTTTCAAGGATTCACCCCTTGGATTATGCACTAATCCATAAAAACGGGTCCCCCGTACCATGCGGTTTCAGCGATTTAGAAATTTGAAACTGTCGATTATAATACTCCCTTATTTAGAAAAAGTAAATACAAATTTTTAAATAAGGGCTTAAATTTTTAGAAATAGAACAGTTGTAATGATTTTGTAGGATTTTACTTCATCAATAAACATAATGGTCCTGATGCAAAATCATTTCATAAAAACATAAAGTCTACACAATATGTTCAAGTTTAAGAGATAACTAACAAGAGTTTTTGCACCATTACCAAATGATTTATATGTGCTATCTATTAATAAATTGACTTCACCTTTTCAAATAACAATATTCAAAACATTCAATCTGAAAACCCGTTTTATTTGTAGGATTTCCTTGCTTTTTGTCGAATACGTTCAATGAGAGGAGGAATATTACATGATCTTCAAAGGATTCTTCATTAATCTATCTATTTTTGCTTTCTTAGTTAGCTCAGCTATATTTATTCGAGTGTTGATTTTGAATATTCATTCTAAATTAAATCAGCTATATGGAGGAATAGTTGCCGGTATCATAGCTACTATTTTGATGGTCTTTAATTTTAAGCACATGGGATTGTTTTATGATCTCCGAATGGCTCCTCTTATAATTTCGTACATTTATTTTGGTCGTACGGCTGGTTGGATTACAATAACATTTATTATAATTATGCGTATTTTCTATCTTGGTGGTAATTGGGGACCATCTTTGATTGTTTCTTTAGGAATAGCTACTATATATACTATTTTTGAAACATATCTCAAGAAGCTTCATCCCTTTAAGAGAGTCTTTCTCTATCTAGCTGTTTACATAGCTATGATCCATTTGGTATTTGGATACTTTTTTCCTTCTATACCACTTATACTTTTTGACATTCAAGGTACATTATTTATATCTTCTGGACTATTGATCAGTATTTTTCTTATGGAGTCCTATCAAAAATTATATTATTTAACACAAAATTTAACTAAAGCGAATGAAACATTACAAGAATCAAAGCAAGAATTAAGGGATACCGTACATGAACTGCAAGGAGGTATTTTTAAATTTAAAAAAGTGGATGGGAATTTTATTCATACTTTATGTGATGGACAGTTATTTTATCAACATGGTTTTCACTCTGAACAAGTGGTAGGGAAAAGTTTACCTACCATAGATTCTTCCATTGTTCCATTCCATTTAGTACCTCGACTACTAAAATATTATCAACAGGCATGGGATGGTAATGAAGTCACTTTCGAATTACCTTGGCCAAATGATGAAACTATTATTCTATTCTCTCTTAGGCCAGTTAAAAGAAAGGGAACAGTGATTGAAGTGGTTGGTTCTACTGTTGATATAACGAAAAGAAAAAATGCAGAAAATGAACTAAAGGTAACGAAAGAACGGTTGGAATCATTTATTAATCATAACGTAGATGCTATCACCATATTTGATTTAGACGGACACATGATACAAGCCAATAAAGCTTACGAAAAGATATTTGGATGGTCAGAAAAAGAAATCTTGGGAAAAAAATTACCTTGCGTACCAGATTTTTTAATGGATCAAACTTTAGAAACTATTAAAAACATTACCGCAAAAGATCCTGTTATTACTAAATTAGAAACAGTGCGACAACGCAAGGACAAAACTCTCATTGATGTAAGCTTGACAGTTTCACCCATTTTAGATTTACAGGGCAATGTAATTGCTTTATCAGGAATTTGTAGGGACATTTCTGAAAGAAAACAAGCAGAAAGAAAACTACAGCATCTACATCAACAATTAAAAGGCAGTGAGATGAAATACCGTGCACTTATCGAACAAGCAACGGATGCGGTATACGTAGTAGAGCTAAATGAGGATCAATTTCCAGTTCGATTTATTGAGGTAAATCCTGTTGGGTGCAAAAGATTTGGATATAGTAGAGAAGAACTTCTCTCGATGCCATTTCCTAGTACCGTTCCGCCAGATTCTCCAATGGTCAATAGAGTGATAGAGAAAATTAGAGATGGGCAAACTTCTTTCACTTTGCAAGATGAATTTGTTTTTCCAACAGGAAAAACAATAACAACTGAGTTTGGTGTCCGTGTTTTTAACTTGAATGGCAAAAACGTTTTCTTGAGTATCTCTCGAGATATCACTGAGCGGTTAAAAACTGAGGAGTTATTACGAAAATCGGAGAAACTTGCTGTAGTGGGTCAATTAGCCACTGCTATTGCCCATGAAATTAATAATCCTTTAACAGCAATGAAAGGATTCATGCATTTACTAAAATCAACAGAAAATAAGAACAATAAGCATTATATAGATATCGTGTTATCAGAGATTGAGCGAATAGACAGTATTACCAATGAATTTATGGCGCTAGCAAAACCTCAGGCGTTAGAAATTAAAACAAATGATCTTAATGTATTAATGAAACAAGTTGTAATGATACTTCAGCCTCAAGCAATGATGAACAACATACAAATTACAACTGAGTTTACATCTAATACTTCATTCATCCTTTGTGAAGGGAATCAATTAAAGCAAGCTTTTATAAATATCTTAAAAAATGCGATTGAAGCAACTCCAATGGGAGGGGAAATCTTGATTCAAATCGAAGATGTACCAGATAAAAACCAGGTAAACATTCGATTTACTGATTACGGGTGTGGAATTGAAAAAGATCGTATACCTTATCTAGGAGAACCATTTTATAGTATCAAAGAAAATGGTATCGGTTTAGGATTAATGATCTGTTATAAAATTATCGAAAAGCACCAAGGAAAGATACTTATTGAAAGTGAAGTAGGCAAAGGAACGACAGTTAATATTAATCTTCCTATATCTACTCTCGAAAATTAAAGCTCTTATTCATCTTCTTAGGTACACCCTTTCACCATGAAATTTAAAATAAACATATCTCAAAAGCAAAAAGTTTCTTTTCTATAGTTTAGAATAAAGAAACTTTTTTGCTTTTAAATATTATGGATAGATTTAATATACACAACTCCTTCCCTTACTTTAATAGATCCTGATATATTTCGTTGATATTCCTGCTCTAAAGACTATTTCACGGAAGAAACTCCATTAAAGGAGCCTCGATGGTGCCTTTCAGGAAATACTTTGGTTGCA
Organism: Bacillus sp. AFS023182; assembly: GCF_002560575.1. Classification (NCBI taxonomy): domain Bacteria; kingdom Bacillati; phylum Bacillota; class Bacilli; order Caryophanales; family Bacillaceae; genus Bacillus; species Bacillus sp. AFS023182. The sequence continues at coordinate 63,685 of NZ_NTRO01000028.1, read as the reverse complement.
TATGGAGCGAAGCTTTTCAATCTCCTTCATTTATCTGATTCTCCTTATTTTCTTGTAGCGATGTGAATGTTAAATTATAATTTAAGGTAGTTTGACATAAAAACATTGATAACATTAAATAAAAATTTCATTATTTTAAATATATTTTAACGAAATATTAAGGAGTATAGTCATGGAAAATATAGATATTGGAAAAAAAGTACAAAAGTATAGAAAAGCTAAAGGCTTGAGCAGTAAGGAGTTAGCAAAATTAGCTGCAATTACCCCTTCAATGTTAAGCCAAATCGAACGTGGATTAGCAAATCCTTCAATACAAACCATAAAGGTCTTAGCTAAATCCCTTGATGTTCCAACATTTAGTTTTTTCATTGAAGAAACAAACACAGATGATTTAATCGTAAGATCCAATAAACGTAAGAAAATGATTGTTGATAATTTATCTTATGAGTTATTGTCACCTGATTGCACTGGTAATTTGGCAACAGCGATTATGAATGTTCCTCCCAATACCTCTTCGTCAGAAAATCCTCTGGAACATAGAGGTGAGGAAGTTGCAGTCATTTTAGAAGGAAAAATTTTGTTATATCTAAATGAAGAACAATATGTATTAGACGCTGGTGATAGTGTAAAGATACCAGCAAATTTAAAACATAAATGGGAAAATAATTTCAACGAAATGGCAATTGTATTATTTTCAGTGACACCACCTTCGTTTTAAATTAAATAAAATATTGAATGTTCCCTTACAACATCTTTTCGTAAACTTTTAAATTTTGATAAATAATTTTTAACAATGGAGCATCTACATGAAATTGTTTTGCTAATTTCAACAAATATCCTTGTAAGTACTCCCCCTCGATAGATGAACCTTTTTCCATATCCCGCTGCATAGAAGATTTCATATCATATGAAATCTTCTCAATCGTCTTCATATGTTCGTCAACAATATTATCCTGAATGGGGGCCCCAGATGCTTTCATAATCTGTGCTGCTTCTTTAAATAAATTCCGAATCAAGTCCCGTCCCCCATCACTTTCACGGATCGGACCTATTGGTGCGCGCATTAGCGTAGTCACGCCTGACATAACAGTAATAAATAAATATTTATGCCACATATCTTGCACGATATGATTACTTAAAACAAAACTTGCTTTTGTACCCTTTAATGTGTTGGCAATCCCCTGTATTCGCTCTGTATGTAAATGTTTTATTTCCCCAAATACAAGTCGGTTAGCAGAGCTAGTTTGAACAACATCTCCCTCACCGTTTAATGTTGTTTCGATAAAACACAAACCTCCAATAACTTTATCCTCACCAAATACCTGTTGCAATGTAGATAAGTGAGCTATACCATTTAGTAGTGGTATAATAATTGTATTTTTACCAACAAATGGCTTCAAATCGTTTATTGCTTCTTCTAAATGATAGGTTTTTGTTGAGAATAAAATTAAATCGAATGGATCTACGGATTCAGTTTTTGTGATTAATTGTGGTATAAAGGAGAAATTTCCATTTATGCTACGAATAACAAGACCATTTTTCTCAAGCTGTTGTTTTCGTCCACTACGAACGAGAAACGTAACATCTTCCCCTTTTTCTACTAAACGGCCTCCAAAATATCCTCCAATTCCTCCAGCTCCTAATACTAAAATACGCATATAGAACTCCCCTTTTCCAATTATGAAAATTTCACTTCCTTGTAGCATAACTATATTATACATCTGACTTATTTATTTAACAGAAGATTCAACTTCTTAATAAAGTTTTATTTTAAAATTATGTATTATAGTAAAGAATTGTGTGGTTAGAAAGGATGAGAAAAAATGCAATATCCAATGTTCTTATCTAAAAGATTAACAATACGCCCATTTGAATTAGACGATGCTCCGAGAGTTCAAGAATTAGCAGGAGATAAAGAGGTTGCTAAGACTACTACAATTATTCCTCACCCTTATCCAGATGACGTGGCAGAAGAGTGGATTACCTCTACTCATACAGCTATGGATAAGGGTGACAGTTTTCACTTTGCAATGGTTAATGAGCAAAATATGCTCATCGGTTGCATATACCTTTTTATTAATAAAAAACATAATAAAGGTGAGCTAGGATACTGGATAGGTAAATCATATTGGGGGAAAGGATACTGCACAGAAGCCGGCCAAGTCATCGTTACATATGCATTTGAAGAATTGCAACTAAACCGTATTTATGCTGATGCTTTCACTAAAAATCCTGCCTCATCTAAAGTCATGCAAAAATTAGGATTGAAGCATGAGGGAACATTTAAACAAAGTTGTTTATACTGGGGAATGTATGAAGATACTGTTGTTTATGGTTTAACAAAATCTGCTTATAACAAGAGTAAATAGCTGCTCTTCTTTTTAGCAAATATCAATAATACGAAAGCTTTACTTCCGCCATAAAAATCAAAATTTCAGGAAGAAAACACACGGAAACATCCTTATAACATTTAGTTTTAATAAATAAATGGATCCTTATAAAAAGAGTAGACCACAAATTTTTATGGCCTACTCTTTTCTTTAAACATTTCCCTTGTTTTGCTTCACCAGAAATAATCTATATTTTCTCACATCTTATAAATGACTTAAATTCCTCTTCTATCCCCAAAAAACACCTACATAAAATATGATATACTAAATTAAAAATCAATAGAGGAGCTGGCTATTATGGGGATGATTGGACAGTATCTATTAGTTACAGATGAGGAATTAAGTAAAATCAAAAATAAAGAGTTGGATCTTTATTTTAAAGAGTCCGATTTAGATATCGATAAGTCATGGCAGTTACTTCATTTTACTTTATGTGGTGAGATTGGCGGAGGGGAGCCACCACTTGGACATGTCGTACCTCTTAATGATTCTATCATAGATAACGATTTGCTCGGTACTTTTTATCTTACAACTAGTGAAGTCGAAGAGACCTATTCTGCAATAAAAGATTTAAGCGAATCTGATTTCAACAACATGTACAACTTTCAAGAATTAATGGATGAACAACTTTATCCACTCGTTGAAGATGATGATTCTGATGAGATATTCGAATATACTTATAGTTATTTTTTAGAAATTAAGGCTTTATATAAACAAGCTGTTTCAAACAAACAATGTGTAATCTTTTTCATTATCTAAATACAAATAAAAAATGGATCCTCTCTTTTACGATGGGATCCATTTTTTATTAAAGTCAATTATTATCCTAATTTCACTTGATTTTCTGCTTCAATTTTTTCTAATGCAGTAGCTACTTGCTCTTCTGTTAATTCATGTTCTTTCACATAACGGTTACGTGGGTGCACACGGCACTCGTGTGAGCATGCACGTAAATATTTCTGTTCATTTTCTTCTGAGCATAAGATTTGTTTGTTACATTCTGGATTTGCACAATTTACATAACGCTCACATGGTTCTTTTGTAAAGTGATCTTTTCCAACAATAACATGTTCTTTTTGGTTCACTGGTACACCAATACGCTCATCGAATACATAACATTGTCCATCCCATAGTTCACCTTGCACTTCAGGGTCTTTTCCGTACGTTACAATCCCGCCGTGAAGCTGACTTACATCTTCAAAACCTTCTCTAACTAACCAGCCTGAAAATTTTTCACAACGAATACCACCTGTACAATACGTTAAAATCTTTTTGCCTTCGAGCATTTCTTTATTTTCATCAATCCAATCTGGTAGCTCGCGGAATGATTTAATATCAGGTTTAATTGCGCCTCTAAAATGGCCTAGATCAAATTCATAATCATTTCTCGCATCAATGATAACTGTATTTTCTTCTCGCATTGCTTCATAAAACTCTTTTGGTTCTAAATACTTTCCTGTTGTTTCTTTCGGATTGATATCATCTTCTAAACGAAGTGTAACAAGCTCTGGACGAGGACGCACATGCATTTTTTTAAACGCATGCTCATCCGCTTCATCCACTTTAAAAACGATTCCAGCAAATCGTGGATCGTTCTTCATTGCTTCCATATATTTCTCTGTTTGCCCGACAGTACCTGAGGCCGTTCCGTTAATCCCTTCTTCTGCTACAAGAATTCTCCCTTTTAACTCAAGTGAATTACAAAATTCTAAATGCTGAGCAGCAAACTCTTCAGGGTTCTCAATTGTAGTGTACATGTAATACAGCAGTACTCTGTATGGTTTTGTATTTAACATTTTATTTTTACCACCTATCTAATTCGATATTTTAAAATCATGTATAAGTTAACGATCATATCGGAACATATAAGAATAAGAAAAGATTTGTTACCTATTGTTCAAATAACTTTCTCCTATTTACAATGTTTTCCCTGAAGTTAACGCAAATGAAAAACGAGATCACATAACAATCCAATACGGTTGTAATGTAATCCCAATATATTATATAACATACAAATTAGTTTCCAGCAATTAATATGCTGTGAATCCTATTTTACAATTGAAAGCACTTTTTTCCACTCCATATTGTAAGTCAACTCTCTTTATTCTCCTACAATCCCTAAAGTTATAACTGTATGTGAGCTATTTTATTTATTTTTGTTACATAGTTATTCCGATCACACATTTTATTGTATACAGTCATATAATTTGCATTAAGGAAACAGTTATGTTCAAATAAAAACATCATCTAAAATATCTAAATGTATTGAAATAGAACAAAAGAATAAATACAATAATTGCATCAAGTTAAGAAACTAAAGGGGAAAACTACTATGAATAAAGATATAACAAAAGATGAACATGTCCCTCCTCAAAGTACAACAATTCAATCTGCCCACCTAGCTTTAAGTGGCGAAACAAAAGGATTAAAAAAATTATTGCCTTTTCTTGGCCCTGCATTCATCGCATCCGTAGCTTATATTGATCCAGGAAACTTCGCTACAAATATTGCGGCAGGTTCACAATATGGTTATTTATTACTTTGGGTGATTCTAGCTTCCAATTTAATGGCCGTATTAATTCAGTCTCTATCAGCAAAGCTCGGAATTGCTACCGGAAAGAACCTGCCTGAAGTTGCTCGTGAACATTTTCCAAAACCCGTTTCAATTGGTTTATGGATACAAGGAGAACTCGTTATTATAGCTACTGATTTAGCTGAATTTATCGGTGCTGCGTTAGGATTATATTTACTGTTTGGTATTCCAATGTTACCCGCTGCTTTAATTACTGCAGTTGGATCATTCATTATACTGGAGTTTCAACGCAGGGGCTTCCGTCCATTAGAAGCTGTTATTACAGGAATGGTCTTTATCGTTGTTATTGCATTTGGTGTACAAGTGTTTTATGCGAAACCAGAGCTAAGCCCTCTTCTTTCAGGACTGTTTATTCCTAAATTTCAAGGTGTAGATAGCATTTTACTTGCAGCTGGAATTTTAGGCGCAACAGTAATGCCACATGCGATTTATCTACATTCTGCTTTAACACAACGCCGCGTAGTCGGAACAACAGATGAACAGCGCAAAAAGATTTTCCGCTTTGAATTCATTGATATCATTATTGCAATGGTGATTGCTGGAGCGATTAATGCAAGTATGCTAATTGTAGCAGCTGCCTTGTTCTTCAAAAACGGATTACATGTTAAAGATTTAGATGTCGCTTTTAATGAGTTTAGCAATTTAGTTGGCCCTGTATCAGCTAGCCTTTTTGGGATTGGATTGTTAGCTGCTGGTTTATCTAGTTCTTCTGTTGGTACAATGTCTGGTGATATTATTATGCAAGGATTTATCCGCATGCATATTCCTTTATATTTAAGACGATTTATTACAATGATTCCACCTCTTGTTATTATTGCGTTAGGAGTGAATCCAACTCATGCCCTTGTCATGAGTCAAGTTGTATTATCATTCGGAATCGCATTTGCATTAGTACCTCTTATTATGTTTACAAGTAACAAAAAGATTATGGGTGTGCTAGTGAACCATCGCATTACAAACGCAATTGCTTGGCTAATTGCTGCGTTAGTTATCGCTTTAAATATTTTCTTGCTGTATCAGACATTTACTGGTCAATAAAAAAGAAGATCTCATNNATGAGATCTTCTTTTTTATTTCAACAGTAACGTTACATATTCTCTCTTTTGTATTCGGCTTCATCTTATATTCGTTCAAAAAGATTTCACTCAACTGCTAAGACAATACCTGGCACAATCTATTCATGAGTATTCTACAAAGCTCCGCGAGGATCCAGCAGTAAAGAAAACTCAATACACATATTATTGCAATAACTTTCGAATCCATAGTTGTATCAACAGTAGGGCCTAGCACTGGAAAACGAAATACATACAAAAGCATTATAATACCTGTAAGTAAACATATTGATGAAAAGGAAACAACCACAACTCTCCTCTTAAATTGTAAAAAGGCCGCCCCCATCGCTATACCTAATAAACCTGTTGTAAAGGGAAAGATAATTAGTTCACTCGGCTGAATAATAAATAAAAGGAAAATCGTAAGGGTATAAGAAAGGATTCCCTGGCGGATAGAAAAGCAAGTAGTTAAAAAAATTGGTAAGGTCGCTAGAATACTAATCAGAAAGCCTATACCAGGCATAAAGCCCCCCGCTGATTGAAACATAGCGGCAAATGTGCTCAATACAGCTGTAATAACTAACTTGGTTGCAAGGGCCATCTTTCTTACGTGAACATAGTTTGCATCTGTCTCTATCATCGATTGATACCAATAACGAACAAACTGATCGATTCAAACACCCCCTAAAAACATCCAATTCGTCACTTTCTATACTATTCATTCCCTTGCGCTTTATGCTGTATTGCCTGTTAGTAATCAATTGGAATGAGGACTGTCCCTCCGTGAATATTCAAAAATAGAAGCTTTTTCTAAGGGGTACAATGTATCGGGCGGATACTATGAAAAGAATTTTAAAGCCAGAAGATATCTTAGTTCCATTAGGATATGGAATTGAAGTATTTGCTAAAAAGCTTATAACTCCCATTAACTTAACGTTTACAGATTGATGGTAAGGTGTTAGTGCTTACTCCAACCTGAAGAAAAGTAATAGCTGAGGGATTTCTCCTGCCACTTTCCGGTGTTACTTTTTATAAAGGGAATATCTATCAAATCCTATAGTTATAAATCATGGAACAATTTCAAAAACAGTACCTTGGTTAAAATCAGTTACTTTCATAGAGCCATAAACTCCTAAATATAGTCTGGTTTGATCCAGATTCGTTCCCAAATTAACATAATAAGCTGATTGAGACCCAAAATTATAATCCGTTTCAATAACACTAAAATCATTTAGTTTACAATTTGTACTTCCCCTGGTATAAGCTAAAACTCCTCTAACCGGAGGTCGAGATTCTTCATTCTTGGCAAGATCGGTAAACACGACGCTTCCCGTTAAATTTGGGATTTCATTCCCCATATATGGCTGGACTCCTGTAAGTGCAGTTCCTCCAAACTTATCGGGTCGGGGATCTTTATGAAAATAACTAGTTAAAGGCTGAAGACGCCCTACTAAAGTTTTTACTGCTTCATTGTAATAAGCAATTGTTTTCTCAACCAAAGTCGGATTTGCAGAACAGCCCTTTATAAACGAAGTAGGAAAAGCACCTTCCCACCCTCGCCAGCCAAAGTTAATAAATCCTTCTTGGTCAGTTAAAGAAGCTTGAATAAGCTGAGTAACCGGTATTGGTTTATAATGAACGAATGAAAAAATCGACTCTACCAGGTCCTGTCCGACAATCCCCACATATTTGATATACTGATTATAAAACCTTTGAAATGAAATGCCTGTTATATTGCGAACCCCTTTGGCAATTACCGTAAGCGTTTCCTGGATAGATGAGGGAAGTTCATTAAAGCGCGTGACTACGGGTGGATTATTAATAGATGTATTCTTAACTACATCAATTTCAATTATTTTACCAGCTATCTCCATATCATTCTGACTTAAATTAAATGGATCATAGCCTGCCCCACCATCTCCAGTTGTTAAAACAAGTTTTCCGGTTTCAGGTGAAAAGTTTAAGCTATTGACACCATTATGATTAAAAAATGGTCTTCTTAAGTTAAGTAATGTCCGTCGTTTTTGAGGTTGACCATTCGATTGTAAAATCCATTCTTCAACTGTATCAATATGATCATATTGCGTTTCTCTATTTGTCCACCTTAGGTTTAAAGTACTGGAATCACATGGGTTAGGCTTAAAATGTTCAGAAAGGGCACCTGGACCTTGTGTTCCAGCTACTGAATAATGAAGATAAAACAGACCGTTATAATAAAATTCTGGGTGAAATGCTAGCCCTAGCAATCCCCGTTCATCATATCCACTACCAGAAACACCTTCCTCAGAAGTACCTAATTTTATGACTCGCGGGCGAATATCTAAAAAAGTCCTTATAACTCCGTTTCCTATGTAAAAAATCTCTCCTACCTGGGTTGCAATAAATAATCTTTCAATTGAGTCACCCGGAAGTATAGCTGTTTTCAAAACGGTGGGTAAATTTATCTTACTTACAATGGGCCGTAAACTAACTTTAACTTTTATCAACTAACTTTACACCCCTTTTTAATGTTTTCTATCATAAGAATATGATTAGAACTGTTCTATTAGTATCAAATTTGGACCAGGGATTCCCTCAAGAATATGGCCCTTTAACGGAACAACTCTATGTCACTAAATAATTCCTTAATCCACTTTTTATTCAGATGTTCTTTTTGTTCTAGTCAAAAAGAACATCTTCTGACAAAAATACCTAGGAGGGTAAAGGTTCACAATTTTTTTATAAACATCACGACTTTATTTCAAATCAACAATAACCCCGCCCTAATTTTAAGGCGGGGTTAAAATAATATACCAAATCGGATTCCATATTAATTATTTTTCTCCTTTTTTAAATCGATTTGTTTTTGTATTTCATTCTGTGCTTCATCACTCATTTCAAATGCATATATATGAGACCAGTACTTCTTGGTTAAAGGATCGTATTCCACCCTTACTGTGACATCTTTTTTGGAATCTTCGTTTAAATAACCGTTAATTTTTATTTCATGCACTGGATTCGATGGTCTATTTTCTTTCTTGTTTGAGTTTATACTCTTTTCAAATGTTTGTTTAACGAGTGTTAAATTTAAATTGTACTTCTCTTTTAAAAATTGAATTGCCTCAGATTCAGCATTTTTTCGGATGTTCGTTTCTTCTTCAGAAGTAAGAGCTTCCTGTTTCGCCTTCTCTTCAGCCTGTTGGTTATTTTTAGATAAATTCATTCCTCCTGCATTTTCTTTTGAATCAAAATCAATCAACCATTTTTCCTGTTTATAATGCGCTTCAATAGAAGCTGTACAGGAATACCCATTTATTTTTTCGTCTTTTTGTTTATCGCAGTTTAATAATTCATATCTAATCTCTAAAATAGGATATTCGGGACTCCCTGTACCCTCATTCCATTCCAGCATACTTTGTTTAAGCTCATCCGTAATCTTAATAGGACCATTGTTTTTTTCTACTGCCTCTTTTACCTTTTCTATGATGTGTTGCTCTTTTACTTGTTCTGTAAATATGTATTTTTCTTCATGATTACCATAAATGCTTAAAGGGATCTCTAAAGCAAGCCATAGGATCAACCAAGATAATGCATAATAAGTCAACATTCGCTTTACAGAGAATATTCGAAACATGGCAAGTACAGCGCCAATACATATTAGGGGTAAACCTATATAAAGTAATGGAACTGTAATTATAAATGTAAAAGCTGTCATGAGAAGAATACCGTAAATCAAACTGTTATATTGCGGGATACCCATGTTGTATGCAGATATAATTAAAACCCAGATGTAACTTGTTGAAACGAGAAAAGCGATTGTATAATACAGCTTATTTCTTCTGTTTTTCTCTGCCATTTTTTCACCACCTTTGCCATATTAAAAATCTATATTTTAGTTTAACATAATAGCCCATTAAAAAATTATCTATTCTGAAAATACAATGCTGTGAATGGAGAAAAATTAATTTTCCACCATTCATCTCAGAGCTTATTTTTAAAATGACTTTATGATTCATACAGCTTAATCATTCCGATGTTGGATTGAAATAAAGTTTGAGTGAAAAGTAGCTAAAAACTTTGATTTCATCATAAAAAAACCTCGTATTTTGATTAAAATGCGGGGGCTAAAATTTTGCAAGCTATATATTTTTATAATAAAGTTTAATGATTTCGGTAAGCGAATAGTTATGATTCGCCCTCCCGTTTCTTATTCCTCCAAACATAATTTATACTGTATCAACTTAACCTTTTTGTCTAAATAAATTTCACTACCAATACGACTAACCTCAGTAAAACCTAATTTCCCCATCATCTTCCTTGAACGGAGATTTGTTTCATGCGTTTCACCGTAAAATATAGTGATTCTTAATTCTTTGACTGCATGATGGATTAGACTATTAACAGTTTGAGTACCAATTCCCATGCCCCAGAGTTTGCTATCCCCAATAGCAATACCAATTTCAGCACTATTATTTCTTATCTTTGCTAAATCTGCATAGCCAATAAGTCTATTATTATATTCAATTCCAAAACGAATAAAATCATTTCGTTGCTTATCTACACAATGATTCCACCATTGAAATAATTCATCTTTATCTCTATTTTTTTGCCAGCCATTTGCTTCACAAAATCGTTCATCTTTATTCCAATTTAAAACAACGTCATAATCCTCTAATTTTAATGCCCTAAAAGAAATTCCTTTAGCATTTTCATCAATTTCCATTTCTTTCACCTACCATTAACAGCCCTTTTTTTCGCGTTAATATCGTAACATTCTCACTTTTGTCATATAGGATAAAAAGAAAATATGATATTCAATTTCAATTAAAATCACATTTTTAATCAAACTGTATTCCAAGGCTACAGTTGTTAAAAGCGGGGGAATCGTCTTGAAAATAAGCTCGCCGTTATAAATCCGCATTTTCCTGACGGTACCCCTCATCTATCAACTTAAGATTTTGAAATGCATCAAAACGAATTTTTTTCTTTCCACTTTTATTCATGAGAATTAAGTTCACTTTTTTCGCTTTAGGATACAACCTTTTTTACTTAATGGCGATGTATAGTGACCCACAAGTTAAAAAACATCATTTTAATGTTTTTTAACTTGTGGGAGTAATAGAACAGATTTCTTAGCAAATTTCAGGAACCCAACTGTAGTAAACGAATTAAAAATGCTAATTTTCTACATAACCGTTTGTCAAGGATACCTATTAAAGGTCATATCCATCATTCGGGAACATTCTTGTTATTTGGAACTATTTCTGGCTACGCTGCATTTCTTGCTTCTCCATATAACTACGCATCTGTCGCATATATTTAGGTGCGTCCATCGGATTCCCCGCGATCATTTCAATGATACAGAGTCTTTCGGCACTTTCCACCTTACTTTGGACTTCAGAACCTCCGAAAGAGCCTAGGTACATTCCGATATAATTTGGATGGCTCTCGTCGAATGCCCCCTTCCCATACATCATCGTTGCAACAGGAACGTTCATGGCGTCGACCAGCTGCCGAGCTGCTGTCTGAAGCCCGAAACGCATTGTTTTCACATCCACCAGGATAACCGGACGCTTTGCACGCTCCAGCAGCCGATGGACATGATTCACCGCAGCCTGAAGGGTTTTCAGGTTGGACGTTGGACGTGGTGGTACCGGCTCTTTCCGGACCGTGATCGCCTTGTTCACTAAATCATCGGCTACAACCAGGTATACCGGTTTTTTCTTTTCCTTAGCAATGCGAATCGCAGCCGGAATTTCAATCTTGGCGTTTTCCGGCGTAAGTACTGCGGTATAAGCCGTAATCTGCTCATACACCTTGCGGAAGACATCAAAATTTCCATCCATTAGGGTGTGGTGCATCAGCTTGTGCTCTTTTTGATCCTTCTCAGGAGGCGCACCCACAATGTGAATAATTGGCACATGCTCGCTGTTGGCTCCCTCTATCGCATTGCAGGCGCTAAGCTCCCCGACCCCAAAGGTCGTAATAAGAGCGGATATTCCTTTGATTCTTGCATAGCCATCTGCGGCATAGCCCGAGTTTAATTCGTTCCGCCCTTCTATAAAACGGATACCGTTATAACACTCCAAGGTATCAAGAAGTGTAAAATTATAGTCCCCTGCGACGCCGAAAATTTCGGTAATGCCCTCCAGTTTCAAGCAATCGAACAAATACTGGCCAACCGCTTTTTGAGCCGTCCTGCTTTGCAAACCAAAGCTGCCCGCATTTATTATGTTGTCCATCGCTTGCTCACTCCTTATCCATTTCTTTGGCTTGTCTTGTTTTATAGCACTCTTTTTGAGAATTCCTTTTCATCAAACAGGTTATCCGCCGTGCTGAGCTAAAGATACTATCATAAGTCATTCAACGTAGTTTTAGGGAGGTAGCTAACACTAGCACAAATGTGTTATGAAAGAGTAACCGGTGCAAAAAAACGTTGAAATTAGAGATGTATTTCTTATAACAAAAAATGTCCATCACAGAGAAAGAACAAACTCCGAATTATTTACTTTAAAATTTAAAAAAGAGCCAATACTTCTGTATCAAGTAATTAGCTCTTTTCCACCTTATTATTTTTCAGCTATAAAAGCATGTTTATACGTATACACCCCACCAAATTGGTGCTTCTCAATACCTTTGACATATTCCTTCTGTATATATGCTGAACCAGTATGATAAAGCGGGGCAATTGCAGCATCTTCCAAGACTACTCGCTCTGCCTCTTGTAAGGTCTCCCATCTTTTCTGTTGGTCTTGTACAATATCATATTTTGCTTTCTTTATAAGATCATCATAATAAGAATTCGAGTACTCCATCTTATTATTAGAATTATTTGTCGTAAATAATTCTAAGTAACTTATCGGGTCTTTATAATCTGGCCCCCACACTACCATAGATATATCATATTGCCCTGTTTGTTCTAGCTGTAATTTTTGCTTAAATGGTTGCTGTTTAATCTGCACTGTTAAACCTTGTAAATGCTTTTCCAAATCGCCTTTTATATACTCTGCCATACGCCTTGCATTGTCTTGTTCAAATGTCAGGAGCTCAACTGTAATACTTTCTGTGCCAAGCTCTTTTTTAGCGTCTGTCCAAAGTTTTTTTGCTTTTTGCAAATCATAGCTAGCAATATTCCCATTCTCCTTTCTAAAATCCTTCCCAGTTGCTTCATTCTTATATCCTTTTGGGATCAGACCTTGTGCAGGAGTTGCACCATTATTTATAAAGTGCTTTACAAATTCCTCTTTATTCAATGCTAAAGAAATAGATTGACGAACTTTTTTATTTGCTAGTGTAGCATTTCTTTCATTAAGTCGAAGCATCGCTATGGCTGACTCACTTGACACATGTAGCCCCTTGTTGTTTTTGTATCGTTCTACAAATGTAGAATTAATAGGCACACGGTCAAGAGTACCAGATTCATATAAATTTACAGCCGTCATTGTATCTTTTACAATATGGAAGTTTATTTCATCTAGCTTCACTTTCCCTTTATCCCAGTAAGTATTATTTTTCTTTAATTGAAATTCTTGTTCATGCTTCCATTTTTCTAACACAAACGCTCCATTATATATTAGGTTATTAGGCTCTAATCCATAACGATTTCCTTGTTCTTTCACAAATGATTCATGCTGTGGTAAATAAATAGGCAATGCTAATAATTGCAGTAAATACGGAACAGGCTGTTCTAACTGTACTTCTAGCGTATAATTATCTAATGCCTTTACTCCTAGTCGATCAGTAGCCAATGTACCTTTATTTATTTCTTGTGCGTTTTTTATATAAAATAACATGTACGCATATTGAGAGGCTGTTTCAGGACTCAATGTCCGTTTCCAAGCAAAAGTAAAATCATGTGCTGTTACTGATTCACCATTTGACCATTTTGCATCTTTACGCAAATGGAATGTATATCTTTTCCCATCTTCACTTTTCTCAAATGACTTCGCCACACCAGGTACGGGGTTATCTTGATTATCTAGTACATATAACCCTTCAAATATATTTTGCATCACATGTGATGATGTACCATCCATCGCTTTGGCTGTATCAAGAGAAGGGATTTCTTCTGATACTGTTACGTTTAACACTTGTTTTTGATCCTCTTTATTAACTTTATTCGCTTTACTACTACAAGCCGATAAAATTAAAGATGTGACAAGTGTAATTGCTAGTAAGCGGCTCTTTTTCTGCTTCATGAATTTTTCTCCTTAAATTCGAATAATATTATAAAACGCTATACATTATAGCAGAAAGACTAGTATAAAGTCGTGTTATTCTGTTGAATATTTATTCGTTTCACATAAAATTCACAAAAAAACGCTCTCCTCTTGTATTTCATTAAAAAGGATAGCGTTCTTTATCAATTTGTCTATTTCAATTACATCTTCAACCCTCGTTTATAACGACTCGCTTCAAAAATAATTCGCTCTTCATCTAATGTTTTACATTCACCGTTCCACACAATGTGCTTTCCGTTAATTACAACATCTGATATATCTTTCCCACTCGCGGCATAAACAAGGTGTGACAATACTTCTTCCGCTGGTTGCAAATGCGGCTTATTGGATGGATCAATTGTAATAAAGTCGGCACATTTCCCTACCTCAATTGAACCTGTTTGTTTCATTCCAATTACTTCTGCCGCACTTTTGGTGGCTAATGAAAGAGCTGTTTCAACGGGTAGTGCAGTTGCATCCTTATGGATACCTTTTTGCAATAAAGTGGCAACGCGGAGCTCTTCAAACATATCTAGGTTATTGTTAGATGCAACACTATCTGTGGCAATACCAACTTTGATTCCCGCTTCTAACATTGTCTTAACATCTGCTATACCAGATCCTAATTTCAAATTACTATTAGGATTATGAGCAACACGAACATCATGTTCTGCTAAGAAAGCGCGCTCATTTTCATTTAGCACAACCCCGTGTGCAATAACTGTCGGTCTCTGAAATAAACCACAACTTGCCACATACTCTACTGGACGTTTGCCATATTGCGTTTCAATATCACGTACTTCACGCTCTGTTTCCGAAAGATGGATGTGAACCATTGTCTGATTTTCCATCGCAATGCGTGCACACTCTTCTAGCATTTCTGTAGAACATGTATATGGACTATGAGGGGCAATCATTGTTGTTAACATGTCGCCTTCACTGTAATATTGTTTTACATATTTCTCCGCATCTTGAATTGCTTTCTTCTCATCCTCTTTCGTTCCAAAGCTAAATAAAGTTCTTGAAACTGCAGCACGCATTCCACTCTTACGGACCGTTTCCATAATAGTATCTTGATCTACACCAATCGGATTAAACATATCAGAGAATGTTGTTGTCCCACTCTTCACCATTTCTAATAAACCAAGTTCTGTACTCGCAACAGCAAGTTCTGGAGTAAATTGACTTTCCAGTGGCCAAATTCTTGTTTCAAGCCACGGCTGGAGCAGCATATCATCACCAATGCCACGTAAAAGAGTCATTACAACATGTGTATGCGTATTCACAAGACCTGGCAATAACCACTTTCCTTTTAAATCGATTACTTCATCCACTTGATCCTGATTAGAAAATTCTCCATTTTGTACTTCTATAATCTTATCATCTTCTACGATGATATATCCGTTTCGTAACACTTCATTCTGTTCATTTAGCGTTGCAATCGCAGCGCTTACATAAGCTGTTTTCAAAAGTTTTTCCCCTCTCAACTCTATAAAGTATATTCCTTTCGATAAGTTACCACCATTATAGTAACTTATTAAACATTGAGAGTCAAAAGATATTTCACTTCAGACAAATTCTATTGCATAAAGATATGCACTTTTTGTTTTAAAGTATAATATTGCCTTTCATTCGTGTCTGCAAATGCTTCTTCTCTATTAGAAGGAATGTCCATATAAGTTATCTCTTCAAAAAATTGTGATGATGTAAAATCATATCGTTTGCCATTTATCATATTGTAAAAATGCCAAACTTCGTCAACTTGCGTCTTCTTTATTTCTTCTCCAAACAAATCGTGTATAACAAGTGCTGTTACACCGCATTGCCCTTTTGCTGGATTTTCTATCGTCCACTTTGAGCTTGTTTCAATTGACCACGACTTTTTTAAGATTTCGTACACCTCTGCAAACTTTAACTCATTCATTTTCTCAGCATCCCCTATGTAATATCGATTCTATACATCATATTGTAAAAGTGGCAAAATCCGATTTTTAAAAACAGTTGAAGGTGTCTCACCGATTAATTTTGCGCCCATTTTCATATAATACCCTTTTGCATTTGGATCACTATCAATTGTAAATCTCTTAATTCCCAAGTTAGCTGCTCTTTCTACAACACTTTGCCATAAAAGTTTCCCATAACCTTTCCCCTTATAATTTGGATGTAAATATAAGAAATCAAGAGCATCCTCTTCTTTACGCAAAAACGAGAAAAAACCAATTTTTACTCCTTGATTTTCTAAAACATATACGTAGTTATTGACAATATACGCTTCTGTAATTGTTAAATCTTCCTTACATGCTAATATAAATTCTTCGCTGTAATCCCAAGTTGCTTTTGAATTTAGTGCTAGCTCACTTAATTCATTTGCTTCGTTTAATAACGCTTCCCTTACTTTCATTTCTCCCTCTCCTTTTGTAGCTATGTCTTGAAAATCTCTTTCTATATATTCTACATTTATAAACTCACTCATGATTCCCCTCCAATTTCTTAAAATAAAAGTCTCACTTCTACAAAAAGTGAGACTTTTATTTTATACGTTATGTTCATTTAACCAAGCTATCAAATCTTGAAATACTTCATCCCTATTCACTTCATGAAACATTTCGTGCCTTCCATTTTCATATAAACGAAGTGTTACATCTTTCACACCGCATTTTTTATACATATCGTACACCTCTCTTACACCTTTCCCCATGTCGCCCACCGGATCACGATCTCCAGAAAAAATGTGTATCGGAAGGTCTTTAGGTGTTTTTTTATATTCCTCTAGTTTATTCACTTCAAGCACACCGTTAAATAATTCACGATAAAAACTTGTTGAACAAATAAAACCACATAATGGATCTTCTATGTATCTATCAACTTGATTTGTATCTGAAGAAAGCCAATCAAACTTTGTACGATTCGGTTTAAAGTTCGAATTAAAATTTCCAAATGATAAAAAGTTTAACATTGGACTTTTTGTTTTTGCACCACGTAGCTTCATTTCAACTGTTGCCACTTTATGACCTACTACACCTAAAAACCCAGGATTTCCACCTGTCCCAGAAATAAGGAATCCATCATATAGTTCACCACGAAGTTGCACAGCACGTCTAGATAAGAAAGAGCCCATACTATGTCCTAATAAAAAAAGCGGACAATTATGTTCATTACGAATAAGTTCCGATAAAAAGATTATGTCAGAAACAGCTTGATCCCAGCCAATATTCGGTTCAAAATGGCCGTAATCCTCTTCTTGTTTTGCTGTTTTTCCATGTCCCCGGTGATCATGAGCATACACACCATAACCAGCCTTCAATAAAGCATCAATGTACTCTGTATAGACACCAACATGTTCCGTCATACCATGTGCAATTTGTACAATTCCACGAATTTCACTTTCCGGTAGCCACTTACGTAAATAAATTTCCGATCCATCCAATACCGTAACAAAGCATTCCTGTATGTTCATTTTCACACCCTCCAAATCCATTATGTACATTTTTATAAAATGAATGATTATTCATTATTCTTACTATGTATTATATGCAATTGTTTTCGTAATGACAAACACTGTATTTTCTAAACGAATCCTCAAATTATTATCTTGAAGAACAAGAAATATAATTATATAGTAACTTACATAAAGTAACTATATAATTATATTTTTAGGAGGGAACCATTATGATACCATCATTATTTTTAGCACACGGCTCACCAATGCTTGCTATTCAAGATACAGACTATACACGTTTTCTAAAAACACTTGGAGAAACATATAAACCAAAAGCAATTGCTATTTTTACAGCACACTGGGAAACTGAAGTATTAACCATCTCATCTTCAGATGATGAATATGAAACAATTTATGATTTCGGCGGATTCCCTCCCGAATTATATGAAATACAATATAAAGCAAAAGGTTCTTCAGCCATCGCAACAATGCTCGAAACAAAATTTAAACATAAGGGGATTCCAGTTCACAAAGATACAACTCGAGGGTTAGATCATGGTTCATGGACACTATTACATCGTATGTATCCAAAAGCTGATATACCTGTCGTTCAAGTTTCAGTAAATCCATTCCTTCCCGCAAAAAAGCAATATGAAATTGGACAGGCAATTCAAGGACTTGGACAAGAGGATATTTTAGTAATCGGCAGCGGTGTTACTGTGCATAATTTACGTGCACTCAAATGGGATCAAACAACGCCTGAAAGTTGGGCTGTTGAATTTGATGACTGGATTATAAAACATATGCAAAATAACGATAAAAATTCATTGTGTAACTGGGAAACCGCTGCTCCTCACGCGCGTTTAGCCGTTCCAAGAGCAGAACACTTTGTCCCACTTTTCATTGCTATGGGAAGTGGGAATACTGAAGGTAAAATGATTCATCGTAGCTATGAACTTGGAACATTAAGTTATCTTTGCTTTCAGTTTTAATTAATTTAAAACAAAAAGGATGAAGCACCGTTCACTTCATCCTTTTTATTCAATCTTTACAACCTTTATAATTCACCTTATTAACTAGCTTCCAAATGCTCTTTTTCTGATTCCATTGCGCTTTTACTATTAAAATATACCCAAATGCAAGCCAAGAATAAAAGCGATGCTGTAGAGAAGAATACATATTGAAATCCAGCATGTGCGGCAATCTGTCCTCCGAGTACTGGTCCAATCATATTTCCTAAAAACTGAAAGGATTGATTATATCCAAAAATACGTCCAGTCACATGTTGTGGTGTATGTTGTTTAAGTAGAGTTTGTACGGAAGGTAACAATCCAGCTTGTGCAATCCCTAATAGAAAACGCAATATTAATAATTGCCAAGCAGCTGTCACAAACGCTTGTGGGATAAAAAGAATTCCTGCGACGCACAATGCTACAATTAACGTTTTTTGAGGGCCAATATGATCCGATAATCTTCCGAGTTTAGGAGCTGCTAAAATGACTGCTAGACCTGTTGCAGATATCACCGCCCCCGCAATTATCTCAATATGATCCATATGAGGACACGCTAAATGTTTCACATACAACGTAATAATAGGTTGTATGGACATATTTGCAAGTTGAATCATAAAAGTTGCTACAAATAGGCTTATAATAAAATGTTTCGCCGGGACCATCGTCCATACTTTTTTTGGTTGCTCTTTTTTTGCTTGAACAGAATGATTCGATTCATGTAAAAAGAAAAAAACAATTAAGAATGAAAGAAATAAAAAAGCACCCGTTACTAAAAATACATGACGCATTCCGATTAATTCAGACAAATAGCCACCAAGCATCGGGCCAAGTAAGGAACCACTTACACCACCGGTTGATATAGTAGAAATTGCCCAACCTGAATGCTCTTTTGGTGTTTCTGCTGCTATAAATGTGATTGCAGTCGAAAGAAATCCTGACACTGCCCCCATAAAAAAACGAAGTGCAACTAATTGATATACATTTGTAACAAATCCCATAAGCGTCATAATCATCGCCATACCAAGACTCGCACGAATAAGCATCAATTTCCGGCCATGTATATCACCGAGTTTCCCCCATATCGGCGATACAATTGCGCCCATTAAAAATGTTACACCAAATGCAATTCCTGACCACTGTGCAATTTCAGATGTTCCCGTTACGCCTAGATCCTCAATATAAAAGGATAAGAATGGTATCACTAAGCTCATACCTGCCGCCGTAGTAAAACAACCAAGCCAACAAATCATTAAATTTCTTTTCCAGCTGGCCATTTTCGCACCTTCTTTCTTAGATACCCATTCTACACCTTTCTACTGAAAAAGTTTAGCAATACGATTCAAAAGAACATATATGTTATTGAAATAAACTAGCAGTTCAGCTTAATAAGAAAAATCATGCATTTTTACTACAGGATTTTGATTAAATCTTATTCAAAAACTGCAATAACATGTAAGAACAATAAACAACCCTCCTATTGCTTCTGTAACATTTCTACTCAAAGTAATCTCTATATAATATGTATTACTTGCGCATCACAACTCTCCTCGTAAAACTCAATCGGACCTGCCTGACCAATCACTGCATATTCATAACCAATTTGCTTCATTTCAGCCAAGCATCTATGTAATAGTTCTCTTCCTACACCATTTACACGATTATTTTTAGCGATTCCCATCGGTCCAAACAGCCCCTTCTTTCCTCTTACAATATCATAACAAGCAAAACCAATAATCTTTTTCTCTTGCACTGCGATATACATTGGAATTTCTTGATATATTTGAAAACCATTATGAATTGCATCAATCCATCTTTCTCCAAATTCAAACATAACAAATTGAAGAAGTTCTTCTAAATCAGATTGAACAACTCGTCTAACATTGCAAAAGGCATGTTTCATACTTGTTGGTATTTCATAACTATTCAAATTTACAGTCATATCTCTTGGTACTGAAACAATCTGTAAAATACTTTGTTTCATATCTTCGTCTATTAGACTTGCAATTGTCTCATCTTGCTGAAGGATCACGCTTAAAATATGTCCTTCATTCAGATATAATTGATTAAATCGCGCCATCTTATGTTTAGCTAATTGTAATATCTCCATTGTTTTATAAGAAACTTTGTATCCTTGTACTTCTATATATCTTTTATCCTGAAAGCCCGCCTGTTGTAATTGTACAAATTCCGTTACAAAATCTAGCCCTATATTATGAAATAAATACATATATAATTCACTACAAACCCCTGTTCCTTCTTTATACGCTCCTATAAATAAATCTAACGGACGAATGATGTATTCATTATATTTAGATTCTTTGCTTGCAATTTGAAACATTCTATTTACTCGTTTTGTGAACTGGAATTCTCTCATATGTATTCTCCCTTTTACAGCAACTGTTTAAATATATACTTAACTCCCGTATCATCAGACTTTATATCCCATTCAATATCCATCTCTTTCGTCATAACTGCAATAATGGATAATCCAATTCCCGCACCTTTATTTGGCGAATGAGTATTTTGAAAACCTGGCCCATGGTCAACAACTGTAATTGTTTTTTCCTCATGGTTTACATATACTCCTATAAATTTCCCATCAGCTGCATGCCTAACTACATTTTGAATTATATTATCTATAATTCTTTGAAACCAATTTTCATCGATGTTCCAAAACAATTGCTTTTCTGGAATCACAATATCAACCTCAAAACCTTTCTCATCTAATATGTCATACCATGATGCAACAAGCTTTCTCATTAAACGTGTCATATCCGATCGTTCTGGATGATATGGATATTTCTTTGCCGTTATTAAAGAATAAGATAATAAATTCTCAATTAATTCTGCCACATAATTTATTTTTTCGTCCATTAACATCATTGTTTGATACCCTTTTACCGAAATCACTTCTTCTTTCAATGAATCTATTTGTGCACGCATTATCGTTAATGGTGTCCGTAAATCATGAGAAAGATCGGCAATTAATTTTCTACGAAATTGTTCCTCTTCCTCCTCCTTCAATCGACTTTGCAGTAAAGCCTCTACCATACGATTAAAAGACTCTTCTAATAAACCGATCTCGTCTTGCTTTGATATAGAAATTTTTGACGGAAGTGTCTGGTCATGAGGAAGTTCCATTGCTTTTTGTAGCTTTAATAATCTTTTTCTAATCTTAAGAAAAAAGATGATAGAGATAATGATAAACGTCGTAAAACATCCAATAATAACCATTCCAAAAACAATTTCATATCTTTCACGTATTTGAGTAATTGGTGCTTTCACATATTTCCTCGGAATTTGAAATACCATAAACGCCCCTTGTTTCTCTTTTCCAATGTAAGATACAACTGTAAATGGATCCCCTTCAAAACTCCTTTTCATAAACGCAACTGCATCACTTGCACTCCACTCCTGTGGAATATTTTGTTTTTCAGGAATTTGAAGGTTCGTTTTCCCTTGACTATCCACCCAAAACATTGATCCTTCTGGATATTTTTCTTGAAACTCTCGAAAAGTTCGCTCAATTCCTTCAGAATTTTTTTCGTGTAAATCTATCGCTTTATTTCTCCATTCCTCTTCTATTTGCACACTTGAATATGCAACTTTAAAATCTTCTATCCACTCTATATATTTAATAAAGAGAAACGAACTGAGTGGGACAATAAGAGGTAACATTATAATCGCTATAAATATGATAAATAGGTACTTTCGTAATAATGATGTACTTTTTATCATACTTTACACCGATAGCCTATCCCACGTATTGTTTCTATTATTTGAGGGCTACTAGGGTTTCTTTCTATTTTTTCGCGTAAATGACGGATATGAACCATCAATGATTTATCCCCTTCTATGTAGGATTCATTCCATACCGCTTCAAAAATTTGTTCTTTCGTTAATGTACGATTCATATTCTTCATCAAATAAAAAAAGATTTGATGCTGCTTTCCTGATAAAACAATTTCTTCACCCGTGTCTGTATCAACAATCCGGTATTCTTTCATAAATACTTTTAAATGTTTCACATGTTGCACTTCTGCTCCATCTTTATTGTACCGCCTTAATAAAACTTCAATACGTGCCATTAACTCTTTTGGATGGAATGGCTTTGTTATATAATCATCAGCAAATGTTAATCCATATATTTTATCTTCTAATGTTGTTCTTGCAGTTAGCATAATAATAGGGGTATCTGGATATTCCCTTTTAAAACGTTGACCAAGTGTAAAACCATCAAGACCTGGCAACATAACATCTAAAACAATAACATCTGCTATTTCACATACTTCATTGGCACCATTCTCTGAAGTAAACCATGCAACTTCATACTCTTGTTTTTGCAGTTCCCTTTTGACCCATTCCCCAATCTCAAGATCATCCTCAACATATAAAATGTGTGTCATTTTTTCACCCTCATATATAAATTTAACCGTTCTCTTCCATCATAAGAAATACAACACGATTTGAAAACCAATACACTCCAAAATTAGGTAATGCTGTATAAATTTAAACAAATCTTAAACTCTTCTAACATTATCATTAACCTTTATTTCCTATACTTGATTTGAGGTGATAGGAATATGAATTATATTTTGGAAACGACAGGGTTAACAAAAAGATATCGAAATGATTATGTAGTACATAACGTAGATTTAAAAATTCCAAAAGGAGAGATTTATGGATTTCTCGGGCCTAACGGAGCTGGTAAAACAACTAGTATTCGTATGCTTTTAGGCCTTATTAAACCAACGCAAGGAAGGGTCACTATATTTCAACAAGATTTAATGAAAGAGCGTTTATCGATACTATCTAAAATTGGAGCTCTTGTTGAAAATCCATCTTATTATGCCCACCTAAATGCCCTTGAGAATTTAGAGGTTTACCGGATTTTAAGAAATGCTCCGAAAGAAAAAATTGAGGAAGTGCTACAAATTGTCGGTTTACAACATGCTTCCAAACAAAAAGTAAAAGAATATTCATTAGGAATGAAACAACGGTTAGGAATTGCCATTGCCTTACTTGGTGATCCACAGCTATTAATTTTAGACGAGCCGACAAATGGACTCGATCCAGAAGGGATTCATGAAATTCGTATGCTAATTAAACAACTGGCGAAAGAAAGAGGAATTACCATCCTTATCTCTAGTCACTTATTAAGTGAAATTGATCAAATGGCAACTTATGTTGGAATTATCGCAAAAGGAAAGCTTATTTTTCAAGATAAAATAGAGATATTGCGCCAGCACGCTCAGCATTCTATTACACTTAGGACAGACAAACCAGATGTAGCTTGGAAGCTCATTCTCGCTAAAGGGATTCCTTCTATGCAAGAGGAAAATCAAATTATTCTATCAAATGTATCAAATGAAACTGTTGGCGAAATTGTAAAAACACTTGTAACACATAATATTTCTGTATTCCGAATTGAAGAAAATAAAAAGTCACTCGAAGAGATATTCTTACAGCTTATAAAGGAGGAAGAGACACATGTACAAACGCCTCTTTCAATCTGAGCTTTTAAAAATAAAAAGGAAATGGATTTGGTTTTTAATCTTTTTAGGACCAATGGGTGTTATT
Organism: Bacillus sp. AFS023182; assembly: GCF_002560575.1. Classification (NCBI taxonomy): domain Bacteria; kingdom Bacillati; phylum Bacillota; class Bacilli; order Caryophanales; family Bacillaceae; genus Bacillus; species Bacillus sp. AFS023182. The sequence goes on along the minus strand of NZ_NTRO01000028.1, from coordinate 39,420 downwards.
TCTCTTCAAGCATGTAACTTTTTTCTTCGATATGATTTTTTGACAAATAAATATGCGAAGGATTTATGGAGCGGCCTCATTTCTGAAGCTCAACCGCTTGCTCTCACAACTCTTATATTAGGAATTACGATCGTTACTTCTTTAATTGCACACATAGAGCATCATTCTAGTTCATGGAAGCATCTCTTATCCTTACCTATTAATAAGGGGCATATTTTTCTAGTAAAATTCATACTGGTATTTTTCCTGCTTACTGTATCTTGTTCTTTATTATTGATTGGTATAATTGGATTGGGTTTAGTATTACAATTCGATGCTTCAATTCCATGGCTTTCTATATTTAAAATGAGTTTCTATCCTTATTGGTCGGCACTGCCAATTGTAGCTCTTCAACTATGGATTGCCATCATATTTCAAAACCAAAGTATCGCATTTACAATCGGACTGTTAGGAACTATTTTCACAATGTTTTCAATAGCTCTTCCCAATTGGTTTATATGGAGATGGCCAAGCCTACGCATTGACTGGGGATCTCCACTTCTATGTGTAGTAATAGGCCTAATCGTTGGTATATGTATGTTATGTATTGAAACAGCAGATTTTACTAGAAGGGATGTGCATAAATAATGCTTTGGCTTAAAACCATACAAGCTGAATTTTATAAAATAAAAAAAACCAAAATATGGACATTACTATTTTTAAGCCCGACTTTAGCAGGAGTAATAGCTTATGCAAATGCCTCAAACTATCCCGATTATAAACATTGGGAGCTAATTTATAATATCATGATACTGGTACATGGTATGTTGCTTCTTCCATTATTAACAGGCATTTTCACTGCATTTATTTGCCGATATGAACATTCAAACGGGGGATGGAAACAACTTTTGGTGCAGCCGATAGCAAGGTATCATACCTATATAACAAAATTTTTCTTTGTTCTCTTATTTGTAGGTACAATGCAAATTCTCTTCATTATAAGCTATGTTAGTGTTGGACAACTTTTACATATATCTAGTCCATTCCCTCTCATTCCTACAATTAAAAGTATTATAGGCGGTTGGATTGCTACTCTGCCTTTAATCGCCTTACAATTATGGGTTTCAACCATCTGGTCTAGCTTTGCGGCACCAATTGCTTTAAATGTTATAGCTTCCATACCCGCTATGGTAATTGCAAATTCTGCAAGGTTTGGTCCCATTTACCCATGGTCCCAACCTTTTCTTGCAATGCTTCCTAAAGAAGGATCTGGGCTGTTTTATATCTCTTTTCAAACACTGGTATTTGTCGTAATTGGGAGCTTTGTGATTTTATTTATAGGTGGCTTTATTCATTTCATGAAAAAAGCATATTAATTTTTACATACAAATAGTCCACAACTGTTCCAAAACAGTTGTGGACTATTTAGCTTAATTAAACATACAAATTATATCCATACATAATAGAAACAATTATTCCAACTACAAGTATCCCTGGCAATAAGTTTGCCACTTTAATTTTAATAAAACCAAGTAAATTTAATCCGATTGCAAAAATCATAATTCCGCCAGTTGCAGCCATTTCTATGATAAACTGATTCATTAGCTTTTCTGGTACAAAGCTATTAATTTGCGTCGCGAAAATCGCAATACCTCCCTCATATAAAACGACTGGTATCGCTGAAAATAGTACGCCTATTCCAAGCGTTTTCGTTAAAATGAGAGAAATAAATCCATCAATTATTGCTTTTGTAAATAGCACATCATGATTTCCACGAATACCACTATCTAAATCCCCATTGCACCGATAGCAAAGATTAATGTAGCTGTTACAAACCCAAGGGATATACTACCTTCCCCTTTTGAGCCAACCTTTTTTTCTAACCAATCTCCTAAACTCTTTAATTTCTCTTCTAACTCCAGCCATTCTCCAGCCACTGCACCAATAACAAGACTTATAATTACAACAAGAAAGTTTTCACTTTTCAATCCCATTTGAAGACCAAGTACAGTAACAGCTAAACCGATTGTATGCATAACTGTCCCTTTCATACTTTCCGGAATATTGCTTAATAGTTTACCTAAGATAGTACCAATTATGATACAAATTCCGTTCACTACCGCTCCTAATATAACCATTGTGCCTTTCCCATTCTCTTCAACCATTATATTTCTAATTTTTATATCTACCATACAACAAAATACAAGGATTTTTAACAGAATTTTCAAAACTTTATAAGTAAAATTGACTTATGTATTGTATTCTTTCATCGTTTCATGTTACCGTAATATTGCATACACTATGAGAGGAGCTCTCAATACATACCTATAATCTAACAGACGTATCTTTCAACCTACATATCATGTCTAGCATACATAGACTATTAAGCACTTACTCATTTTCTTACATATCATATGAAACTCTTATCAGCAAATTTTCTAAAGGTCAGTCATTATATAAAGGGAAACTTTAATCAGCCCTCACCAATCAAGATTTTACGGGCAGCCCGGAAATAGCGGGCGAATATTGAAAAAAGGAAAGATAACTATGACAACTTTATTTAAACGATTTATTTTAATTGTAATTCTTATTACGCCAATTGTTTTATTGATTAATAACTCCTTTACATCAAAAGCAAAAGATGCATCCGGAGTCGAAAATAAAAAAGAAAAAACAAAGAAAAAAGAAGATCCTGAAATTACACTTACGTTCTCTGGTGATACAATGTTTGATTGGCAATTGCGACCGGTTATTCAAAAAAACGGAGCTGATTATCCATTCCAACACGTAAAAGATGAAATAGCAAAAGCTGATATTTCCTTTATAAACTTGGAATCTACATTTACAACACGTGAGAAAAAAATTCCGGGTCAACAATTCTGGATTAAAAGCGACCCTGCCACCTTACAAACTATTAAAAATACCGGCTATGACATTGTCAATATCGGGAACAACCATACACTCGACTATGGACAAGAAGGTTTAATGGATACGATATCTCACGTAGAAAATCTAAAACTTCCTTATATTGGAGCAGGAAAAAATGCGAATGATGCATACACAGCAAGAGAAATTACAGTGAAAGGGAAAAAATTCAAATTCCTTTCCTTCGTTCGTTTCATGCCTGACTTTACCTGGGTAGCTGGTAAAGACAAGCCAGGTGTTGCAAATGGATATGATATCAATCAAGTCACAAAAACGATCAAAGAACAAAAGAAAGACGCTGATTATCTGATTGTGTATATGCATTGGGGCGTTGAAAAATCAAATAGACCTGTAGACTATCAAAAACAGTATGTACCGAAAATAGTCGAAGCTGGTGCTGATGCGATTGTTGGAAGTCATCCACATTGGTTACAAGGATTTGAATATTACAACAATGTCCCTGTCGCTTATTCGTTAGGAAACTTCTTGTTCCCTAACTATGTAAAAGGAAAAAGTGCTGAAACGGGTGTATTAACTCTTACCTTTAAAGGAAAAGACGTACAGATGTCATTTAATCCTTACATCATTCGTAATAATCAAATTTCACCAACTACTCCTGAGGAAAAGAAAAAAGCATTACAATATTTACAAACTGTTTCAACTGATGTAGAAATTGATGAAAATGGAACAATTAAAAACAAACGTAGTTAGAAAAAAGGAAGCTTTTGCATAAAAAGCTTCCTTTCTCTTTGTATATTAAATTAACAAATCAAACAAAACAGGATTTTTATTTAACTCCATAAATTGAATATTATTTTCTTGAAAACGGGTAATTAACGGCTCATAATCTTCTTTATGTTTTAGCTCTATCCCAACAAGCGCAGGCCCATTTTCTTTATTATGTTTTTTAATATACTCAAAACGAGTGATGTCATCTTCTGGTCCTAAACCTTTATCAAGAAATTCTCGCAATGCTCCTGAACGCTGCGGGAATTCAATAATAAAATAATGTTTTAATCCTTCATAAATGAGAGAGCGTTCTTTCATTTCTTGCATTCTATCAATATCATTATTGCCACCACTTAACGTACAAACAACGGTTTTCCCTTTAATTTCATCCTTGTAAAAATCGAGTGCTGCAATTGAAAGGGCACCAGCTGGCTCCGCAACGATTGCATTTTTCTTGTACAATTCTAAAATTGTTGTACAAATTTTTCCCTCAGGAACCAACACAATATTATCCAACACTTCTTTACAAATTTCAAAAGTCAATTTCCCTACTTTTTTAACCGCTGCCCCATCAACGAAACTATCAATTTTTTCTAGGGCTACATTTTCATTTTGTAAAAAAGCCTCTTTCATCGATGCTGCTCCCTTTGGTTCTACACCGATTACTTTTGTAGCAGGACTCACACCTTTTACATATGTACCAATACCTGATGCTAAGCCCCCTCCACCAATTGCAGCAAAGATGTAATCAACAGGTTTCTCCATATCGTGTAAGATTTCAACAGCGACTGTCCCTTGTCCTGCGATTACATACGGATCATCAAATGGATGAACGAACGTCATACGATTTTCTTCACAATAGCGCTGCGCTTCTTGAAAAGAGCTATCAAATGTATCCCCGACTAATACAATTTCCGCATAAGCACCACCAAAAAATTGTACTTGTGATACTTTCTGCTTCGGTGTTGTTGTTGGCATAAAAATTTTCGACTGAATCTTCAATAAATTACACGTATATGCAACTCCTTGCGCATGATTCCCAGCACTCGCGCATACAACACCATTTTGCAATTGTTCTTTCGACAAACTTTGAATGACATTGTAAGCACCACGAATTTTAAACGAACGAATCACTTGTAAATCTTCCCGTTTTACATATACGTCACATTCATATTTCTCAGATAAAACTGAATCCCGTTGAAGCGGCGTTTTATTGACGATATCCTTCATATGATTATGAGCCACAAGGATATCTTCGATTTTCACTCTCTCCTTTACATTTTGCACCATCTCGTATCATTCCTTATCTCTTTTTTATATCGGTTCAATCAAAATTTTGTATTTTCAATACTGCACCTGTATTTGCTGATGTTACCATTTGTGCATAGCGTCCAAGCCATCCTGTTTTCACTTTTAACTCTGGTTTTTTCCATTCTTTTCTACGTTTTTCTAATTCTTCATCACTTACCCTCACTTCAAGTAAACGTTCTTCTACATCAATACATACGGTATCACCGTGCTCAAGAAGTGCAATTGTCCCGCCGGCAGCAGCTTCAGGTGAAATATGCCCTACTGAAATACCTCGTGATGCCCCTGAAAAACGACCATCTGTTAACAGTGCAACATCTGCACCTAATCCCATACCAGCAATCGCCGAGGTTGGGGCTAACATTTCTGGCATCCCAGGTCCACCTCTTGGTCCTTCATAACGAATAACAACAACATCTCCCTTTTTCACTTTACCTAGCATAATCCCTGCAAGTGCCTCGTCTTGAGATTCAAAAATAACGCATGGTCCTTCAAAACGTTTCACTTCTGTTGCACCACTTTTAATAACAGCCCCATCTTTTGCAAGGTTTCCTTTTAATATACGCAGGCCACCTTCTTCACTATGAGGATTTTCAAGAGAATGAATGACTTCTTTATCATGAATTTCTGCATGAGCAAGGTTTTCTCTTAATGTCTGACCAGTAGCTGTAATACGGTCCAGATGGAGTACACCCTCTTTTCTACTTAACTCTTTTAAAATAGCACTGATGCCACCCGCACGATCAATATCTTCCATATGCCAATTAGAAGCCGGACTCACTTTACATAAATGTGGAACGCGTCTTGAAACTACATCAATTCGGCTCATATCATATTCAAGTCCCGCTTCCTGTGCGAGTGCTAACGTATGTAATACCGTATTTGTTGATCCCCCCATCGCCATATCTAATGCAAATGCATCATCAATCGCCTCTTCTGTCACGATATCTCGAGGTTTAATATCACGTTCAATTAATACTTTTAATTTTTCAGCTGCTTGTTTAATAAGTTCCTCACGTCTTGGATCAGTTGCTAAAATACTCCCATTCCCAGGAAGTGCAAGTCCTAATACTTCACATAAGCAGTTCATTGAGTTTGCAGTAAACATACCTGAACAGGAACCGCAAGATGGACAACCATGATCTTCAATATCCTTTAATTCTTCTTCTGAAATTTTTCCAGATTGATAAGCTCCTACTCCTTCAAAAACAGAGCTTAAGTCGACTACTTCACCTTTCGATGTTTTCCCAGCTGCCATCGGTCCACCTGAAACAAATACAGTCGGAATGTTAACACGTAATGCCGCCATCATCATACCAGGTGTAATTTTGTCACAGTTCGGAATACAAATCATCCCATCAAACCAGTGAGCATTTACTACCGTTTCAACCGAATCCGCGATTATTTCACGGCTTGGGAGCGAATAGCGCATACCGATATGTCCCATCGCAATCCCGTCATCTACCCCAATTGTATTAAACTCAAATGGAACCATTCCTGCTGCACGTACGGCTTCTTTTACAAGGCGACCAAATTCATTTAAATGTTTATGCCCTGGAATAATTTCAATAAAAGAATTACAAATGGCTACAAAGGGCTTATCAAAATCCTCATCTTTTAAACCAGTTGCTTTTAATAAACTTCGATGTGGTGCTTTATCAAAACCCTTTTTAATCATATCGCTTCTCATTTTTCCAAATCCTTTCCTGTTCACTTTTATTCATCTAATTTCACTCTATTTTTTTACTAACTTTTTTCCTTCTGACCCCTGAATCCAACTCATCATTTCACGGAGTTCCACTCCTACTTTTTCAAGTAGATGATTTTGCTCTGCTTTTTTCATTGCATTATAAGTCGGGCGCCCAGCTTGGTTTTCTAGAATCCATTTCTTTGCAAATTCGCCTTGCTGAATCTCCGAAAGAACTCGTTTCATTTCTTTCTTCGTTTCATCTGTAACAATTCTAGATCCTGTTACATAATCACCAAACTCTGCTGTATCTGAAATAGAATGGCGCATATTCGTTAAACCGCCTTCGTACATTAAATCAACAATTAATTTAAGCTCATGTAAACATTCAAAATACGCAATTTCCGGACGATATCCTCCTTCTGTTAACGTTTCAAAACCTGCTTTTACAAGTGCCGTTACCCCTCCGCATAATACAGCTTGTTCTCCAAATAAATCCGTCTCTGTTTCTTCTTGGAATGATGTTTCAATTACACCAGCACGTGTACAACCAACTCCTTTTGCATATGCAAGAGCAACATCAAACGCTCTCCCAGTTGCATTTTGATGAACCGCAACTAATGCAGGGACCCCATTTCCTTCTTGGAAAACACGGCGAACAAGATGTCCTGGACTTTTCGGCGCAACCATCGCTACATCTACGTAACTTGGTGGCTGGATTTGTCCAAAGTGAATATTAAATCCATGTGAGAAAAGTAACATTTGTCCTTCACGAAGATTTTCTTCTACTTCATTTCGATATACATGCGCCTGCTGTTCATCTGGCAATAATACTTGCACAACGTCTGCGGTTCGTACCGCTTCTGAAACTGGCATTACTTCAAAACCATCCGCTTTCGCTACCTCAAATGATTTCCCTGGACGAACTCCGACTACAACACGAACTCCAGAATCACGTAAATTTTGTGCTTGCGCATGACCTTGTGAACCATAACCAACTACCGCCACTGTTTTCCCTGCTAATACCTCTAAATTCGCATCTTGTTCATAATATGTTTTCATTTTCACATACACTCCTTATAATTTGTTTACTTGCAGAACATCAATTAACTTTTTCAACTGATTTACGAGCAATGTCGCTTCATTTTCTGTACAAACTGTTATAAGTTTCATTTCCGAAATCTCTCTTGTTTCTCCTTCATTTAAATTTAAAGAAGAAATATTATAACCACGCCGAGCAAAAATCCCACATACTCTTAGTAAAACTCCAGGATCGTTATTGACAACGAGTGAAAAAGTATGACTCATTCTTCCCACCTCTTCATAATCATTTCATGATTCCCTTTATTAGGAGGGACCATGGGAAATACGTTTTCGCCCTCTTCTACACAAAAATCAACAACAACTGGTCCTTGATGACAAAATGCTTCTAACATGACTTGTTTCGCTTCAATTGGATTTGTAGCGCGCAAACCTTTTACTCCATATGCTTCTGCTACTTTTACAAAATCAGGTGATCCAATCTGTGATTCTGATAAACGATTTTCATAGAACATCTCTTGCCACTGTCTGACCATGCCTAAAAACTTGTTATTAATAATAAAAACTTTCACTGGAATATTATTTTCAGCAATTGTTTGCAATTCTTGAATGTTCATTTGAAATGAAGCATCTCCCGCAATACAGACAACTGGCTTATCCTCAAATGCAAGCTGAGCACCGATTGCTGCTGGGAATCCAAACCCCATCGTTCCTAGTCCACCAGATGTTAGAAATGTTCGCGGTTTTTGCGCCTTATAAAAATGCGCTGCCCACATTTGATGCTGTCCGACTTCTGTGGTCACAATTGCTTCACCATTTGTTAGTTCACTTACTAAATGAATCACATGCTGCGGCTTTAATTTTGATTCACTCTGTTCATATGACAGCGGGTATTCTTCTTGCCATGTTCTTACTCTCTCTACCCATGCATCAGTTTGACATGCTACTCGCATATCTACTAACATCTGCATCGCTCGTTTCACATCCCCTACGATTGGATATTCTACCGTCACATTTTTATGAAGTTCCGCTGGATCAATATCGATATGTACCTTTTTCGAATGAGGTGAAAATAACTCTAACTTTCCTGTGACTCGATCATCGAAACGAACTCCAAATGCAAGAAGCAAATCACATTCCGTTACTGCCATATTTGCAGCATACGTCCCATGCATACCAAGCATCCCTAAAAACAGAGGATCTCCTGGTGGATAAGCACCAAGTCCCATTAAAGTTGAAACGACTGGAATTTGATTCCGCCCCGCAAATGTTAGAAGCTCTTCAGATGCATCTGCATGAATGACACCGCCGCCGATATACAGTAGCGGGCGATCTGCTTTTGAAATTGCCTCTGCCACGCTCTCCAGCTGCATTTTGTCTGGTTCGATCCGTGGCTTATAACCAGGAATTTGAACTTCTCCTTCAAAAACATTCGTTACAATAGAATTTTGAACATCCTTTGGAATATCAATTAACACCGGACCCGGCCGTCCACTTTTGGCAATATAATATGCTTCTTGCAATATACGTGATAACTGATTTACATCCCGTACTTGATAATTATGTTTTGTAACCGGCATTGTAATTCCCACAACATCCGCTTCTTGAAATCCATCTTTTCCAATGAGAGGTGTCGCTACCTGACCGGTAATAACAACTAAAGGAATCGAATCCATATATGCATCTGCTAAACCAGTAACTAAGTTTGTAGCCCCTGGACCGGAGGTAGCAAATACTACCCCGACCTCCCCAGAGGCTCTCGCATATCCTTCCGCACCATGAATGGCAGCTTGTTCATGACGCGTTAACATATGTTTCAAACCACTGTCATACAGCGCGTCATAAACTGGTAAAATAGCTCCGCCCGGATAGCCAAACACGGTTGTTACACCTAATTTTTTTAAGCAGTGAATCACATGTCCGGCACCTGTTACTTTTTTTACTTCTCCGCTATATACTTCATCACACACTGCATGTTGTTCCACCATTTCAATAACTCCTTCCCCTGTTTGTTAAGCTAAACTTTCTGCTAGTCCCGGAACGCGCACTCCTCGCTCTCTCGTTAACTTTTTAAATTCTTCCGTTAACTGTTTTGTTACTTCCCCTGGATTTCCATTTCCAATTTCTCTTGAATCCACTCTTACAACTGGAATTAATTCCGCTGCAGTTCCTGTTAAAAATACTTCATCTGCTACATATACATCGTGACGAGTAAATGGTCTTTCTTCACAAGGAATATTTAGCCGTTCACAAAGTTCAATGACACTATTTCTTGTAATCCCTTCAAGAGCTCCTAAATAGGCAGGTGGCGTTACTACTTTTCCATCTTTCACAATGAACACGTTATCTCCCGATCCTTCACAAACATACCCTTGTTGATTTAACATAAGCGCTTCAAGCACACCTGCTTGTGCTGCTTCAATCTTCACTAATACGTTATTTAAATAATTCATCGACTTAATACGTGGGTCAAGTGCGTCTGGCATATTCCGACGAGACGCAACCGATACAACGCTAAGCCCGTTATCATAAAACTCTTGCGGGAACAACTTTAACTGTTCCGCAATGATGATGACACTTGGTTTCGTACAGCTTCTTGGATCCAGCCCTAAATCCCCTTTTCCTCTTGAAACAATTAATCTAATATATGCATCTGCATATTCATTTTTTTGTAGTGTCTGTAAAACTGCTTGTTCCATCTCTTCGATTGTCATTGGGATTGTTAGTAAAATCGATTTCGCAGATTCATATAAACGCTTTAAGTGTTCTTTTAAACAAAATACATTTCCTCCGTAACTACGAATCCCCTCAAATACGCCGTCTCCATACAAAAATCCATGATCATAAACAGATACAACAGCCTTTTCTTTCTCTACTAATTCTCCATTCATATAGATATACTGGTTTTTCATCCTACATCGCTCCTCTTTTTTTATCTCTTTATGTGCAATCCATCTTTGTATCGATTGCTGAGAAGAATATATTTTTCTAAATCTTCTGTAAATTAATTATAAAAATATCCTCGCCTCAACAATCGATTTTCTACAAACGTGTAATAATCCATTGCTGAGACGAGGGAATCGTGGTACCACTCAGCTTCCTTATACTTCTCGCGAAATACAAGCTCTGTAAGTCCTATTAGACTTTTGTTCTTTTATCGTGAACAACTCCGCTGCGCTCTACTCAGTTTTTTCGAGGGCAGTGCTCTGAGGTGATTTTCAACCGATACAATTGTTACCACCCTCACAGCCACGGGGCAGCTCTCTGAAACAATCTATATCGTTTACTCTCCTCTTCTTTGCATTACTCTATTCTCTTTTCTAAAATAAAAACTCTCGCCTCAGCAATCNNGATTGCTGAGGCGAGAGTTTCGCGTTACCACTCAGCTTCCTTATATTTCTCACAAAATATAAGCTTTGTAAGTCCTATCAGACTTTCATCCTTTTACCGGAGATGAAACCGCCGCCCTCTACTCAGTTTTCCTTTCGTAAGCGATGCTCCAAGGTGATTTTCAATGATTCGATCGTTACCACCCTCACAGCCACGGGGCAGCTCTCTGAAACTTTCGTAATCATCTACTTTTCCTCTTCCCTGCATATACAATATATAAAAGTTAGAAAATTCTCAATTCAACTTTAGTTGTTACACGTATTATAGGACTTTGATCTTTTCATTGTCAATATATTTTTCGAAAAATTTATATTTTAAATTATAATCAAAATATTTAAATGTGGATCTTTTTTGTTAAAACATAGATTTTGGTATGTTAAGAAGAAGCTTTTTTGCTAACCTAGCATCCCCACAGATTCTCTTGTACAAGAACCGAGCTACTAATAATTATCCTTCCTTAACTCTTGAATAAATTTAAGCGTTTCATTATACAAACCCAATTGATATCTATAGTGCTCTAATTCTGGTGAGATATTGATTTGTACAGAAATCGAAGATAAGTCTAATAAATCCAGATGAAATTTAGAAACCCTAAAATTTTGACGATCCTCTGAACTCTTATTGAGTTGATTTTCTATGTACCTTCCTAGCATTTGTAGTTGAATCGTCCATTGTTGTTGATCCGTTTTTGAAATGCAGTCTGTGTTAGACCAGTCACTAAATGTATTGATTATATTAGAAAGGTAGATATACCCTACCTTTAACTGCACAAGGAATTGTTCGTTTTGTTTTAATATTTGTTTTTTATTCTTAGCAAATGGATTCAATTTCAAACTTTTTTCCGCCAGCTTAAAATCTTTTTGCACTTGATGCAGTTCCTGAAGTAGGTTCGTCACATCTTTTCTTAACTGCTGCCCGTTAACAGAGCCACAATTCGTATTTACCCAATCAGCTGCTCTTTCAAACAACTGTACAAGATGAAATCCAAACTGACTTAAAGTCTGACGAGCTTCCTTCACATAATTGGGTGGGAAAATTATCATATGGATAATAACGGCAATAAGTGCTCCTATAATAGTATCTCTGATTCGATCTATGACATAATAATTTGTTTTATGAACAAAGACAAAAACTAATAAAATCGTTAAAGCCACTTGATGTATTATTGTTTTATGTACCCTTAGTACAACTGGAAGCAACATTCCTCCAAGCAATAATAATCCTATCGTCCACCCATTAACTTCTAAATGATTGATAATAAAAACGGTAACGGAAATCCCGAAAATAGTGCCGATAATTCTGTAAAAAGCATACATGGCAGAATGTTGGACTGTTTCTTGTATAGAAAGAATAACAGTCAGTGGTGCCAAATAAGGATGTTTTGATCCTAGCATTTTTGCTAATTCCCATGATAAACCAGAAGCTAAAGCTATTTTTGTTATCAGCATTACTCCTTTTAGTAGTCCAGTCTTTTTCTTACCTATGTTTCTTTTCATACAAACTCCTTTTTTCAAAAAATCACATTAGATAAAATTCCCTACACTTACTCTAAATCACAGACAATCCAGTTACCGAACATGAAACTTGATTATTTCACCAATACAAAAATAAATCGTACCTTCATGAAAAGGTGTATTTAACCTAAATACATGACTCTATATAAAAATAGCTACAAAAGTAAATTTAATTTATACCTACTATTCATGCCCTGTTCTATATTTTTTTATCCTTCCATTATCCATAGGACTATACTTTACAAGCAATCGAACTTCCCATAACAGGAATTATTGGAACAATGATGGTATAACATATAGAACTAATACCTATTCAAGCTGAAACTTTTTTGAATTGACGAAAATATGTTTCATGTTCATTTCCCACTTTTTCTGAAATTAATAGGTCATAAATTTTTAAGAATTCACACATTGTGACCTGTTTTTCTTTGCTGTAGAAGAGGAATTGTATTTAATTATTAAAGTACAATTCCTTGATTCGTCCTATTTTTAATGTGTTAGAGCAAGGAGGCATAAGTAATCATATGAGTTAATTTGTACATACAGATCAACACCGCCTCTTTGAAGCTCAAAGAAGTTTAAAAAAATCTGCATGAGCCTAGCGCATGAACTATACGAGAATATAAGACAAATCATTTTGTACGATAAAGGGGAGTAGATCCATGAATGATTTAAATAGTCTTTGCGGACAATTTGCTACAATTCTTAAAGGAAAAAGTAAAATAAATCAAAATGGTTGTTCGGTATCTTTACGTCGCAATTTTAATGTGCTTGTTCAAGGAAAGCTCAGTGGCAATGTAATACCTGTAGGAGTAAGTTTTGAATCTTTGGATCAAAGTGGAAATGCTTTAAATTTAGGAGAAATTGCTGTTTTACAAGAAGAAATCCCTTCATTTATGCGCGCAATTGTGCAACAGGGAATTATTGTTAGTGCTTTACACAACCATTGGTTATATACGAGTCCATTAGTCATGTACATTCATCTCCAATCAGTGGAACCCCCATTACATTTTGCGAAAAAATTAGCAAATTCTTTTTCAGCCTTAAGTAGTTATCCGGTTGCTGACACCGAGAGTTAATATTAGACGAATCATATGTATTTACCTTTACCAAACATGTTCTCACTGTCTACGATCCCTTTAACTTTCTTTACGTAATCTAAGAAGTGAGCAAGGTGCAATAGAGTACATTGCAGATACGGCTACATTTCTCGCTTCCCTGACAACCGTTGGGTTACCGGTCAATTGATCGATGTGAGTGGCGGCTCTTGCTTATAAAAACACATATTTGCAAATCTTTTTTATTGCGGAATAAAACAATTTATATAATACTAGATAAAACATATCTATTTAGGAGGATTACAGCAATGACAGAAAAAACATACGAACTCGCAACCTTTGCAGGTGGCTGTTTTTGGTGCATGGTAAAACCATTTGATGAGCTTCCAGGTATTCAAAAAGTTGTTTCAGGCTATGCTGGTGGTCATATCGAAAATCCAACATACAAACAAGTAAAAGCTGGAACATCTGGACATTTAGAAGTTGTTCAAATTACATTCGATCCTTCTATTTTTCCTTATCAAAAATTGCTAGATTTATATTGGCCACAAATTGATCCAACCGATAACGGCGGACAATTTTTTGACCGTGGTCCATCCTATCGCACAGCAATTTTTTATCATAATGAAAATCAAAAAGAGCTAGCTGAAAAATCAAAGCACGCGCTAGCTAAAAGTGGTATGTTTAAAGACCCAATTGTAACAGAAATTCGTCCACCCGCTCCTTTTTACGAAGCGGAAGAATACCATCAACATTTTTATAAAAAAAATCCTGAGAAATATGCTCAGGAGCGTAAAGAATCTGGTCGTGAAGATTTTATTAAGGAAAATTGGCAACAGAAATAATAAATGGACATCTTTAAGGCCGATGAAAAATAGTTTCATTGGCCTTTTTGTATTTCAGTATAATAATTAACTCCTTACTTATTCCCTTCATTTTTCAACTGCAACGCAATTAAACTAGCAAAATCATGCACAAGTGTTGCAGCTAAAAGCGACGTAATTTGCGATTGATCATATGGCGGTAATACTTCTACTAAATCGAAACCAATATAATTAAACCCACTTAATGAGCGCACCATATTTAATGTCTCACGGCTGTTAAATCCCCCCACCTCTAACGTACCTGTACCAGGCGCACAAGATGGATCTACAAAATCAATATCAAATGTTAAGAAACACGGTGTATCGCCAATCGTTTCCCTCATTTGCTTAAGAACGCTCTCAAAACCACGATTACATAATTCCGCTGTTGTAATGACGTTATATCCCAAGTCGCTACTAGCTTCTATATCACCAGGATGATTCAATGTTCCTCGAATTCCAATTTGAAATACTTTATCTGGTTGTAATAGCCCTTCCTCATGTGCACGTATAAACGGCGAACCGTGCCAATATTTTTCCTCATAATATGTATCCCATGTATCAGTATGAGAGTCGAAATGAATCATTGCTACCGGTCCATGAACTTTAGCTGCTGCACGAAGACTTGCTAATGTAACTGAATGATCTCCACCAAGTCCGATTGGAATAATTCCTTGATTCATTAAACCAAAAACAGCTTCTTCAATTATATCATAGCTGCGATGAATATTATGCGGAATAACAGACACATCACCAATATCAATCGCATTTGTGTCATCGAACGGATATACATGGTGAATTGGATGATATGGAAATAGCGTCATAGATGCTTGACGAATGGCTTGCGGAGCAAAACGCGCACCGACGCGAAAGGAAGCAGCCGTATCAAACGGCATTCCTAAAATTGCAACTTTTGCTTTTTCATTACTTGATGGCAATCTCATAAATGTACCTGTCGTACAAAACTCTGGTTTTACATCTGGAGTTAGTGGATATTTCATTTCTCATTTCCCCTTTTAAACATGATTTTTACATTTAAAAGAAACTTACTTTAAATACCTTTTTCTTTTATTACAATGCAAAAATTGTGCCATTTAAAAAGTGATTCATTACTTTCTCTCCGTACTTTTTTATCTATGCAAAATTGAATAAATCATGACATAACGCATAAAAAGGACGAAAGATATTCGTCCTTTTTATTTTCTATATTTATCACTCCAGCTATAATTTATTTTCTCAATCTCTCAATAAAATCATTCAACCTATCAAGCGATTTCATATTCTGATTACAAGCAATACTATCTTGACAGATATAATTTCCTTTTTTAACAAAAGTACCTGGTATATCCCCTTTTATTTCAACTAAAAACATTCCTACTTCTTCATGACCGTGGCACAATGCACAAATGCCTTTTTTATTTAAACTTTGGAACGTTCCTTGCAAACCAACAAACTTGTTTCTGTTTTTCGCTATAATAAACTTTTTACCAGTTCCTTTATCAATCCAACCTAGATATGACATTTCTTTCATATTTATTTCTTCCATTTCAGGGAGCTTCAGTTTTTTAGCTTTAGGAAATAACTTTTTTAACGCTTGCGGTGTAACTTCCTGAAAAGGAATGACATATGGGGTTAACTTGAGTAAAAATGCTTCTGCATCCTCTCTATTTTCAACTGTTAAAATCGTATCAATTAATTCTTTTTGTTCAGCAGTAAGATTTTCAAAAACATGTAATACTTTTTCTATTGCAAGTGACTTCAGGGCAGTAATAACACCTCTATCATTTGCTGTTGCATGCCCGTGCACTAGAATATGAGTTTGTGATTTTATAAAATTATATTGATCACTTCTAATAAATGCTTCCATTGTTATCACTCCATACAAATTGTTGATCTCTTATTATTTTATACAATAAACTCATTTTATAAAATGCAGAAAATAATTTAGAAACAAAGTTTACATAAAAAGCACTGATTATTTCATATAAAATAATCAGTGCTTACGTCATTTTTATTTAGAATACACTATTTTCTTAATTGTTTCATTCGAAAGAAAATATTCTTCAGCTAATTGATGAATAGATACTCCGCTTTTAAATGCATATTTAATCGCTCGATTCCGCTCATCAAGTTGCTTTCTTCCTCCAGATCGTGTACCCCATTTATAATGTGTATTTTCCTGTTTTGGAATATAAATTGTTTCACCTTGCACATACTTTTGAATTTCTATAATTAAATTTTCTGGTAAAACAGCCGCTGCTTTTACGTATTTCATTTCTGCTCGCCCCTTATTTTTTATGATTCATTTCAATAAGGTGCAAAGCCAAATATAAAAGAAATGATACGAGCTCATTTTGGCGATTGTATATTACTTGTCTACCTCACGCAAAGTATCGCCATTTCCATACTTGGCTTTGCATGAGACGCTGCAGTATTTGGCAATTGTATTGTAATCACCATATCAACACCTCCTAATATACCTTTTGATTCTTATTATATGACAACTTTTTCTTTCTTGCATCCTCATGATTTTTAGAAAAGCAGTAATTTATTTGTTTTGATATAATACATACAAATTGAAATGAAAAAAAGAATCATTACCTCATTCATTATACTAATCACTCTTCTCATCTTACTATTTGGAGCCTATAAACTCATGAATTCACGAACGTATCAATTATTTGGTGAATTAACAAATCGAGTAGAAACAAATCAAAAGATTGTTGCACTAACCTTTGATGATGGTCCTACAAAAAATGTAGAAAAAACATTACCACTCTTAAATAACTATAATGCGAACGCTACTTTTTTTGTTATTGGAACTGAACTAGAGAAAAACTTAAAATTAGGGCGAGCAATCGTAAAATCTGGACATCAACTTGGAAATCATACATATTCTCATAATCGAATGATTTTTAAGACACCTTCTTTTATGAAAGAAGAAATTGAAAAAACAAATACATTCATTCGCGCAACAGGATATACAGATCAAATTGATTTCCGGCCACCGAATGGAAAAAAATTAATCGGCTTGCCCTACTATTTAAACAAGCATCACATTGAAACCATTACTTGGGACCTTGAGCCTGACACGTATTACAATTCACCCTCTGATAAAGTGAACTATGTAAATAAAAATGGAAAACCTGGTTCTATCATCTTATTACATTCCATGTATGATGATTCTGAAAAGTATTTACAGGCACTTGAAGGTATTTTAGATTCTTTATCTAAAAAAGGTTATCAATTTGTAACTGTAAACGAATTGCAAAAAAGATAATTCTACAGTGAAAAGGCCCTAGCATCATGTTATGCTAGAGCCTTTTGTATTTTAAATTACTCCAATCACATCTAAAAATACGATAATAATAGCAATTGGTGCTACATAGCGAAGTAAACATAGCCATAAAACAAATAGTTTATATCCTTTATTTTTACTTACACCAAGTTCTTTCATTAATACGTCTTTCTTCATTTTTAATGGAACAAAGATTGCAACTAATAAAACACCAAGCGGCATAAGTACATTACTTACTGCAAAGTCTGCTAAATCAAATATTGTTTTTCCAAAGAGCTTCACATCGCTTAGCACACCATATGATAGTGCCGATGGAATCCCAACAACGAAAATTAATAACCCAACAATCAATGCAACCTTTTCACGTTTCCCTTTACCTTTTGTTGTTAACGAGGCAACGCTAATTTCTAACATAGAAATTGCTGATGTTATAGTGGCAAAGAAAAATAGTAATAAGAAAACAATGAAAAATAGTTTTCCGAATGCCATTTTACTGAAAATAGCTGGTAGTACAATAAATAATAATCCTGGGCCTTGAGATGGTTCCATTCCAAATGCGAATACAACTGGGAAAATCGCAAGTCCAGCAAGCAATGTAATAACAAGTGTTAAACCAACAATAGAAAATGCTGAACGCGGCAGACTTTCTTCTTTTGGTAAATAGGAACTATAAGTTACCATTACTGCTACCCCGACAGATAAAGAGAAGAATGATTGTCCCATCGCATATAAAACAATTTCAGATGTTACATGCGAGAAGTCCGGTTGTAAGAAGAAGCGAACACCTTCTCCTGCTCCATCTAATGTAAGTGCACGAACAATTAACACGAAAAATAAAATAAATAGTGCTGGCATAAAATATTTATTTACTTTTTCAACACCGTTTTGGACGCCTTTACTTACGATAAAAATAGTAATAAGAATAAATAATAGCTGTGAGCCAACTGCTAAATACGGATTGGAAATGATTTCACCAAATGTTGCTTCGTATGCACCATTCCCTTCCCACAATCTACCTGTAACTGCATTCCATAAATATAATAAAATCCAACCTCCAACAACACTGTAGAAAGAAAGTAATATGAAACATGTTACAATCCCTAATTTACCAAGCCATTGCCATAACGTTTTAGGAGCGATTTCTCTATATGCATCCACAGCCTCTTTTTGTGTACTTCTTCCAATTACAAATTCTGCTAATAATAAAGGTAAACCAATCAGTAAAGTAAAACCGATGAAAATAAGGAAGAACGCACCGCCTCCTCCAATACCGGCCATATATGGGAACTTCCAAATTGCTCCAAGTCCAATCGCTGATCCTGCTGCAGCTAAAACGAAACCTAATTTCGATGTCCATTGCTGTGAATTCATATTTTTATCTCCTCTCTCTTCTATTCTTTCATACATTTCGTCCTTACTCGTATTGTTCTAGCCTGTTTCCTTTCTAATACAACCACTTCCTTTCAAAAATAAAAAAACGCCCCTACAAAAACGTAGGGACGATGAAAATATCGCGGTACCACCCTAGTTGTGAAGAACACTAAGAAACACCCGAAATAAAAAACGCCCCTACGAAAACGTAGGGACGATAAAATATCGCGGTACCACCCTAGTTATGAAGATACAACAAGAATAATCCCTAAATAAAAAACGCCCCTACGTAAAAACGTAGGGACGATATATATCGCGGTACCACCCTAGTTGTGAAAAATTCTTCACCACTTTATTTGATAACGGTATACACTACCGTCTTTCATTTCTTCACAACGTGAGATTTATGAAAGATGCTCCAGGACGAACTTCATGAATAATCTATATACTGATTCACACCAACCATCAGCTCTCTGATATAGGGAGATTTCCATTACTTTACCCTTTCATTGCTCAAATATTATTTTCCGAATTGATTACTACCATTTTTATCATACATTAAAAATAGTGTCAACTAATTTTTTGAATATTTATGTATCAGATTCCTATTTTTTCATAATAAAAATTCAAAATATGACTTTTCGATGAATACTATTGTAACACTTATGGTTTATCCTTTATTAAATATACCGACAGGTTTATAGTAGTATAAGATGATTGTAACGCAGCATGAGTAGGAGGAAAAACTTTGTCTACTTCAAAAGTTTTAAAAGGAACTGCTTTACTAAGTGGTGCCACAATGATTTCGCGTATTTTAGGCTTTATATACTTCTTCCCCTTTCAACTATTAGTTGGTGAACAAGGGGTTGCCCTATACGCATATGCATATTCTTGGTATGGTATCTTACTTAGTTTTTCAACGGCTGGCATTCCGATTGCCGTATCGAAATTTGTGGCTAAATATAATGCATTAGGTGACTATAACACAAGTAAAAAACTGTATAACTCCAGTATAAAACTGATGATACTCATGGGGTTCGCCGGATTTTTAATCTTATTTATCGGAGCTCCTTACGTATCTCAGTTTATTATTCGTTCCAAAACACCAGATCCGGAGTTTATCGCTGATGTAACACTTACAATGCGAGCATTAAGCTTTGCGCTCATTCTTGTTCCAGCAATGAGTGTCACACGTGGATATTTCCAAGGATTTCAACATATGAAACCAAGTGCTGTTTCTCAAGTTGTAGAACAAATTGCACGTGTCGTTTTCATTTTAGTAGGTAGTTTTATCGTTTCAAAATTACTAGGCGGTTCTGTAGCTTCTTCTGTTGCAGTCGCTACATTTGGAGCGGTTATCGGAGCAATTGCTAGTATTTCGATTTTAATTATGTATTGGAAAAAATATAATCACTTAAAACCACCTGCGGGCGAATTAAAAACACGAGCTTCAAACATTTCGTTAAGAAGCATTTATATGGAGCTACTTCGTTATGCAATCCCAATTGTTTTTGTAGGGATTGCTATACCGCTTTATACATTAGTGGATCAATATACTGTAGCCGATGCATTAAGGGCAATCGGAACACCGCTTGAAACAGCAAATGCGATATTTGCTTATATAACGAACTATGCTCAAAAATTAATTATGATTCCCGCTTCACTTGCAACTGGATTTTCCCTTACGATTATTCCAGCAATTACAAAATCATTTACAAGTGGAAAACTTGATGAACTACAAGAACAGATCACAAAAATTTTCCAATTGTTATTATTCTTTACAATCCCTGCTGCCTTTGGACTCGCCAGCATTGCATACGATTCATTCCGTATGATATATATGAGCCCTGATACAGCTTTAGGCGGATCACAATATTTAATCTCTTATGCACCATCAGCCGTATTAAGTGCCATTTTCACAGTTTCAGCAGCTATTTTACAAGGAATTGATTATCAGAGAAAAACAATGATTGCTTTCTCCATTGGTATTCTTGTAAAAATCATCGCGAACATACCACTTATATACTTATTAGGTGGACATGGAGCAGTACTTGGAACGATTCTTGGATATCTCGTTTCTGATATCATGATGCTATATTACATTGTCAAATTTGCAAAGTTTGATATTGCAGAAACGGCTAAAACAGTATTCCTTATTACAATTTATTCAGCAGCAATGTCTGCTGTTGTAATGGGATTAAAGGCGATTGTCGGATGGCTAATCCCTGGACAACCTTATATCGAATCATTACTCATCGTTATCATCTGCGGCGCAGTTGGAGGATTGGTTTATCTTACTTTCGTATTAAAAAGTGGTCTGGCTTCACACATTCTCGGTGATCGTATTCAGCGTTTACCTGTGCTAGGAAAATTAATAAAATAAAAAAGAAGAGATGTAACTTCACTTATCGTTACATCTCTTCTTTTTTCTACTTTACATACTGAATAAGTTTTTGTTGTTCATCAATATTTAGTTCTGGAGTATATGTATGAACCAAGTGTAACACTTCCTGAATTAGCAATTCTAATTCTTTCACACTATATTCGGGATTTCCTAATAACGTATCCGTTAAACGCTCATACAAATTTTCAGGTCTCACTTTCATGCGTTCAATATTATAAGACATCCACTTAAAAGCTGGATGATGCACATACAGTTTATTTAAGCCAAATAAAACACCAAATAAATCTCTTTGCACTTCACAAATGATATCATAAAGCATAAGCCAATCTTTTCGTGCCAAAAGTGCCTCGCGATTATGCCAGCGATTGCTTAACCAAAGATTTTCCATAATCATTCGTTTCGCTAGTTCCTCTGGATATTCTGCAACTCTATCCTTTAGCTGATTTACTTTCATTTCTCCGTATAAACTCACACCATCATGAATCGATGATACGATGCATTGTTTCTCATAATCTGTCTCATATTTATCTACTACATCAGAAATAAACTTTTCAACTGTCGTTGTTAAAAAGTTGCTAATTTCTAGCTTAATCCCTTCTGTCGTCAAATATGTTTCTGACCATTCTTCCTCTTCATAAGGATGATATGACAAAATAGTTCCACCAATACTTTTAATAGGTTTTTGACGATCTTCATCCGCTGGCGATGCTGACCATAAAATATGTAATTCAATATCTGAATGTTCATCCTGTAACTTCCTTGCTACAGATCCTGCCAAAATAATTGCCTCTATTTTCGGATTTTGCTTATAAATTGCTGTCATTTCTATTGCTTTATCTATTAACTGCATTCTATTTCCTCCTTAAAACTACTTCCTTCTCCTTTGCTTATATTCATTCATTTCTATATTAAACCTTAATTTACCTTTTATAATAAAAAAAGAGTATACACCATGCATACTCTCTCAATATATCTTATTCAAATAATCCCATACTTAAATACCGCTCACCCGTATCAGGTGCAATACATAATACTTTCTTACCCGCACCTAATCGTTTCGCTATCATGATTGCAGCATACACGGAAGCTCCTGAAGATGGACCTACTAATAGGCCTTCTTGTCTTGCTAAATTTCGCATTGTACTTAACGCTTCTTCATCTACAATTTGAATAATTTCATCATACACTTCTGTATTTAAATTTTTAGGAATAAACCCTGGGCTTGTTCCTACTAACTTATGAGGCCCGGGCACACCTCCGGATAAAACGGGAGATCCTTTTGGTTCAACTACTGCAATATATATATTTGGTAGTTTCTCTTTCAAAGTTTCCCCTGTTCCTGTAATCGTTCCACCTGTTCCCGCAGTTGCTACAAAAGCATCTAACTCTCCATCCATTTGCTCATAAATTTCAAGAGCTGTTGTATAACGATGGATATTGGGATTTGCTGGGTTTTCAAATTGCTGTGGAATAAAACTATTTGGTATTTCTTTTTGTAATTCTATCGCTTTTGCAATTGCTCCTGGCATTCTTTGCTCTGCTGGCGTCAAAACAACTTCAGCTCCATATGCTTTAAGTAAATTAATCCGTTCTTTTGACATATTATCTGGCATAATTAAAATGGCTTTATATCCTTTCGCAGCTGCGGTCATTGCTAAACCAATTCCTGTATTCCCACTAGTTGGTTCAATGATCGTATCACCTGGCTTAATGTGACCTTGTTCTTCCGCCATATGAATTAAATTGTACGCAGCGCGGTCTTTCACACTACGAGACGGATTAAACATTTCTAATTTCACATATACATCAGCTGCATCTTCTGGAACAAATCGTGATAATCGTACGACTGGTGTATCTCCAATTAATTCTGTAACATTATGACATAGTTTCATAGCGCATCCCCTATTCTATCGTGATTTTCGATCACTTGGCAATAACCATGACGTAAGACCAATTAACGGTAAACAACTACATAATACCATAATAAATTGCAGACTATACACGTCTGCTAACTTCCCAAGAACAACAGCCCCTAACGCTCCAAGGCCAAACGCAAGACCTACAATTAAGCCTGACACCATTCCAACTTTTCCCGGGACAAGTTCTTGTGCATATACAACGATAACACTAAAGCTACTAGAACTAATAAAACCAATACATAAAAATAACGGTACAACCCATGCGAGAGAAACATATGGTAATAAAAGTGCGAGCGGTGCAGAACCTAGCATTGAAAATACGATAATATTTTTCTTACCAAATCGATCGGCCAAAGGCCCACCAAAGAATGTACCAAGCACCCCAGCAATCATAAATGCAAATACAAAGTACTGCGCATTTTTAATAGACAAACCGTAATGCTCTATTAAATAGAATTGATAGAAATTCCCGATGCCAGCTCCATACCAAGAACGAACAAAGGTTAAGAAAACAAGAAGAATGATTACAAATTTAATATGCGTACTTACAATTGCATTCTCAGCATCAAGTGCAGCTCGTTTCTTTCTTCGCACCGCACCATTTACTAACTCATTTTTGTACCATTTTGAAACAAAAATTAATAGCACAATACCTACTGCTGCAAAAGCTGTGAATCCCAGTGATCCAATTTGCCCAAACGGAACAAAAATTAACGCTGTAAAAATGGGTGCAAGAGAATTCCCTGTATTTCCTCCTACTTGATAAATAGATTGCGCCAAACCACGCTTTGTACCTGCTGCCATATAAGCAACCCGTGCTCCCTCTGGATGAAAGACCGCTGATCCTAACCCAATAAATAAAACAGAAATAATAACGATAATAAAGTTTGGCGCGAACGCAAGTCCAATCATCCCAAGCATACTTGAAAACATACCAAGTGGCAGGAGAAATGGCGACGGCTTCTTATCTGAATACATCCCAAATACAGGTTGCATAATCGATGACGTCATATTTAATGCAAATGCAATCCACCCTACTTGCATATAAGATAGATTCATCGACTTTTCCAGAATAGGAAATAGCGCTGGTACAACAGCCTGCATCGAGTCATTTAAAAAATGGCCGAAACTAATCGCAAATAAAATACGATAAATCGTCGGTGAATCCACTGTATTTTCCTTTGACACTGCCTGCATAGTTCACTCTCTCCTTCCCTAAAAACAGAAAATACAACCTATAAACCGTACACTTACTGTACTAATTTCTGATTTTTGAAACATTTCCTATTCTATAATGGTTTTATCTCTTTTTCCAGTAACACAACTTCGATTTTATATAAATTATTTACTCTATTATATTTATATAAGAATTACCAGTTTTAATTATAGCGATTTTTTCTTCTTTTATACTTAGACAGAAATGAAGGCAAAGCATGAAAACTATGAAGAAAAGACAAAAGAAATTGTTGCACCCTCACTCACATTATTAGTATTTTTATCTGCATAGTGGCAAAAACAAGAAACAACATCTAGCTCAGAAAAAAAAGTACATCACTCCATTAGTCGTAATGTACTTTTTATTTTCTAAATAAAATTTAATTATAATTCTCTTTTTTCTTTTAAAAGTTTTTGAAATTCTATTTCTAAATCTTCAGATGGTTCAATACTTAAGCGACTTAGTACTTCCGATATTTTTGTTTCAAGTAAAAGAAGCTGATCTTCTTTCGTATCTCGCGTCTTTTCCACTTGATTGAGTTTATATTGCTGATACGTTCCATCAAATAACTTAATCTCTTGATCATGAATTGCTAAAATTCTTGTAGCAATATTTTCAATAAACCGGCGATCATGTGAGACAAAGATTACACTTCCTTCGTACTCTTTTAGAAGAGACTCTAACGCTTCAACAGCTTCCATATCGAGAAAGTTCGTCGGTTCATCTAACACTAAAGTATTAATATCACTTAAAAATAACTTCGTCAGCGCTACTTTCACTCGTTCACCGCCACTTAAAACCCTTACAGGCTTATAAACATCATCTCTGAAAAAATGCATTCTCGCAAGAACCGTTCGGATCAGTGTTTCATCCTGCTTGGAAGAAGACTGGACATTTTCGATAATTGATTTTTCCGTATCTAATATGTTTAAATTTTGACTAAAATAACCAATTTTCATAGCTGGTGAAAGTCTAATGCCATACTCTTGATTCATAATTATTTTTACAAGTGTCGTTTTCCCACTTCCATTTGAGCCGATAATCGCTAATTTATCCCCACCTCGAATATGAAAACTCGTTTTGCTCCAAAGTACACGCTCACCAACTTTCCCTGTTACATCTTTTACTCGAAGAATAATCCGATTTTTAAACGTTTCCGCATTCGGCAGGTTCATCTTAAGCGGTGGAATTTCTTTTATTTTTTCTACCTTTTCAAGCTTTTCTAACCTCGTTTCAATGGCCGATGCTGTTTTTTGTAGCTTCTTTTGCTTTTTGGCAAAGTATGGCTTTGCTCCTGTAATTCTCGCTTCGGATTTACTTACTTTTTTTGGCGTTTTTGTTGCTCTTTCAGCTTTTTTCTCTTTTAGTTTCATTGCTTCTTCTAGCTGCTTTTTCTTTTTTTCATATGTTTCATAAGCTAATTGTTCTTGATGAAGCTCTATTTCTTTTTGTTTTACATAATCACTATAGTTGCCTGTATACTCTTTTATCTTTCCTTCATTCAATTCCCATATAGTTGTACAAAGAGCATCTAAAAACGCACGGTCATGTGAAATAACAACAAATGCACCTTGCCACTTTTTCAATTTCTTCTCCAACCATTCGATATGTTCTGTATCTAAATTTGTTGTCGGCTCATCTGCTAGTAAAAGTTCTGGGTCTTTCACAAAAACCTTTTGAATATATTCTTGCGTCACTTCACCACCACTTTTCGTTGTATCCGTCCGTTTAAGTTGCGGTAAAAGTTCACATTTAGTACGTTGAATAACATTTCCTTCTTCTGGAGAAATTTCCCCAGCTAACATTTGAAATAACGTTGTTTTCCCGCTTCCATTTCTACCTACTAACCCAATTCGAGCATTTTGCTGAATTTGTAGTTGATCTATATCTAATAATAAACGATCCTTTACATAATACTTTATACAATTAGCTTCTAATAAAAACATAGTAACATCTCCTTTTATCAAATGTAGGAGACAAAAAATGCCCCCTATATCCATTCAGAATAGGAGGCATCAATCATTTATAGGTGCATACCAAAAGAGACTATCCCTTTTAGATCCAACTATAGAAGTCCCATCCTATTCTGAAAAACGCAAATTGAAGGCATCACAAATAACAGCGTTATCGTATGCTAAAAAACCTTCAATTGTTTGCTTTCGTAAATAGGATTAGTACTTCATGTAATTGGGTCACCCTTCCGTTCTTTTCATTTCATTCATGCTATTTTTAGTATAACTAAAAATTCCAAATAAAATCAATGTCTTTTTCATTTTAAATGACAAAATGTTTATATTTTTCAAAATCACTCGTCTTACATTCAAGTGAAATTTTCGTACCTTCATTTTCATAACTCGTAGATATAACATGTGCATAATCATTGAAATAAGAGACCATTTTCCCTTGATCATACGGAATTAACATCTCACACTTTATATACTCTTTGTATATGTGCGAACGAATCATTTCTACAAGTTCCTCAATCCCAATTTGTTGTTTTGCAGATAGATACACTCGATCCTCCTGAGTTTTCGGGATTTCAACATCCATCATATCTGATTTGTTATACGCATAGATCGTTGGAATATTTTCAACACCAATTTGTTTTAAAGTTTGGTTTGTAATCTCAATCAATTGTTCATAATTTGGATTTGCATAATCCACTACATGAATCAATAAATCTGCCTCCGCTACTTCTTCTAATGTAGAACGGAATGCTTTCACAAGGTGGTGCGGTAATTTACTTACAAACCCAACTGTATCTGTTAATAAAAATGATTTATTATCTGGAAGTTCAATATTTCGCACTGACGTTTCCAGCGTCGCAAATAACATATCCTTTTCAAATACTTGTTTCTCGGTAGAACCGTTAAAGATCTCCAGCATCGTATTCATTATCGTTGACTTACCCGCATTTGTATATCCTACTAAGGAAACAACAGGAATTTCATTTTTCTTACGTTGTTTGCGCTGCGTTTGGCGCTGTGCGACAAGCGCTTCTAACTCTTTATTTAACGCTGCAATCTGTTCCTCAATTTTACGACGGTCTAATTCTAATTTCTTCTCACCGACACCTTTGTTTTTCGTACCAACGCCGCCGCTCTGTCTTCCTAAAGATTCACGAAGACCGATTAAACGTGGCATCATATATTGCAGGTGTGCTACTTCAACTTGCAACTGTGCTTCTTTTGTCTTCGCACGCTGCGCAAAAATATCTAAAATTAAAATTGTACGATCAATGACTTTACAATCTAAATCAGCTTCTAAATTTCGAATTTGCGAAGGTGATAGTTCATCATTAAAGATCACCATGTTCGCATCTGCTTCCTTCACAAAAGTAGAAACTTCTTCAATTTTCCCTTTTCCAATATAATGTGATGGATTCACGCGGTGCAAATTTTGTGTAACTCGCCCTACAACTTCCACATCACACGCTTCCGTAAGATTTGTTAACTCCTCCATCGAATATTCAAAATCACTTTCATTATTTAAATTTACTCCAACTAATATCGCTTTTTGCACTAGTTCTTCCATACATTAATTCCTCCATTTCGATTACGTAAAATAAAAAGCACAGGTCACTGCCTGTGCTTTTTGCAAACGGATGAGAGTACACCAAATAAACAAAAGAAAGCATTGCTTTCAAATTGCTACATGGTCAATAAGTCCCAAATGATATACGTATTCAAGGAAGCATACACATATATCACATCATTCTATTTATAAAGGCAAAACAAAAAGAGGGCGTATTCGTCCCTCCCTCTTTTCACATATCTGTTCAATAAAGGGTTCCTTTAAAATAGGCAGACCAATCCCGTTCACTCTGTACACAGACAGAGCCTTTGAGCGCTATTCAATTATTGGCACAAAGTATTGAGACGTAATCTGATTAAAATCAAAGGAGACCCCTCCGTTCATTAAAAGTTACATAAATCTTAGCATAATTATGTAGTTTTCACAAGAATAAACTTCACTTATGGGCATAAACAAAATCATCAATTTCCGATTATATTCTTCATTTTTTGCGTACACTTCTTATGGTGAAGAGGACATAATTTAATTTTGTACTTGTTCGCTTTCCTCTTGCATTTCCTTTTTCATTTCATGATAGTATGATGGTAATTCGATTCCATGCTCTATAAAATAATTTTCAATTAATGAAATGATCACTTTCAATGTTTTCACACGTGCATATAATTTATCGTTACTAGCGATAATATTCCAGCTTGCATTCGGTTTATCTGTTTTCTCAAACATTTCTTCCATTGCCCGGACATATTCATCCCACTTTTCACGATTGCGCCAATCTTCATCTGTAATTTTCCATCTCTTCAGAGGATTTTTCTCCCGATCCTTAAATCGTGCCAGTTGTTCATCTTTACTAATATGATAGAAGAATTTTGCTACTATGTAATGATCATCCGTTAATAATTTTTCAAAATCATTGATTTCATCGTATGCTCTCGTCCATTCTTCTTTTGTAGCAAAACCCTCTACACGCTCAACCAATACACGACCGTACCAAGAGCGATCAAAAATAGTAATTTGACCATACTGGGGAATTTTCCGCCAAAAGCGTTGCAAATAGTGGTAACGTTGTTCATGAGGAGCAGGCGCACCAATTGGATTTACTTGGAATCCACGCGGATCAAGATGCTCAGTAATTCGTTTAATCGCTCCCCCTTTTCCGGCTGCATCCCAACCTTCCATGGCCATGATAACAGCTATTTTTTCTTTTTGTAAAATTTGCTGTAGCGCTAATAAGCGCCTTTGATACTTCTCAAGTTTCTTATTATACTTTGATTTTGATTCCATTTTTTTCGTTAAATCTACTTGGGCAAGACGATCTTTTGTCATAAAATATTCCTCCTTTTTCCATGCTAATGATATTTTAACATAATTTTCACTATTTTCTTACTTATTCAGAAAACATTACCAAATTGTTGTACAATAAGAATGAGGTGATACATAATGAAACAAACTCTACAAAATGCGCTCAAAAAGTATAATGCCATTCATCTAGAAAAGCATATTTTAAATTCTCTTGACCGAGCAATTCAAATTCATCTACGTAAAGGATCTGATGAGCAAATAGCAATCGGAACGTCAAAATTAGGAGGTTTTCCAGATTTACCTGATGAATTAAAGATTCCAACATATAACGACATACCGCTACACTTTATTGGGCAACTGAATTTAGAAGAAGTACAATCCTATCACAGAGGAAACCCACTACCTACAAAAGGCATGTTGTATTTCTTTTATGACGCAGAAGAACAACCGTGGGGATTTGATCCAAGGGATACCGGAAGACACCGCGTTATGTACACGGAAAATATAGAAAAGCTAAAACGACGAGAACTTCAAACAGAAGTGTTCCCTCCTTCAATCATTTCATTTCAAGAAACGTGGACATTAGCAAAAGAAAAAGTCGGTGAAACAGGTTTATCACATGATGATGAATGGGATCTTTATAAAGAAATAGAAGAATTGTATATCGATGGATTGCATCATTTACTCGGCTCCGCACAAGCTATACAATCAGAAGAAATGGCTGAAGAGTGTCATCTTGTTACAAACGGAATCTCTTTAGGAAATGGATACCCTTCAGAGAAAGAAATAAAGCGTTTATCCGGTAGTCCTCAAGATTGGATGTTACTGTTACAACTTGATACGAACGATGAGTCTGAAATGGATTGGGGAGACACTGGTCTATTGTATTTCTGGATCAAAAAAGAGGATTTATTGCAAAGAAACTTTGAAAATACATGGTTGATTTTGCAATGTTGTTAAATCCGAAAGTATCCGGCTCGGTGTAGTGCTTATAGTAAATTAACTATGCATTCGCAGCATAATCCCCCCTCCGTCTCTAAACATTACTGTCATTGGTATAAAGTAAAACTTTAATCAGTGGGGTTTTTCTTCATCTCCCACCTAACTTCTTAGCCTTCGCTAAATTTTGAGATGGGAGTTTTACTGTCCTAAAATATCGGGATAAAACGAAAGACAGTAGAAAAAACAGCCAACTTTTTCTACAAAGTTGGCCTAATCATTATAATTGAAATTACGCTATACGAAGAAACATGATAACTGTTTGTGAAATCCTTTGACTCTTAGTTTTTGCATTACATTATTAACATGATTACGGACTACTCTCTTTTCACATAATCAGTGTTATCGGAAGTGAAAAATGATATTGAGATTAAAGGGTATGATAAACAATACAGTATATTGCAAGTATTTTTAAGGAGAACCCATTAGTGAGTAAAAGACATATAATATTGATATCAATACTTTTTGCTTTAATTATCAGTGTTATTAATACTCCTGCTAAAGCTCAAGAACAGCATTCTGTTGAAAAGTTTTGGTATAAGATTGGTTATAAATCTGTCGGAGAAGCAATAGCTGAATGCGAAAAATTATTTCAACGAGGCATTACATTACCGACAAGGCTACCATCAGTAGAATTTACTCATCAATTTGGACATTGTAATAACAATGAATATAGTGTAAATGACAGTTTTGAAATTGAGTATATAAATGAGCATACGGGTACGAAACATTATATGATAAGAATCCGCCCTTTAGAGTATACAATTCCAATTAAACAAGAACTGACTAAGGGTGTATATACACTGAAGGATAAATCGAAAGCAATATTATTTCATATAAGGGAAAGTTCAAGTCTTGATACTCTTACATTTGAAAGGAATGGTTGGCAATATATGCTAATCATTGATAGTAGAGGATTAGATAAAGCTTCATCAAAAGTCTTAGTCCAAATTGCAAATACTATTGAGTGATGAATAAAACAAAGAGGTCTATTAAGACCTCTTTGTTTGTTTAATTAACGTAAGTCCCGATATCAGAAGTAAAAGCAAACCCTTCCCTATATGTGACTCTGAATTTTTCTTTTTTATATTGATTTCTTAGTCATTTATATATCTTATAACTGCCATTTCTTTACCAAACCTGTCACCATTATCAACAAAACCTAAACTCGAATACAAATAATGAGCTCCTTTATTTTCAGGATGATAACCTACTACTATTTTTTTTGCATTTGGTAATTTAGTCATTTCTTCAATCATTAAATTAGTTGCTGCTTTCCCTATACCATTACCTTGGAATTTCTTATCAATCATTATTCTATATACCCAATACCCATCAAGTTCTTCCATTTCAGAATTAAACATTAAAAATCCTACCACTTTTTCTTCGCAATAAATTGCATAAGGTTTTAAAGTTGGTTCGAATTTTGATTGAGCTATTGAAATAGCATTTGGTTCAATATATTCTGCTTGTCCATCGGATAACTCTAATTCACAACATTCATACCAGTTTTCTGCATTTAATTCTACAAGTTTCACAGCGGTTTTAATCATAAATTTTCCCCTTTCGAATTTAGAGAATACCTCTACCACTTATAGTTAATTAGGTGTTATTCCCTTAAAATCATTACCGATAAAAGACCTTCTGTTTGTCATAAAGAAAGCCTCTCTCACCGTTAACTATCTTTAAATTTATAATTTTTGGACTATTTTTATCATATCATGTTTTTCTATCAAGTTATTCTTATGATTAAATTTTCTTTATTTTGGGCTAGGTAATGTTTTTTTTAAGTGAATACACTATACATACCCAGTTTACATAAGCTCTAATTATCGGGATTCAATGTATTTAGAAGACTATTAAAAGTCCTCCAGATTCTTTAACTGGGGGACTTTTGTGTTCAAATAATTCTTGTTATCGGAAGTCATTTCACTGTTTACATCATAGATCTTACTGTTATCTCTATTAGGGATCCCATGAATATAGGCTTAGGTTAATATTATGGTAAAATTTACTATGTAGGAGGGAGAGATTTGAGGGGTTTTATTTATATTGCTTTAATAGCATGTACTTGTATGTTAATAAGTTCGTTGATTTTACAAAAGAAATTTCTATATAAAAAATATGATGTTTTTTTGTCTACTATAATGATAGGAGTATGTATAACCCTTATGCTCTATGGCTTTTATGGTGTCGACATTTCTATCGGTAGACCATTATGGTACGTAGCAGTATTTATATTGATTGGAGTTGTAACGGGTACTCTTATAAGTTTAGCTGTGAAACTGGGAAGGCAACAAGATAGATATAAATTTCATGTTTTTGGTCATATGCTAGGATTTTTAGGATGTGAAATACAAATTATAGCTTACTTTTATGAAGAATATCAGTGGCGTTTTTTTAATATGGAACTATTTATTTCTTTTTTCTTAATTTTATTAACTACATTATCTGTTTGTATAGCAGTGTTCTTTCATCGGATTTTTTTCATGTGTGTTGCAATTTTTCCTAGTTTATTGACAACGCAACATTTATCTATGCTTTGGATCATTGTGAGTAATAGTTTGTTTGTAATGGGTGCATTGCTTATGACTACGGAATATAAAAAGAAACGACGAGTAGATAAGCGTGTAGAGTATTTTAGAGGAAAAGGTTATTCATAATAACATCCTGATATAATTTAAATTTCTAGAATAAAAGATTAAATTGTTAATAAGGGATATCGCCACATGCCCATCAACTTAAGAATTCCGACTACCCCTAAGTGTAAAAAAACGTTATTCTTTCTAAATGTAATGTAGTGCTTTGAGAAAAAACGGTAAATCTTTTACAAAAAATATCCCCTACTTTCTAAACCAATAGTAGGGGATATTGGCGTTTTAATAGACTTAGGAGGATAAATACAATTCGTGGCTAATAGGAACATCATGCGTTGTGGATTTGAAATAAGTTTGATTATTTTTTATCTATTTTATGGCACAATCGCACTCTTTAGTTGAATAAAGGAACAATTATCTATGCAGCAATCCAGCCTAGTAGTATAAAATTAAATACAAATTAAGCTACAAGTCATGATATTTTGTTATCACTGATTTAGCCCTTTCAATAAGCTTATTTTTTATGAAATCAGGTTCTATTATTTCTGCTTCAGGTCCAATACTCCAAAGTAGTTCAACATAAAACCACTCTTCTGAAGGGTTAATATTCTTTGTTATTTTCGCGGTTCCATCCGAATTATATTCCATATTATCTCTTAACCATGATATGCTCTCAGCTTTTCTTTTTCCCTCTTTGCTTAAACTCACTTCGAGCTTTATGGGATTAGATTCATACTCAGAATACAACCATTCTTTAACATTCAAATGGATATTAGTGGAATGAGAGTTAGAATTAATGATTGTTTTTTTAATTCGATCTACTCTGAAAAGCCTTATGCCTCTTCTCATTCTACAGTAAGCAGGACAATACCAATACCCGTTATATACATATAAGCCCGTAGGTTCTATCTCTCTATAGATTTCATCTTCTGTTGTTTCATATAAGATATTTACAGTTTTCTCTTCTATAGATGCATCATAAAGGTCTCTTAGCGTCTTTTTATCTACTTTAATATTTGGTTGCCACATCAAGATTTTGTCTCTAGTATTCTCAATTGCATCGGAAGTTACCTGAGGAATCATATTGAACAGTTTATTTAAAATTACTTCATATGAAGAAGAAAAAGGAGTGGAGCCAACATATTGCATGGCATCTATTGCAAAAAATAAAGCTATTATTTCATCCTCACTAAACCAAATAGGAGGGATCATTTTATTTTTCATTGTACTAAACCCTCCATTTCTACCTCTTTCTGAATAGACTGGAAAGTAAATTTCACTTAGCTCCTGTATGTCTCGGAGGATTGTTCTCTCTGAGACTCCTTCGGATTTAGCAAGTTCCTTTGCAGTAATGGAATTATTATTGTTTAATGCCAGCATGATTCTAATGATACGTTTAGTCTTAGACATTTAATCACCTTTTTCAATAAATATGACAAAATCTGTCTTATTTATAGTATAAGCTAATTTTAAACTAAGTGAAGGAGGCTGATGCAAAAATGAATACCATCGAATATATTACTGAAACGAAAGAAGTTTTATTTTCACGTAAAAACTTAAAAAATGAAGAGCTATCTGCGAGATTAATAACTGATTACATTGTAAGTAATGGTGTAGTTTACGAGAATATAGGTTCTTGGGTTGATGATGTAGTGAGAATTAAACTTAAAAAGTTGGAGGAAGAAACAACTTACCTAACTCAATCAAAGAAATATAACTTTAGATGTGTTGAATACCGAAAATATGAAGATGACCCATCGCAAAGAGAGGTGCTTCATGTTCTTGAGAAAGAAAGTACTTCTGACTTACTACCTCATCTTTTAATTTTTAATCCTTCTCTACAGGGCAGGCCATTAAAAAGATGTGCATCAGAAATAGATGAAGATCGGGAAATATTTGTTGTATATTATTTAGATGATTGTGAATGTGCATGTCGAATAAAATAAATATTTGTTTCCAAATTTGACACCTCTCATTAAAAAGTTGTTATTTTTATGATAAACAGAATTTAGAGAAAAATAAATCTATTATGTATAGAGATAATAAAGTCGTTTAATTATATTCTTAAAAATAAAGTAACCATTTATCTGTACGCTGATAGATGGTTACTAAAAATGTTTAAAAGGTTAGCTTTTCTTTCGCTTTACGATTTTTTAAGAATATTAAAGTTGTTTAATTTCGGAAGGCGAATAGTTACACATAGCCTCCTTTTTTAATTATTTATTTTAGCCAATATAGATTTAACAAAGTTTGTTTTATCATCTGCATATTTATGTTTATCATTGGGATTAGCCTGTGAAAGTTGAATCTTTAACTGTTCATACTCAATCCGAGAAGTTTTATTATTTTTTAAGTAATCTCTAAAACACAATTGTTTAATTAAATATTTATTACCCTTTTCATACATATGAATTTGATGTGTTCTCGGCTCTCCCTTATTAAAATAATATCTTTCAGGTAATACATCTTTTCTATACCTATAATTTAACTGTTCTAACTTAGCAATACATTTCACACCATTTTCAAAATTCTTTAATTCAATCGCAATATCAATAATAGGTTTTGCACTCAAGTGTGGAATAGAAGTACTTCCAATATGGTGTATTGCCAAAATGTATTCTCCAATTTGTTTTTCAATCAATTGTTTCTCTTTTGAAAATTCGATTTCCCATTCCTCAGTCCAAGGAACTAAAAAAACTTCGCTATGGGGTAACCCTAACATTTGATTAACTCCTCCTGCATACAGCCCTTTTTTACGAACATAATATCGAAATATTCTTTCTTTTCATTATATAGCATACAAATAAAAAGATGGTGTGAAATTCCAATTCATACCATCTTTTTAAATAACTATTTTAATTTTTAAAGGACTTTATTATTTTTTTAACAACTTTAATATTTGTGTACAGTTTGCTCGATAGCGATGGGACGTAATTCCTATATCTAGTAAACCGTTTTTATACTTTCCGAACCATAGCCAAATAAATGGATGATGCTATACTTTGAATAAAAAACACAAGCATTACATAATAAATAAAATATTCCTTATCTATTAACTTAAATATTGCTATTAATGCTACTCCAATTAATATACCAACCGTTAGAACAGTATAAGATAGTGACTTAATTTTAAAGATGAACATTTGTCCTCTCTCATCTTGTGACTCCATCCGACGTTCAAACGTAATTTTGTAAATTTCTGCAATGAACACTAATACTACCAACACACAAATTACAATCGTAGCAATATTAACCATCATTCATCCTCCTCATATTTAAATACATCAGTTATTTCTTTCTCAAGCGAATTAGCAATTTTGAAAGCTAAAATCAAAGAAGGGTTATATTTATTTTTTTCTAAAGCTACTATAGTTTGTCGACTGACACCAACTGCATCTGCTAATTGTTGTTGCGTCCATCTTTTTTCAGCTCTTCCTACCGCTATATTATTTTCGAGCATGTCATTCCTCTCTTCTATTACACAGTTATCTCAACTCGATAGTAATATATTTTTTACAAAAAGTAAAGAATATATTACTATAAACTGAATAACACATTATATGTTTAACTGAAAAAACGTGAAAATTATAAGATGTTACATTTATTTGGGATAAAAACTATGAATTCTTTGCACTAAAGATTATTTTGGCTAGAAACCTTGTTGCAGTTTTAGTAATTTGTTTTTGTTGTATCTTGAAGTGTCCCAAAAACAAAAAGTTTGTACATTTTCATCTGGAGATGTCAATTTTTTCGTTTTGGGGGTATTTGTAATTCTTAGCTTGATAGCAATGTGGTGCTACCCCTAGTAATTCTAATTCTTTAATTGTTTCACACCAAACACTTATAAGGCTAACCGCTAAAATATCTTTTTTACATGACTTTTGAGAAGTATATTCTTGCACAAAAAAAGCATAAACCTGCATTTTATGCAAAGTTATGCTTCCTGTTATATTAAAAGGGAAGCTTGCTTTTTTCTTATTCCCCCTTTTCGAGGGGATGGGCAAAAACACCCATTTTGATTAAAATATTGTATTTATAAGAAAATGAAAAGTTAAAAAAACGTACTGGAATAAAGAGGAATTAACCGAAGAACAAGTACGAATAATGAACCTTTATAGAATAAGGATTGAAAATAATCATTCCTTTCTTAACATACAATCACAGTTGTTATTGAAATAAGATATTTTGGTTCATCTTTTTCAAATTGATATGACTTTTTATATACTGTGCAGCTTAATTTCAAATCAACACATGCAAGGATGAAAATAAAGAAAGCGAGTGTAGGGCATGTTTTACTTTGCATAACAGCTACTTATATGTTGAAAAATCAAAATAGATATACATATAAAAAACACGCCTTTCCTCCCTGTATTTCTACAAAAAAGAATAGCGTGTTTTTTTATTAATTCATGCGAGCTTTTCTACTTACTTGACAAACAAATCTCATCAATTTTCTATGAACTGATGGAAACAAAGTAAAAATAATATCCATTGTTCTTCGCATTGACATTGGACAAATAATCGGCTTATTTTTATGAATACCATTGATGGTAATTTTCGCAAGTTGCTGTGGAGACATCATTTTTTGTTTTTTCAATTGTTCTGTCATCACAGATTTATCAATATGAACTGCTTTTGCGGTATCAAAAATAGGAGTATCAACGAATGTCGGACATAATGCACTTACTTTAATCCCATATTCTTCTGCTTCATAATGTAAAGATGTCGTTAAACCTACAACCGCATGTTTCGTTGTAGAATAAGCTGAGGATATAGGAGAGGGACCAAGTCCTGCTGCTGATGCTGTATTCACAATATGGCCAAATCCTTCATCTTTCATAAGATTATACCCAACTTGAGTTCCGTAAATGACTCCCCACAAATTAATATTCATGATTTCTTTCCAGTCTTCAATCGACATATCATAAAATTCGCCATACATAGCAATACCAGCATTATTAAAGAGATAATCTAATCTACCAAACTCTTTATATATATCCGTAATTGTTCGCTCCACACTTTCAAAATGTGTAACATCTAAGTACACATACCTAGAATTGATTCCAGTTTCGTTTAGCTCAGTCTCTACAATTTTTCCTTCTACTTTATTAATATCTGCGATAATGACAAAGACATTACGGGATACTAATTCGCTACAAAGCGCCTGGCCTATCCCCGATGCACCACCCGTTACTATAGAAACTTTCCTACCTTCCCCCATCATAATTCCTCCTTCATGCACCCTACCTTATACAAAATTAATTGCTACTACCTAATGCCTGTTATATAAGAGTCGATCTATAGTCGACGCATATTCGGCTGCAACAATTCTAGCACCTGTGCTATTAAAGTGCACGCCATCCTTTCCTATGAGTCTACAGAAAGAATAGCGTATTTTTTGATTTTAGGGAGTATTTTTTTTTATTAGGTTGATAGCGATGTGGATTCTCCCCTAAACTAATGACCTTTTCTCCTTTTCCATAGTTTCGAATTAGGTCGGGATCTCTAAAAATCGCGTACGTTCCAAACAATCTCACCGCGCTCGTCCCACGTACTGTGATGTCGATTAAATCCTATTTTTTCCAGAACTCGAAGGGACGCAACATTCCAAGCGCCCACAGTCGACCAAAGTCTGTGACGCCCGGTAGCAATCGCAGCGTCCAGCACAACGGATGCTGCCTCGGTCGCATATCCTTTACCATGAACACTGCGGAACAACTCGTATGCGATCTCAGGCTCTTCAAGGGTGGAACGGCCGATAATCAAGCCACAGTACCCGATGAAATCGCCTTCGTCTCGCCTACGGATAGTGAGAAGAGAAATGCCATTTTCAGCCGCTTTCTTGCGCATCTCAATAAGATAGCTACGAACGGAGTCAAGGGTTGGCATGTCCACACCACGTTCGCCAATTAATTTTCTCAACCAGGCTGAATCTGATTCCTCCCACATACTCAGGTCAAGTCGTTCAGTTTTCAGATGGAACGCCATAGGTTTAAATAAAGCTGTCATAGTGGAAACCTCCTAATTATGTCACTGCACTCATAATAGCTTCGCAGCTCATCACCACATCAGGTTGGAAACCTGGTTGATTCGCGAATCTATTTTCCAAATCTCGAGAGAGTTTATAGCTACTGTATACAAAAAATTAGCTTTATTTTATGCATAAGCAATTTCCCTACAAAATAGACCTTTTTATCAAACTCTTTTACTAATTATCAATCTTTATTATAAATTATCAAACTTTATTTTAAATCTACATTGCCGTCAGATTAAGCTCATGCAACATCGA
>NZ_NTRO01000027.1:0-18918 GCF_002560575.1 Bacillus sp. AFS023182 | reverse complement strand
TAAATGGGATAATACCAAATTGCATCTCTTTTTTTATGGTTATTTTTAATTTTGTACCAATGATATATGCGTCTTTTTTAGATTTTTTAAAATTCTAAAATTATAGAAGGTTAAATTCGATATTTATAGAATTTAATACATAACAAAATAAGGAGGGATACAATGGAAGTTTTACATGTAACGAGTAGAAAAAGGGAAACATATGACGTTCAAGTAAAGTATTCGATACTTTTCGAATGTGCTCTTGGGATTGCAGCCATTACGAATACTAGGCTGATTGATACGTTAGAAAAATCTCGAAATGAATGGGAGGAGATTAGACAAACATTATCGGTGGAAATGCAAGAGCATTTACATTTCGTAGAGAAACATAATACGTGGAAAGCATTACTGCAACTATTATATCAAGAAGATTTTCAGGATTTATATGAGTTTACTCAGTATATCAATTCGTTGTTAGAATCTGAATTAAAGTATATATGTATTCCATTTGTCGGCTATAAATATGAAGAAATGAGAAAGAATGCAGCCAATGGGGAGAGGGAAGCAGTTCAAGAACTACAAGAAATCACAAATAGCAATCCATTTTTCCCTGCTTACATCGATTTTATTTGCAAAGTGGATATAAAAAAGCTGACAGAGCACCTCACTGCAGTGATGACAGGATGGTATGAAGCTGTTATAGAACCTAAAGCGGAAAAACTGTCACGCATACTAAAACAAGACTATGAAACGAAACGTCAAATGAATGAAAAAATGCAACCAGAAGAATTTGTTGAATGGGCAACAGGCGGTGTTACTTATTCTCCAGAGCCCAGTGTACATCATGTTCTTCTTATCCCGCAATATACGTACCGACCATGGAATATCGAAGCTGATATAGAAAATATAAAAATATTTCATTATCCAATTGCAAATGAAAGTATACATCCAGAAGATCCATATGAGCCAAGTTATTTTCTAGTGCATAAACATAAAGCATTGGGTGATGAAGCGAGGTTACGCATTGTAAAATTATTGTTTGAACAAGATCGTACATTGCAGGAGATAACGGAGCAGTTGAATATTGGAAAATCAACAATTCATCATCATTTAAAAATTTTAAGATCTGCGAAGTTAGTTGATATTCTAGATGCTAAGTATAGTTTAAAAAAGAAAGCATTAGAGGCTATATCAAAAGAGTTGGAATTCTATTTAAATCATTAATTATGCATTTGTACATCAAAAGGTATAATGATTTTACCTTTATAGAATATGCACAATAGGAGGAGAATGAAAAAGAAAAGTTGGTGCAAAATGGGGAAAAATATTTTAAAAAATCGATCGTTTTTCTTTATGTGGATTGGCAGCGCGATTTCCGAATTAGGTGGTGCATTTGGTACGCTATGTAATTCTGTTCTTATTTATCAATTAACAGGTTCAAAAGTGGCCTTAGGAAGTATGTGGCTACTTTACTTTATCCCGTCGCTTCTTTTACAACTTGTCATTGGTCCTTTCATTGATAAATGGAGCAGGAAATGGATTATGATTGTATCTCAGTGGACACGTGGACTAGCTTTTTCACTTCCTTTATTTATGATAATCATTGGGAATGTAGAAACATGGCATATTTTTGTTGTACAAATGATAGTGGGTCTCATCACTCCATTTTACGTACCAGCCAATCAAGCGATTACGCCAACAATTGTATCAAAAGAAGAGCTGCAATCAGCGAATGCGTATATTGATGGAATGGTTCGCCTTATGATGTTTTTAGCCCCTGTATTAGGGGGAATTGTTATTGAGTTTATAGGAGTAAAGCTAACTTTATTTTTCGTTTGTTTGTTTCTATTTATAAGTGGTGCTTTACTGCTATTTATACAAGAGCATAGAGTAGCTCAAACAGTTCGTAAAAGTTGGTTAAAGCAATCTATTGGAGGATTTACATATTATTTCAAACAACCCATTATTTTCTGGTTAGGTGTTTTTCTCACATT
Source organism: Bacillus sp. AFS023182 (assembly GCF_002560575.1). Lineage (NCBI taxonomy): Bacteria > Bacillati > Bacillota > Bacilli > Caryophanales > Bacillaceae > Bacillus > Bacillus sp. AFS023182. Next base: position 16,942 of record NZ_NTRO01000027.1, on the reverse strand, counting down.
TGTTCAATTTGGAGTCGGCGTAACGATGGTTATCAATCTTCCGTATATAATAGATGACCTCTCAGCAAGCTATGCTGATTACGGATATTTTATGGCAGGTTTTCCTCTAGGATACGTAATTGGCTCTATATTTGTCGGGAAAGTGCAGCGTCGTAGTCGGCGTCTTCTCATGCTTGGAGCGTTATTAATAGGAGGGCTCACATATATTTCGCTAGGATTCAATCACAGTATCTCTTTAGCAATTTTTATTGAAGTTATAGCGGGTGTATGCATGGCATTTTTTAATGTTCATAACACGACAATATGCCAGCAAGTTGTGCCAAATGATATGATGGGAAAAGTATTTTCGGTGCGCTTATTTTTAATAAGAGGTGCGATGCCACTAGGTGTTTTAGTTGGAGGAACATTGAGTGAAATATGGGGAGTAAGGGCGTTATATGTATTAATTGGATCTATCATATGTGTAACTTCTTTAGCTGGAATACTACTTCCGTACTTTAAATTTCTTGATGAAGCTGTTCAAGAAAAATCAGCTTAAATGTTTTAATTGAAAATAATTATCATAATCAATTATAATGGAAGAATATTAGAAATATTTACATACAAAGGGAGTGGGATACATGTTTATTGAAACGAAAACGATTACAGTGAAAGAAGGAACTTCAGATCTTGTTGTTCAACATTTTACTGGAGAAGGCATCATTGAAAAATTTGAAGGATTTATCGACTTAAGTGTTCTCGTTAAAAAGGTGAGAAGAGGAGACGAAGAAGTCGTTGTACTGATTCGCTGGGAATCTGAAGATGCGTGGAAAAGCTGGGAGACAAGCGAAGAACATATAGCTGGACATAGAGAAGGTCGCGGGAAACCAAAACCGGATCATATTATTAAAGCAGAGCATGCTGTGTATTATGTGAAATCATCGAAGGGTGCTTATCAACAGTCTTAAATTATAAAAACATCGTATGTAAAAGACTACATCTATATATGGATGTAGTCTTTCTTAAAGAACTTTGATTATTTGTTTTTAGGTGCATTGATTCTTTCGGAGTATAGAAGTTTTTCAACGTAATGTTTTGAAATAACCAAAGGTTGTGTGTTTGTATTATTTTTAAATTTTGTGTAATTTGGTTTTTTAACTGGTGTTGTTATAGTTTCTGCAAATTCATATGGGTAATTAACTTTAGATTTGTCTTCAAACATATAGATAGCTCCTTTCTTAGAGTATTTGTTAGAGAGTTATAATATAATATGTTCATGTTTTTTTTTTGGACTAGATATGTATTAATCAATTTATATTTGGGTAAAACAGTTCTTATTTAGTGTCCTATTTAAATATAAATAAAGCAATTAGGGGTATTCAAATCAATAGCATTGGACTGGATCTTAAAAAAGGGGGAAAAATAAGGTTTTCCTTCAGAATAAACATCAAGATATAATGATGAATAAATAATTATGTAAGGTTATAATATTTAACCTCTTTGGTAGTAAATAAATAGTCCAAACCTTTTTCGGACAGTATGCATTCTTGTATCATAATTTTTATTTCTTCTCTGGCGTAGGTTATGCCATAGGTTATTATGCTGTACAATCTTTTATGAAGGCTTTGTTAAAGAATAATGTTGTTATTTGATTCACTCGAACAATCGTTCTGAAATGAACTGAAATTACCGAGAGCGAGTGAATTTTAATGGCGTTAGCGGACATAATTAACCAAAATGGTTTTAGACAGTTGTTCTTTCTCAGTTAACACAACTTATGATAAATTGATGTTAACGGAATTTTATGAGTAATCAAACGTTCATTGTTCCGTAAAAGGGCCAGTTTAATTGAAAAAGGGATTATCTATTAAAGGGATTAAATTGGAGGGAATAGAAAATGGATGTAAAGACACTTTTGTTACAACAATGGGCAAGTTGCTTAGATGAAGAAGACTGGTTTCCACCACTTGAGAAAGTGCTAGAGGATATTACTTTTGAACAGGCAATTTGGAAACCAGTTGAGGGGGGAATGAATTCTATTTGGGAATTAGTTTGTCATTTACTTTTCTATAAAAAGAGACTTCTGATGCGATTTCTTGGTGAAACAGCGAATGAACCCCAGGCAGAAGATAATGAATCTACATTTCGATTACCAACTGAGACGTTTCAAAATTGGAAGGAAACAAAACAAGAATACTTTTACGTTCATCGTGAACTTGAAAAAATACTAGCAAAATCAGAACATGAAGATTTGTATAGACAGATCCCTGGAGAAAGATCATTAGTGCTTGAACTGAAGAGTTTAACATTGCACGACGCATATCATATTGGGCAAATTGTATACCTAAGTAAAATGCAAGGAGCTTGGGTAGGGAAACGCAGCTTTTAAAAAAGCTACATTAGCTTTACAGTTATTTCATTGCAGGTGGCTTTAATGGAATAAGAATGGGAACGTCCAAATCGGACGTTCCCATATTTTATACCTGAAAAACAACAATACTATTTACCAAAGCCTATATTAAAGTAGATTTATAATAAAAAAAGAAAGTTCAAAGGTATGATTGAATAGGTTCTTGCTAAGAAGTTTTGTAACACAAAGATGATATTGATCATAATGACTTAATCAGAGGAGTTGAATGGAGAGGGAAATGAAAAAAATATTAATGAAGTATATGACTAGATTTACAACACTAAACGAAGAAGAACAACAGGCAATCGTTGAAGATGTACAAATTGAGGAATATAAAAAAGGAACAATACTCCTTAGACAAGGAGATGTTCCAACTAAGTGTTATTTTGTATTGAATGGATGTGTTAGACAGTATTCAATAGATGAAACAGGAAAAGAGGTTACATCCAATTTCTATACAGAAGAACAAGCCATTTCGAATTTCAATCATCATAGACAAGATAAGTCATCCGCGTACTCTTTAATTTGTCTAGAAGACTGTATATTGGTCGTTGGTAATCTTGACTCCGAAAAGGACATGTATAACAAATACTCACAATTGGAAACAATGACACGCAAGATGATCGAGCACAAATTTGGTGAGGTACAAGATGAGTTGGCTTCATTTATTGCATCTACCCCAGAAGAACGCTACAAAGCACTATTACGAAAACGACCTCATTTAGTCGATCGTGTACCCCAACATCAATTGGCGAGTTATCTTGGGATTACCCCAGAATCATTAAGTAGAATCAAGAAGCGAATCAATAAAGATAAATTTTAGGGAATTGTCATACACCTTTATGGACTTTTCCTCCCCTGAATAGCAGCCATATACCAAATCCCAATTCTCCTACAATCATTGGTACATTAAATACAATTTTAAGATTTGAAATTACCGCATCATATTGTGAAAGAGTCGTGTTAAATAAGTTAATGACAATATAGCCTATTGAAGCAAGCAACAATAAGGCACTAATGATTTTAGGTATTCTGTCGGATTTGAAAACCAAATAGCCTACAATCATGAGGTGTCCGCCAAAAATGATCAATCCTATAGACCAAATAGATTCAAATGCTTCAAGAAACAGCATCATATGTGCTTGAAGTTGATCCATTTTAAATAATGATAAATAGTCTGTACTTTTCGAGAGAAGCAATACAAAGATTAAATTCAGTATGGCAATTCCCAATATAGTCGCATAAATAAGACGGAACCATGCACCAAGTAATGAAAGATTTTTATTAATTGGCTTCAGAAACATGTAGAAAGCCCAGGCGATCATAATGTCAGTGATCAGGATGATGACCCAACCGAAGATTTCAGCTTTGAAAAGCATATTTGATGACTTAATGTTATTAAAAGTGGCGCTGGCATCCCCTTGCACCACAAGACTTCCATGGGCAAAGCCATAGGAAAAAAATGCAGCAAGTGCCATGATGATAAGTAATATGCCAGCAACCAGAGCAGATTTTCTTTGATATGATTGTTCTTTTACTGAAGTAGCCATAATATACCCTCCTATATTACTAAGGTGATTTCATTTTAATAGGAAGATAATGACTGGTCATTGACTTAAATCAAGAGTCCGAAGTATTTTTGATACAGTATTTTGTCACAGCTAGCTTAACGGTTAGGGTATTTTATCTTTTCAAACATAAACAGAGAAATATAACATAGCTTAACGGTAAAATGACAGACCTAAATATTTGGTCTGTCATTTTACTATTTCTTTTCTCTCTTAAAGGAGAAATCGTTATGGCTCTTTCTCATTCATTATTCTAGTTTTTCACTTCATTATATAATTCAAGTGCTTCTTTTACATGCAAGCCGTTTTTGACAATACCATGTATCGCTTGAATCATTGCAGCTGGGTGTTCGGATTGCCAAATGTTCCGTCCCATGTCAACCCCAATAGCACCTTCTTGCAATGCTTGGTATGTAATTGTTAAAGCGTCTTCGATTGAGTCTAATTTTGGGCCACCTGCAATGACGACTGGGGCAGGGCATGTGCTCGTAATTTTTTCAAATCCTTCGCAGTAATACGTTTTAATAATATCAGCACCCATTTCCACACATACACGTGATGCAAGTGCTAAAAATCGTACTTCTCGTTTTTGGAGTTCTTTTGCAACTGCTGTAATACCGAGAACGGGTAAGCCGTAATCATGTGCTTCAGAAACAACATTAGCTAAATTGTTAACAGTTTGTGTTTCATATTCTGAACCGACAAAAACAGATACACCAACCCCAACCACATTTTGCCGCAGTGCTTCTTTAATTGGTGTAACAATGGTCTCATTTGCTAAATCTTTACCGACTACAGTTGGACCACCTGAAACACGCATTACCATTGGTGTTTTGCAGTCTTCAGGAATGCAGGAATTGAGTACGCCCCTTGTTAAGAAAAGAGAATCTGTATAGGGAAGTAAATTCTTTACTGCTTCTAAAGGTTGTTCTAATCCGTGGATAGGGCCTAAAAAGTAACCATGATCTATCGCTAACATAACTGCTTTTCCATCAGGTAATATCGTATTTAATCGATTTTGAAATCCCCAAGTCATTGTCAATCACTCCTTTATTAATTTTGGATTTTCTGTTTGTACAGTATCTTTTTCTTGTAAATGTGGTGACTTAATAAAAACAGCTTTAAAGATTTGATCTGAGTGGTTAATAAGATAGTGAGATTCGTGAGGGCGAACTTGTAAGACGTCACCTTGTTTTACAGGGACCCTTTCATTATCAATATAGAAATCAATTTCGCCTTCTAAAGCATAAAAAACTTCTTCACATGTGGTGTGATAATGATTTTGAAATTCCTCCCCAGGCTGAATAACTACAACACCAAGGTCAATATTAGGGCCCTTTATTAAATACTTTGGACCGTGGTTACCAAAGCGATAGGCGAAATCATTTTCATTTACTTTGAGCATACTGTTCACTCCTTTATGTAATGTGTTACAGTGCACCTGGAGCAATCCACATATGTGATGTGAATCCTTCATCCGCTAGTGGGAGTTGTTTTTCATAAACTGATTTCCATGTTTGATAGAATCGTTGATATAGTTTGTGATGTTCAGCATTTGGTTCATATGAGCTCTCCCATTTTACAAATTCCTGAGAAGTAGCCTCCATAGAGTCATATATGCCAGCGCCGACTCCAGCGGCAATTGCTGTTCCTAAAGCGGCAGCTTCCTTCACAACGGGTACTTTGACAGGAATTCCGAGAACATCCGCAACAATTTGGGGCCAGAGCTTGCCTTTTGCAGCACCACCTGCAAAAATAACTTCAGAAGGGAATTTTCCAGTTAATGATTCTATTAATTTTAAATTTCCAAGTGTTACAAATGCAGCGTTTTCTTCGATTGCACGGAACAGTTCTTTCTTTCCGCATTTATCAGCATCTAAGCTTAAATTAATGAAAGAAGGTGCGGCGTGGCGCCATGAAATATAATTCATTACATTTGAAAAGGTAGGAATAATACCATATGATCCGATTGGAACATGTTTTGCTTGTTCTTCTAATAGTTCGTAAGCATCTACACCTAGTTTAGTAGCAAGTGCCTTTTCATCTTGGCAAAAAGCATCTCGAAACCATCGCATAACAAGACCTGGGAAGAAAGCGATTGTTTCATATTGCCAAAGTGTAGGGATAGCGTGGCAATTGACGCGAATTTGAGCGTTTGGGTCGGTTTTTGGGCTTGTTATATTTACTTCTTGTTGCCAAAAGCTACCTCCGCAAATAAAGGTTTGTTCAGGGGTTACAACTCCTGAACCGAGTGAGGCCATCTGAGCATCGCCACCTCCAGTAACTACCGGTGTTCCTGCGTGTAACCCTGTCAGCTCTGCACTTTGTTTTGTTACATGACCAATAACTGTCCCTGCTTCATTTACTTTTGGGGCAAATGTTAAAGTTAGGCCGCATTGCTCAGCAATGGAATTATCCCAAGTTCTATTTTGTAAATGAAATATACCAGACGTACATCCGTTTGAAGGGTCTATTTGTAACACACCACATAACTTATAGAGAATCCAATCATTTAACATTGTAAAAGAATGGACTGTATCGTATATATCGGGTTGATGTTTTTTGAGCCAAAGTAATCTAGGTAAGGCACCTAGTGCAAAAGTTTGCCCTGACTTCTCATATAATTCTACTTCGAGGTTTGAACGAATCTGTTTTAACTCACTTACTTCAAAAGAAGCACGGCCATCAACGTTCGCACATGCCCATATGTCTTGACCATCTTTATCATATAGAACAAATCCTTCGCGCATACTTGTTGCACTAATTCCTTTAATAGAAGAAGGGGATATATTGCTTTTTTTGAGTACATCTTTCGTGCACTCTTGAACGAGTTTCCAGTTTTCTATCACATCAAAATTCATAGAACCAGGATAACGAGAGTCGGGTTTATGAACCCACTCTTTTTGACTTACAGCCAGCTGATTTCCTTGTAAATCGAAAAGAACAGCTCTGATACTACCAGTTCCTGCGTCGTAAGCTAATAGAGCAGACATTATGATTCACCTTCCTTTCTTAATAGGGAGAGTGCAGTGTCCTCATCGGTAATTAATGTATGAATGAATTTACCTTTTAAAGCCCCGTAAATTGCATCTATTTTGTCTTCACCCCCAGCTACACCAACTACATGTTTCATCTTTCGAAGAACAGGAAGAGGTGTACCAATTAAACGAGCGTGATGCGGAAGTTCTAGTAATTCTCCATGTGTATTGTAAAATTGCCCTAGAATATCTCCAGCACCATTTTGACTACGTATATAGGTCATTTCACGAAGCGTTAATTTTTCTTCTTTTACAATTGTTGCATCATGAGATAAACCACCGATACCGACTATTGCTGTATTAGCAAGTGAAGCGACATGTAGCATATCTTTAACGGCTGGTTCTGAAAGAATGCTTTGTGCCATTTCAGTTGTAGATGCTAAAAATGGTGTGGGAATGATATGAAGTTCTCCTTGCATGTGATTGAGATAGTTCTGTTTTTTAGGAAGGTAGTGATTTACACCACCTGTAAGAGTAACGATCGAAGGTTGTATAGATATGTCAAAATGGATGTTTTCTAGCATTTTTGATATAGTTTCTCCCCAACCAATGCCAAGTAAATCTCCTTGCTGTAAATGAGTCTCTAAATATTGCGCTGCAGCTTTTCCTAAAGAATAAGGTGGATTTTCCATTGGCGTAGGGATCACAAAAGAGTCTTTTAAATGAAATCTTTTAATCAGTTCACGTTCAATGCTTAGGCAATGTAAACCTGTACCTTTTACATGAAATGTAACGACACCTTCAGCTCGTGCTTTATCTAATAACCGAACGACTTTGTTTCGTGAGATGTGAAGCAATGAAGCGATCTCTTGCTGCGTTAAATGATCTTTATAGTAATACCAGGCTACTTTTGTTAACAAATTTTCTTCAAAACTCAGCTGTGACATTCTCTTCATCCCTTTCAACAATTGACCAATGCTTAAACATATGTGTTATGTATTTTGTTTATACCGATAGAAATAGCCATTATGCTGAAGAAAAATTTGTTCTAGATATGAAAAAAGGGATATACAATGCTACAAAACAAGTAGAACAAAAAATCATTTTCTCAAAAATTGTTCCGCATAAAGGAGGATGACAAGATGTGAAGAATGTGCCCTTATTAGAGGTGAAACAAATTAGTAAATCATTCTCAAACCAACTTGTATTAAAAGAGGTTACATTGGAATTAGAACGCGGAGATGTATACGCTCTAGTAGGAGGAAATGGTGCTGGGAAATCAACATTGATGAAGATATTAACGGGTTTATACTCTTATGATGCCGGGGAGATGTATGTAAAAGGAAGAGAGCAAAGTTTTTCTAATCCAGCAGAAGCACATTCAAATGGTATTTATTTAATCCCACAAGAACCGTTAATTTTTCCTCATATGACAATTGAAGAAAATATATGTATCGGAATAAAAGCAAAGAAGAAGGAACTTCGTAAAAAGGTAAAAGATTTGATAAAAAGTTTAGGATGGAACATAGAGCTAAGTGCAATTGGAAGTTCATTATCAATTGCGCAGCAACAATTAGTAGAAATATTAAGGGGATTAATAAGAGAAGCAGAGATTCTTATTTTAGATGAGCCAACATCGACATTAACAACTCATGAAATAAAGAGTCTTTTTGTGTTAATGAAAAGCTTAAAGGAAAAGGGAATTGGGATGATTTATATTACGCATCGTTTTCCGGAAATCTTTGAAATTGCGAATAAAGTAGCTATTTTACGAGATGGAATAATTGTGAATCAAGGGAATGTATCAGACTATACATATGACATGTTAATGGAGGGATTATTGCCAAAAGATTATAAACAAGAGAAGAAGAAAGAGGCGCCTCAAGAAACGATAAAACATTTTCAACGAGTATTAGAGGTAACAAATCTGTCGAGTGATATATTTCAGAATATATCATTAACCGTACATGCTGGAGAGATTGTAGGAATTGCTGGTGTTGTTGGATCAGGTAGAACGGAATTAGCAGAAGCATTATATGGGCTAAGACCTGTGCGGTCGGGAGCTATTTTATTAGAAGGAAAGTCAATTGCAAAGTATTCGACGAGTAGACGACTAGATGAAGGGTTGGTATATGTTCCTGAGGATAGGGCTGGTAATGGTATCTTTTCAATTGCATCTGTTAAAGAAAATATAACGTCAGCGTCTTTACACCGACTCAGTACTTTTTTCTTAAACCACAAAAAAGAAAGCGCTTTAACTAAAGCGTATATTAGTAAGTTTCGGATAGCCGTACCTAGTAAAGATGAAAAAATGACATCTTTATCAGGTGGAAACCAACAAAAAGTTGTATTAGCTAAATATCTTGCCTGTGAACCTACATTAATCATTCTTGATGAACCGACGCGCGGGATTGATGCGAAAGCAAGATTAGAAGTGTACGAGGCAATTCAAAGTTTAAAACAATCCGGACTTGCAATTTTATTGATTTCTTCTGATGTAGAAGAAATTGTTCAATTGGCAAACAGGGTATATGTGATGAGAAATGGAGAATTTGTTTCTCACTTGGGGAAAGAAGAAATTTGTATAGATGAAGTTACACGTCTCGCATATGGAGGAAGGGAAGGTGTAACGGAATGAAACGTTTTTCAAATCTATTTAAAATGCATGAAACATCCATTATCATTTTATTACTTATTTACATAGCACTTGTAGGAATGATTAATCCTAGTTTTGTTCAGTTTAGTTCGCTTTCTTTAATTATGAAATCAAGTCTTATCTTAGTCATACTAGCTATTGGTCAATCATTCGTATTATTTACTAAAAATATCGATGTTTCAGTGGGCTCTATTATGGGGTTAAGTGCAGCGGTTTGTGGGATGTTTTTGACAAATGGTAATAGCATTTTAATTTCCATTATTGCTGCAATCTTGCTTGGAGCTGTCATTGGAATGATAAATGGCATTGGGGTTACGATGTTTCGTGTACCGGCAATTATTATGACATTAGGAATGTTAGGAATTATTAGAGGAACAATGTTGATCTATACAGGTGGCAAATGGATTGAAGATATTCCTAAGTCTTATAAACAGATGTCTTCTGTTATGATACTAGGGCTACCTATTTCAGTATGGATCATTTTGGCTATTTTACTATTATTATATATTTTTTTAACGAAAGCACCTTTTGGAAGATATTTTTATGCTACTGGAGATAATGGAGAAGGAGCACGTCTCATTGGAATACCTGTAAATAGGGTGAAAATATATGCATTTATTATTTCGGGAATAAGCGCCGGGATTGCAGGATGCATATTTGTTATGAATATCGGCTTTGTGCCAAATCAAACTGGTACAGGAATTGAGCTGCAAGTAATTGCTGCCGCTGTTCTCGGGGGGATACATTTAAAAGGTGGAACAGGTTCTATATTTGGAGCAGCACTAGGGGCAATTTTTTTAGAAGTTATTAGTAGTTCACTAGTCTTCTTAAAAATACCTGCTTTTTGGAATAGTACTATATCAGGATTTTTACTGTTACTTATTATTATATTAGACAGTACTTTGAAAAAATGGAAGGGAATAAGACAGCTGGAAGAAAGAAGGATGAATCAATGAAGTATGCACGTGGATTTTTCAGATGGGAAGGGGTTCTGATTGTATTACTTATTATTGAGTTCATACTTTTTGGCTTATTTAACAATGATTTTTTTAATATTAGTAATTTACTTTTCAGTATGAATGACTTCGTTTTTATTACGATTGCCGCAATTCCGATGACATTTGTAATTGTTACAGGTGGAATCGATGTATCTGTAGGGTCCATTATGGGGCTTACTTCAATTCTTATTGGTGTGCTCTGGATGAATGGACTTCCGGTTATTGTAGCTACGATTATTGCCTTGTTTATTAGTTGTCTAGCCGGTTGTATCAATGGGCTAATTATTAAAATGACAGGTGTGGAACCTCTTGTTGTTACACTTGGAACGATGTTTTTATATGCAGGAATTGCACTTGTTATCTCGGGTGGCTCAAATGCCAGTGGCTATGAGGGAATAAGCGGGTTACCAGATTCTTACGTGCAACTTGCAAATGGCAGTTTTATAGGAATTCCTAATTTACAATGGTTACTTTTCGTTTTGACTGTTTTGTTTGCACTCTTACTTCATCGTACAAGGTATGGTCGTTATGTTACGCTAACCGGTACGAATGAAAAAGCTGCGGAATATTCCGGCATTTGTACAAAAAAGGTAGTCATTATCGCATATATTCTTTCCGGGTTAGGAGGTGGGTTAGGAGGCACTTTTTTAACAGCATATTTTGGTTCAGCACGAGCTGATATTGGAAGCGAGACAATTCTGCCGGTTATTACGGCAGTTGTATTAGGTGGGACACTCATCACTGGAGGAAAAGGAAGTATTCTCGGAACGGTACTAGCAAGTATATTTATTGGTATGATGCAGTACGGTTTACAAATGACAGGTTTAACGAACGAACAGTCAAATGTAGTTATTGGCATTATACTTATCCTCTCTGTTATTATTAGGCATTTCAAATTACAGCAACTCACTATGTGGAAAAGAAGGAAATTGCATAAGGGGGAAATGTCATGAGAAGAAAACTGGGGATTTTAATCATTATGTGTGTTTGTATTATTGGTTTAATCGCATGTTCTAGCAAAACAGCAGACAAGAAAAAAGCAGATGATGTAAAATTTGCTTTCATTCCGAAATTAACAGGAGTCGGTTTCTTTACATCGGGTGGTGAAGGGGCAAAAGAAATGGGAGATAAGTTAGGCGTGCAAGTGAAATATGATGGACCATCAGAGGCGAGTGTATCAGGCCAAGTGAAGTATATAAATAATTTTATTAATCAAAACTATGATGCATTAATGGTTTCCTCTACATCAGTTGATGGACTTTCACAATCATTACAGAGAGCAAAGAAAAAAGGAATGACCGTTTTAACGTGGGATTCTGATGTGAATCCGAAAGATCGTTCATTTTATATAAGCCAAGGAACGCCGGAGCAACTTGCAAATCTATTAATTCAAATGACTTCATCACAAATTGGAGATAAAGGGAAAGTAGCATTCTTCTATTCAAGTCCGACTGTAACAGATCAGAACCAGTGGGTAACAAAAGCAAAAGAGATTATAAAAGAAAAATATCCAAATTGGGAAATTGTAACGACGCAGTACGGGGAAAATAACGCACAAAAATCATTATCGGTTGGCGAAAGTATTTTAAAAACGTATCCCGATATTAATGCAGTAATTTGCCCTGATGCAACGGCACTTCCGGCAATGGCGCAGGCTGCTGAAAACTTAAAAATGGATAAAAAGATAGTTGTGACAGGATTTTCAACTCCAAATGTAATGCTTGATTATGTAAAACGAGGAACGGTTCAGCAATTTGGATTATGGGATGTAAAACAACAAGGAGCACTTGCAACTTATGTTGCAAATGAAATTGTGGTAAAAGGGAAGAAATTAAAAGTTGGGGATAGTTTTGAAGTTCCAAATATAGGTAAAGTAAAGGTGGAACCGAATTCTATTCAAGGCTATGACTACGAAGCAGATGGAAACGGAATTATCGTACTGCCGGAACGAGTTGTGTTCACGAAGGATAATATTGATAAGTATAATTTTTAAAGTAAAAAGTTCATTCCTGTATAGAAAGGAATGAACTTTTTATTGTTTTTGATAGAATTTATCCCTCAAAAGTATGAAGAAAAATTAATAGAATTCCCGCTTCTGGTAGAGGTGATTATAACGCCATGTTTATACAATTATATTAAATATATAGAATACAGAGGAGAGATTTGAATGTTATTTCATTATCATTTTTGGACGCCTTATTTAGAAGAAATGGAGAATTTTTATAAAAAGTATGGGTTTCGCATTTCTAACAGGATTGGAAAGTATAATGGAGAATTTCAACAATTTAATTCGCCATTAACGTGGGATGATTTTCGTGATAAACAGGTACTTTTTCGGATTATTGAGGCTAGAAAGGGTAAGATTAATATAACCTTTGGCTATGGAAAAAGTATTAAATTTGATCATATTGGTTTTTTAACGTCAAAAGAAGAAAGTGAATCAATTTGTGCACAAGCTGAAAAATTAAAGTGGAAAGTAAATATAGGAGAAAAGAGAAGCTTCATTTCAACACCATATGGTTTTCGAATTGAATTACAAACAAATTTGGATGCAATAGATGATAGTCAGGCTAAAGAAGAAGTACAGAAAATTGTAATGACAACAAAAAAAACGGGATTAGAACAGGACCTTTCATTTCTATTTCAAAAAAAAATAAATCATATTGAAACTATTCTTGATAGTAAAACGGCATTGAAATATGTATATTTTAATCCTTTATATCAAAAGAAACAAAAAGATCCTAATGGTGTGGAGATATATTTTTAAACTTCATTTGTGATTTTAAGTAAATGAAAAGGTTATTTGTAAAAATATGCTATTTCAACCATTTATGTTATAATCATTCTGAATATTCGAACTTATGGTCAGGAGGAATATAAATGCTTACACCAAAACAAATCTCCAACTTATTTAGAAATTTTTCTATAAAGGAAAGTAAAGGGTCGAGCGATTTATACGAACATTTATCATTGGAAATTTCAGAAGATGAGGAAATTCTTGCATTAGCGTCACACGCACAACTTGGTCAGCCAACTCCTAATTTATTACTTGGTGCCGTTCACTATTTATTATTGAAAGGGAATAGTCATGTATTAAAACAATATTATAGTAGTCTTGTTGCGAATCCAGAAAAAAATCTAGAACATGCTTTTCACCATTTTAAAGATTTTTGTAAGCTTCATCGAGAAGAGATAATCGATATTTTAAAAACAAAGCTAGTACAAACAAACGAAGTAAGAAGGTGTACATATTTATATCCGAGTTTTTGTTATATGTTTCATAAAGTTAATAAACCATTAGCTTTAATTGAAATTGGGACAAGTGCGGGTCTACAATTGTTCTGGGATCAATATAGTTATTCATATGGAACAGGAGGAGTATATGGAAATATACATTCTAATGTCCAATTGAAATCAGAAATAAAAGGGGACAATCAGCCATTTTTCTTACCACAAAGTCCACCTGTTATAGAAAGAATCGGACTTGATTTACATATAAATGATTTAAAGAATGAAGAAGATTATTTATGGTTACGCTCACTTATTTGGCCTGAGCATGAAGAACGACTTGAAATGTTTGATCACGCAGCAGCTTGCTTAAAAGAACAATCTGTGAAACTGATAGAAGGGGATGGAGTAGCTCTTCTTTCAGAAGTTGTGGAACAAATTCCAGATGATGCAGTAATTTGCATTTTCCACACACATGTGGCGAATCAAATACCAGAGAGTATAAAACATAACTTAGTAGATAAAGTGAAAGAAATCGGAGCGAAACGCGATGTTTTCCATCTTTATAACAACATGTGGGATAGAGATCTTCATCTTGATTATTTTATAAATGGAAAAGAATATCGTGAAACGGTTGGGGAAACAGATGGTCATGCGCGGTGGTTTAGTTGGAGATTGGAAGATAAGTCGTTATGCTAAAAGTAAAAGACAACTATCATCAGTTGTCTTTTTATTTTCGAATTATAATTCCTCGCTTACTTATTATAACTTATATTTTTAAATCAAAAAAATTACAGAGAGATGCAGCAGAATGGACTATTACTATATTAAGAAAAAGATACAATAGATATCTAAAATGAAACTCAAGTGATGATAACAAATAAATTGTATCTTCATCTGAGTCCTATATTTTCATCTTAATAAAGCAGTGCTTTTAATTCTAATGTATTTTTATTTCAAAGTTGTAACAAAATGATCATTTAATAATGGAGGTTGAAGCTATGAAAAGGTTAGTAATTATTACAGTAGGTAAAACCCATAGTGGGAAAACTACATTTGCAAGAGCTCTAGAAAAAGAGCTAAATAACTGTTTTGTTATGGACCAAGATAACCACGCTGAATTTATAAACACTTTTTATAAGAACTTACAACCGAAACTAGGGCCTAATACTCTTAAGCATGCCCTCTCAAAGCTAATTGTCGATTATGCAAAAGAACACACTGATTTAAATCTTATTATTTGCAACTCAAATCGAAGTCGAAATGGACGAGTGTACTTGCTTGAAGAGTTATTTAATAAAGATGAGTTTATCCGTATTTTGGTTCATTTTGATATTCCTGATGATGTTCTTCTTGAACGAGTTACTCAAAGTAGGCGAAGTACTAATATATTTAGGGGTGCTTATTCTAATTTTGAAGAAGTGCTTGATCGACAACAGACTGAATCTCTACAAGAAGATGTAACTGATCCAGTAGAAGGTGAAGCAGATTATTTATTTGTAATTAAAGACAACGAGGAAGTTGATTTTGTTATTAAAGAAGTTGTTCATATTGCTACATGTTTATCCGTTGTTCGTTGATTATTATTCAGTGATGTTTGAGTTTTACATAAGGTGTACTGATTTAAAAAGAGGAAGTTATAAAGATAATGCGGTGCTATTGCTCGAACAAGTAACAATCGTTTATTCATTTCCCTAAGTCGATTAAAATGCCAAAAAGACTGCTTTTTAATCGAAATTAGTTATTTTTTAGCCATTTTAGTGATAATAGTTTATTTTGCAAACACTACAATACATTAAAAAACGTCAGTCATGTTAGTTTATTAAAGGGCCAGATTGTTAGGGGAAAGAGGAAATTGAAGGTTCATCTTGAATTTGTAAGTTATACTGGGAGAAAAGGGTTTAATAGAACTAGATTATTCAAATAGTTGAAGTGAAAAAAATACAAGGGGAAAAGTTATGAAACATAAAACACCAGAAAAATTATTTAGGATAGATTGTAGAGATATTTATCTTCAAGAGTTTTCAATTGAAGATGCAGATAGTATTCACAGAATATCAAACCAACCAGAAATATTTAATTTTTTGCCAGACTGAAAATCAACAAAAGAACAGCGGGTTGATTGGGTTACCAATTACGAAATACCAGCAAATAAAGCGTTTCTTGATGCCGCTGTAAATACATCAAACATAGATGGTCATTTTTTAAAACTAGGGGTATTTATTAAGGAAACAGATGAATTTATTGGTTGGTGCTGTACGGGCATAAAAGATGAGCTGCCTTTACCGAATAGAGAAATTATGTATGCTATTTCAAGTGAATATCAAAAGAAAGGTTACGCTACTAAAGCGTCTAAAAGATTGATTGACTATTTGTTTACAAATACAAATTTGGAAGTCATTAACGCAGTAGCTTTAATTAACAACATTTCATCAAATAAAGTAATTGAAAAATGTGGATTTACTTATCTGAGTCAACAGACGATAGAAAACGAACTATATAATCATTATATATTGAATAAGTCAGAGTGGATGAAAAATCATTAAAAGAAAATGTTGTTGTTCCAGAAAAGGGCGCGATTCTGGAATAAGAAAGGACATTACTATTAGTCATATAAAATATGTAATGTTCTTAAAATTATTTATCATATTTAGCGAGAAGACCCCTACCTCAAGCGCGTAACGGTAGGTGGGGGTAGTTCAATTAGGTATTGATAAACTCTTCATCAAAATGGTTTCATTTCTTTTTGGATTAACTTTCTGTTTTATAAAAAAGTTGGATTGTTTCGATGAACTCCATTCCACAAACAACCCTGTTAATGAAGGGGGAGGGGATCTCAACATCGTTTTAGAATTTAAGATGAGAATTTTTTGTTTTTTCCGATAGGCTGAACAATGTTCATTGGAAATACGATAATTTTCCCTGCCAGTTAAAACTGCTACTTCCACTAATTTATTATCTCCCGACAGAAAACTCCCACCTCAAGGAATGGGTAGGACATGGTCCAATGAGTAGGTGGGAGATGAATAGTGGTTAGATAAAAGTCTAATGGTTCTCCTTGCGGAAGAGAACTGACGCAGGAAGAAGTATGCTTACATAGAAGGAATTGTTCCATTATAAAAGTC
>NZ_NTRO01000026.1:0-102794 GCF_002560575.1 Bacillus sp. AFS023182 | reverse complement strand
GACTTTTATAATGGAACAATCCCTTCTATGTAAGAATACTTCTTCCTGCATCAGTTCTCTTCTATAGGAACGAACGAATCCCGATACCTCATCCTAACTCTTCCACAAGGAGAAATATTAGGATTTTACCTAACCGCCATTCATCTCCCACCTACTCATTGAACCATGTCCTACCCATTCCTTGAGGTGGGAGTTTTCTGTCGGCAAATGATAAAAACTGACGAAGATTCCCCATTAAAGTCCTTGTCCTATCTTAAAAGAGAAAGAAATATTCCCTTTCACTCATATAAGTTTTCTCAATAATCAAAATTTATAAATTATCCCTCTATCATTTGTGTGATTCCAATTGCTGAAATTGCTGTACCAATTGCTTGTATCCAAATACCAATTAGTCCAACTAATCTCTCATCTTCTTTTTCTCGATCATTTTTCTCAACCATTTGTTTTTCTTTCGATAGATTGTGTATACCTTGATATGCTTGTAATCCAGCCCCTAGCGTCTGTAATGAATTCCCCACTACAATCAACCATGGAATTTTGGGTTCTTCATTTAGTGCCACTTCCACCCCTACAAATGCACCAATAGACTGCAGACTATTTCCTGTAATAATGAGATAATCATTCTCTTTTGTTTTCTTGTGTATATTAAAAAAGGTTCCTATTACATTTGAAATATTCCCTAAAATCAGTAATTCAATCCCTGTTTTCTCCAAAGTTTTATTTTTTTCGTGCAATTGGTCCTCTTTACTGAGTTTATCCTCTTCTATGTGTAATCCTTGTTGTTCAGAGGCATCTTTTAACGCTACCAATTGTAGTATATATCCAAGAGCTTGTAATGATCCACCTACAATTACAAGTGGTTCCTCAACATTTTTCTCTCCTATAAACCCCCTCGTAGTTCCAATAGCAGCTATCGTATTTCCTCCTACTTGAAACCATGCTCCTGTAACCGTTAAATTTCTTGAACTCATATTGTTCATCCACCTATATTAGACTCATTTTATTTATCACGGATTCACAAATCATAATATCTTTCAGTAAATCGAAAATATTTCCCTCAATCGTTTGAAGCTCCCAAATCTATATTTTCTCACAAGAAAAATGTCTTCCCTACATTTCCCCATTATATTTTAATACATTTCATTTTGTGCATGAAATGACTTACCTAAACTTCTCTCTTATGTATTTCAAATTAAAAAGAGCACTCAAAAGTGCTCTTTTCGTGATAAGGAGTTTTCAATGAGTATGAAAAAAGCGATTTACGCTTGTCCCATACTTCTATATATGCTTATCCTACTCAAAAGGTGTACGATTTATAGAATTAATAATATACTCTACGTAGGAACTAGATTTTGAACCACCTAATATTAACAGACTTTTCAAATCCTCTATCTTTTCAAAAAAGTATAGTAGCAACAGATCCGTCGAGTGTATCTCAACTTTCGTTAATCCTACCACCAATCTTCCATGACTGAGAGAATCCTTACATTTTATTTACCCATAACATATACTTGTTTCCTTAAAATGGATATTACATTAATACAGTAACCCATTAAGTTACTTTCTTCATCCCCCTGAACCAAGCCGTTAGCGTTTGCTAGCTGCCCTTTTATTGGTAACAATTACCGTTGTATCTAATTAGGTTACAGTTTATCATGTAATAGCTCGATAAAAACGAGTAGTTATACCCATCGTCCTAGGAAACTAGGGCCTTGTTTTTTTCTACAAAATGGAATTGATGTTTAGGATTCTTTTTCTCCATTACCATCTAGTCATTCGCGATTCTCACGTAAATTCACCTCTCATTTGCTCCTTCCATTCAAATAACTATTTTGTTTCAATTTATACATAGTTTATATATAATTCAGACACATTTAACATGATAAGCTTTTGAAAATTAATGGTATGATTAATTCGTTGAAAACGACACGTTTCGACAAATACAAAATAACCTTCCTTACCTCTGAATCCCTGCCCCCTGTTCCGCAGGGATTCTTATAATTTACGGTTTCTTCTCAGGTTACATTTTGTTAAGTCTTTACTATTTTTATAAATTCGTTTTTTACCTCTTACTTTTACTTAGAAGCATTTGTTTAGTTTGCAGTTTTGTTTGCAAACTTGTTAGCACTTTTTTATATTTCTTCTGCTAAAAACCTCCATTGTATTTCTTCTATTACTCATCACTCCCACTGCCATTATGACGCAAATCATCAATTAAATTATGGGATTTTTAAAATTTAATATCCTTTTAAAACAAAAAACAGTTATATATTGGAATTCCCATCATATATCTGTCTTATGTTCTATATAGAAGGGACTGTTAAAAATGGGGAATAATCACTTTCATAATGTGTTTGCTGTGAAACAAGAACATTTGGGACAAGTACTTAAATTAAAGAAATTCTTTGAAGAATTAGATATGGATTTTAATGATTTCGCTGATCCTCGCACTCTAGTCAACGTGCTAGAATCAAATCGTAATATAAACTTTTTGGATTCGTCACAGGAAGCAATCATCGGCGGAGAAGCACTTCAAATTTCAGAATTGATTGAGAAAATTAGCAATCTGATTATTAAAGATATATTAGCATTTCCTACTTATCGTTGGGGAGAAAATATAAACCAAGATATTGTGAGTCAGGTGAACGATGCTATTACTAACATGTTTATTAATTTAAATAAACATGATGCTGAACCATGGATCTTCTGGTATAACAATGGGAGTGTTTTTCCAAGATATACTTATAATATTTTAATCGCTATAGATACTCAGGAAAAAGACTATCTTACAGACGTTTTAGCCTGTAGTTTTGATGTTTTGGTTGTAAAAAAAACGAAACAGGAAGTTTGTTCTTTCACAGTTAATGATAGTGCACAATGCCTTATAATGATGAAACATATGCTTGTTGGGATAAAATTTGAAGATGTTTATCCCTCATAACCCCCGCCCCTTTACCTATAAGTAAAGGGGCGGTTATTTTTTTGCTACACTCTTATATACTTTGAATCACATAAACCTTTGTGAAGATTGATGTTCGTTCCTGTAATCCAAACAACACCTGATGCTTTGTAAACTTTATCGATTTTACATACATCATCTCGTAGTCAATTGTTCTCAGCAATCTTATACCAAAAAGTAAGAGCCATCATGATGCCAAATTAGGTAAACATGGTTACTTCCCTTTAAGACTTGTCTCATAATAGCTGCAGCTAACGATGAATTTTCGCGAACATCAACAACTTCTATTGTTATACTACCTAAATTGTTATTTTCCCAATCACAGGTACATGTCCTCTCTCAGTGTACTTTCAAATATTACAAGGGTAATTCGGTTTACGTGAAGTGTGCTTTTTTCTTTATTTCAGCATAGGGGAATATTCGTTCTAAAGATAATAAAAAACATAGAATACTTTGATTTGCTTTCATAATAAAAGAAATTCTCTCCATGTTAAAATAGGAAAATATTACATTTTAAATTAATTTAATATTGTCTTTCCGATTTTTAAAATGTAAAATATTTAATATAAATACATAATTTAGGCAAAGGGAGATATACATGAAAAAGCTATTAGTTTCAGCAACAGCATTCACACTTTTAACTGTAGGGTATAACTCATCTGTATTTGCAGCTCAGAACCCAAATGACAAAGATTGCGGTCAATTCAAAAATAATCAAGAAGTAATGGAGTTTTGGCACAGTAATGGGTATAACGCGAATAACGATCCCCATGATTTAGATCGTGATAATGATGGATTACCTTGTGAAGTAAACAAAGGGGAATATGATCGATTTGTGGCTAGCAAACAAACTCCAATAAAAAAAGAAACAAACAATAACGAAGTTACAAAAAAACAAGCTGAGAAATTACCAAATACAGCTTCTAATAATATGACAATGATGCTTGTAAGTGCTGGTCTAATATTATTAGGTTCAATTTTTGTATTCCGTCGTAAAAAGACGGATGCATAGAATAATACCTAAAAAAGACAGGGATATTCCTGTCTTTTTTAATATGGAGTGATACATTTGAAAAAGCTTGAATGGTTCGGTATATTATTGATTACTATTGGCTCTTTTTCTTTCGTTTATTACTTTATTACTTGGTATGATTCAGCAAAAACTGTTGAAACTTTAACAGGTACTGAGATTAAGAAGTATCAAAGTATAAACAACCTAACTGATCATAAGCAAACATTACTAGAACCCGAGAAACACTTTCCCTCTTCTCAAGTGCAACACCAACAAGGAGAACAAATCGCATATATGGTAATCCCGAAAATCAAACGGAAATATCAAGTTTACTGGGGTGCTGATGACAAAACATTGAAAAAAGGCGTTGGAATGTTCGTTAGTGACATTACATCACCCCCTTCTGGAAATGGACATACTGTACTAAGTGGTCATCGGGATACAGTATTTACCGATTTAGGAGATTTACAAGAAAATGATTATATTTTACTTGAATACGATAACAAGATATACGCTTATCAAATTCGGAAACACTGGATTACCGACGCCAATGATATGAGTGTAATCGTTGCAAAAGATAAACCAACACTTACATTAACCACATGTTATCCATTCAACTATATTGGGGATGCTCCTAATCGATACATAATTGAATCATCTTTGGTTGCTGTTCAATAATTCGGAAAAACATAAAAATGGTAACCCCTGCAATTTCAGAAGTTTGACACAGCTCTGGAAAAAGATTATAAAGAAAAGTGAGGTTCCTTATATTCGGTTCCATGATCTAGGGCATACTCATGCAACTATCATGTTGAAACAAGGGATTCATCCGAAATTTGTAAGTGAACGATTAGGACACAAAATAGTAGGCATCACATTGGACACCTACTCGCATGTTGTACCGGGACTTCAAGAAACTGCGGTGGATCAATTTGCAAACGAATTATTCGGAAAGAAAAACGTTTGTTAAAAGTTTTCGTTTTTTTAGCAAAAACACCACCTGAATTATTCCAAATACAAAAAATGAAAAAGGAGCAACAAAACATGAAAGAAATCAAGAGTGAAAAGGAATTCAAAGACATTATCGCAAGCGAGGAGCCAGTAGTTGTTAAGTTCTTTACTACATGGTGCCCAGATTGTGTACGTATGGACAACTTTATCGGGGATGTAATGGAAGAGTTCAATAAATTTGAATGGTATTCTATAAATAAAGATGAATTCCCAAGTATTGCAGAAGAGTATCAAGTAATGGGAATTCCTAGCTTATTAGTGTATCAAAATGGTGAAAAACTTGGTCATTTACATAGTGCAAATGCAAAAACAGAAGAGCAAGTTACTGAGTTTTTAGAAGCATACTAATTCAAATAAACTATTTAGGTAACAAAATGAAACTTTAATCAGTGGGGCATCACCTCCCACTGATTATTAGTTGAACGAATCATGCTTTTACTGGCCGTTTTATTCCCTACCTTACTACTTTGCTTTCGTTGCATTTTAAGGCAGGGTCTTATAATGCGGGATAAACAACATTTCCTTAGATAGGCAGAAAACAACAACAATCTAATCGAAAAAATCGGGATTATGTCGGTTGTCTTTACCCTTATGGTAACCTTTCAAAAGATTATAATGTTTTTTTCGATCATATACAAATT
Organism: Bacillus sp. AFS023182; assembly: GCF_002560575.1. Lineage (NCBI taxonomy): Bacteria > Bacillati > Bacillota > Bacilli > Caryophanales > Bacillaceae > Bacillus > Bacillus sp. AFS023182. Next base: position 97,171 of record NZ_NTRO01000026.1, on the reverse strand, counting down.
GAAGAAGTTTTATTTACTGGATATGAAAATGAAGAAGAACTCATATAAATTTTTAAAGAGGACGCAAAGGTGCGTCCTCTTTAATTTATCTTTCTACCGAAAAATGTAAAAACAAAAACATCTTTTGTCCATTTTCCCTTCCCATACATATATAATACAAACCCACTAATACTGGTTAATACAACAAGGACAGAAAAATATATCCAATTTTTGTTGTTTTCACTCTTTAATCTATCTATGATTTGTTCCTTAGTATTTCCAATATAAACAGATTTCCCATATCTATTAGGTAATTCTTTTATTATTTTTCCATCTACTGACCCAAGCACAACTACATTTTCTTTATTTTCTACTGCTCTAAATGAATAAAAACGTTTTTTTCCATCTGCTAACTTTGTAGCATTCGCCTGAATATCATTTATTCTTGTTGAAATTACATTCTGACTATTTAATTCTATAAAGGGTGTTTCAAGAGACACATTTTCTTTATTTATTAATTTTAATTCTTTATTTCCAATATGTATTGGTTCATTATAAAAAGCTGTCACTTGACCGTTACTCCATAAAGAACGATTTGGTGCAGAAGTCTGTGTATAGTATGTCGTTTTTTTCTTTTGAATACGATTCACTACCGCATACCCATCAGCAAGTAATGTTTCATCTCCTGTTACATGTTCAGAATATATCTTCCCTCTTACAAAGTAAATACCATCTGCAACTTCTTTATCACTTGAAATCATCTTGAAATCACCGAGTTCGTCCCAGAGTAAAAAACTATTTAAACTCTTATACCCATAAAAAACACATACAATTAATAAAATTGTAAACAATACCCCTATTTTAACTGTTGCCTTTTTATTCACTAATTGCTATTCCCCCATATATTACTAATATTCTCATCTTAATTATAATCAGAAATATTTTTGATGTATATATATTAATCTTTTTGCCCTAAGCTAACTTTGTTATCCCCTACTTAAAAAGCTATAAAGCGTCAACAATGTTTGTATAGACCCACACGAGTTCCGTTTGATACTCTATTACTAGAAAGAAATTCCTAACAGAAAGGTGAGTGATCGTTATGAATTCACTTTCTAATAAAGAAGCTGATAAAGGAGCCATTGTCAGCATTATTGCCTACATATTTTTAGCGTCACTAAAAATCGCAATTAGCTATATTGCTCTTTCCAGTGCATTACGTGCAGACGGTTTAAATAATTTAACAGATATCGGTGCTTCTATAGCTGTATTAATCGGTTTAAAAATTTCTCGAAAACCTCGTGATCCGGATCATCCATATGGTCATTCTCGTGCAGAACAAATTGCTTCACTTGTCGCCTCCTTTATTATGGCAACGGTCGGACTTGAAGTTATCGTAAGTGCAATTCAATCGTTTTTCACTCCACAGAAAACGGCGCCTAATGTACTTGCAGCTTGGGTTGCCTTATTTTGTGCTGTCGTCATGTACAGTGTGTATAAATATAATAATAAAATTGCGCAGCGCACAAAAAGTAAAGCACTAGAAGCCGCAGCAAAAGATAATTTATCCGATGCTCTCGTTAGTATAGGTACAGTTGTCGGTATTGTAGCATCACAGTTCGACATGCCTATCCTCGATCCAATTGCAGCCTTAATTGTCGGCTTTATTATTTGTAAAACTGCGTGGGATATTTTTACAGAAGCCTCTCATATGTTAACCGATGGCATCGATCCGGATAAAATGGAAGAATATTCACATGCTGTCAAGCTCGTTTCTGGTGTTGAAAATATTGTTGATATTCGTGCACGTATGTATGGGAACCAAACGTATGTGGATATTACGATTGAAGTAGATGCTCATATGGACGTGAGTAAAAGCCATCATATTACCGATGAAATTGAAGAAATGTTAGAAGAAAGATTTGGAATTTTATACACTCATATTCATGTAGAACCTACGCAAAAAGAACCTATGATGACATAGGTTCTTTTTTGATGAATGTTTGGTGAAACATAATACATAAAATGAGCCAACTTCCCCCCGCTGCCCAACCCGCTAATATATCGGATGGATAATGAACACCAAGATATACGCGGCTAACAGAAATAGAAAATATAACGAAACATGTAATTAAAATAATCAACAACTTTCTATGCAATGTAATACGATGTTCCGTAATTGTTACATAAGCGATAAATCCTAGAAATGCTGTAGCATTCATCGAGTGGCCGCTTGGAAAGCTATATCCTGTAGCTGTAACAAGCTGCGATACATCTGGTCTTGGTCGTTCGTACCATAATTTTAAAAGGTTGTTAAGGTAACGAGATCCGTAATAATTTACGATTAAAAATAACGCACCTAACAACTTTTTTCGAATAAGAAAGTACATTACAACTATGATTAATAATGGGAAATATATTTTCTTTGAACCAATATAAGACATCCAGGTGAAATAAGCTGTCAAATACTCGTTCCGAAAACTTTGAATAAATTTGGAAATAACATCATCAAATTTTTCAATGCAAGCGGTATGATACGAAAGTGATAATCCGACAAAACAAATGAGAAACACAATTAACAAGTATACATGTCGATATCGTTTCACATACATAACCTCACTATATAAAAATAAGAAATGGAGCGGTTGTTTTAGTTTTCCTCTCCATTTCTTTTTTATGCATCTTTTATTAAGAAATATAACTGTTAATTTTTTGCTGCATAGCTGGGATATCTTCACGCGTTACAGTAAAACGAACGACTCTTTCATCTAAGTCTAATGCTTCTGAAAATAGTCCTGCTAGCCCACGGGCTTTTCTGTCTACTTCCATAACAATATCTAATCGATCATAGGCACGTGGTAGAATTAATAATTCCAATTCATCCAACTTTCCATAATACTGTCCTGAAACTGGAATGAACTCAAATTCTTGTGCAAATGGAATATTGGTACGTAATCGGTGTGGTAATTCTTCACATTCTGCTTGACGAAGCCTGAATCCTAATTGTTTTGCGCTATCTAACACACTGTTAAATAATGCATTCGGTAACACCTGAATGTAATCACGATCACTCGGATCAATACTCCGCTTAATATCAAGACCTGTATGAACCCAAACATTTTTCATTCCAAATGTAAGCGGCGCTTCAATTGGCATTGGGAATGAAAATGGAATTTCCACTTTTTCATTTGGAGATATCGTAATCGGATCGGTTAAACGTACTCGTTCTAAATCGAATGTAGCGCTTACTTTTTTATCATCTACTTCTCGTATATACGACGTCGTTAATGTTAAGTAAATGCTTTCAATTTGTTGACTAACTGCTCCACCTGTAATGTGAACTACACCTACAATTTCTTCTCCTACTAAATATTCTTCTTTTTCAAGAACTGTATCTACTTTCGCGCTTCCTACTCCAATGCTCGCTAAAAACTTTTGAAACATGTATCTCCCATCCTTTCTAATACATGGCGTACATCTTCTCTAACTTCTTGTATATTTTCATAATAAGGAGACTTCATCCGCAACATTCGCATAATAATTTCACAGTTTTCTTTCATTATCTGCAACTCTTCATACCATGGCCTTTCTTCTTCTACAGTAGATTCATAGCCAGAGTATAATAAAAATAATGTAAAGTGACCTAGTGCATAAAAATCACTACGATAATGAACCTCTCGCATATAGACTTGTTCCCCTTCATAGGTAGATGCCCGTTCATCGATTTCTTCTATAAATTTAGCTAATCCAAAATCGATAATGCTGATTTGTCCCTCTTTCATTAAAATGTTTGGAATTCGTAAGTCTCGATGAATAATACCTTTACTATGAAAATAAGAAACAATCTCAAGTACCTTATATAAAATATGAAAAGCTTCTTGCTCTTCATATACATGTCCATCTCTAAAAATGAAGTCTTCGAAATTCTTACCCGACATGTACTCCATTACAAAAAACGGCTGTTTTTTCCATATAAAACTATCATATAAGCTCGGTATTGCTGGATGATTTAACTGCTTTAAAATTGTTTGCTCTTGCGCAAACGACCTTCTACCTGACTTATACCTTTGCTTACTTTGTCTTAATTGTTTTAAAACTTTTTTCTCTTTCGTTTCTAAATCATAAACGATATATGTAAAACCATAGCTACCCATTCCAATTACTGATTCAATTTTATAGCGTTGCGAGACAATTGTATCATTGTGCAGCGGCCTATCAAACCAAGCAAGTATATCACGCCACTTCATCAACTACTTGAAAAAAAGCTACGACTTTTGTGTTTTCTTTTATAATGCTGATGTCCATAGCCATGGGGATTTCTCCTCTTATTATAATCGCTACTTGAATACGAGCGACCTCTATGACGATAATCACTACTTGAATACGAGCGACCTCTATGACGATAATCACTACTTGAGTAGGAACGATGTCTATTCTTCTTTCCTAGTAAAGAATCAATAATTTTTTTGAACATCCCTTCACCTCTTGTTTAAAATTTTCTTTTTATTATACCAATAATAATCTTTTATGTTTGTGACAAGTTTGTAAAGAAATGATTTTGAAGTGTAAAAAACGACGAGTTTTTCCCGTCGTTACTTTCACCCTTCATCCTCATCAAACACTTCATCAATCATACATTTTTCTAGTAAATACTCAAATGTAATATCAGCGAGATCTTCAATCTCTTCTCGCTTTGGTACATACCCTCTCTCTATTAGTTGCTCATAAAAAAACTCCGCAATTTCTTCCGTATCAATTACGACCTCAATTTCCTTCATGAGCATCACTCCTTTATTTCTGTTTTATGAAGGAATTTCAAAATTATGTATACGAGATTAGAAAAATAGATTTTCTTTTCCATATCATATTTGTCAGTCATATTGACTCGTCTTACAGCATACGATGTAGTACAAGCTATTTGAAGGGGGAAATAAAATGGAACAAAGAAAAGAAGAGTTCATGCATGAAGATAAATGGGCAGACTCTGTCATCAAAGGGCTTATTATTTTTTTAACAATTGTAGGTATACCTTACACAGCTTATATTTTTGTTCAGTTCCTTCTTGCTTTCTAGTTATTTTTTCTCTGTTAGTTTAACTAAATAATTATGAACGACATCCATTACAATTTTATATTCTTCATCTTGAAATGTTTCATATAATAATTGATAGTCATTATAAATATCTAATAATCCATCAATAATTTCTTGTCTGCTCGTTTTAATACTTACCTTTTTGGAATTATTGATTGACTTCAATTTTCCAAGATCTAATTTATTCATCCCTGCTTTATCTTGTTTCATTTTTTTCAAGATGGCATTAGCCGTTTGTGCATTCGCAAGCAATGTTAAATCTGATTCATCAGCCTCTAACCACTCACCATCTGTGATTCTCGATAATTCATATATTGTATCTTCCCATGCATCATTTTTATATCGCCATACTTCTGTACGAAATCCAACGATACGAAAGACATCTTTATCATAACCCGTAACTTGCACAAGATCACCGAACGTAAAATGATATCGTAATTCAATCCATTCTGTTTCACCTTTTTTCATTTCTTGTTCCGTGACATGTTGAAGTGTTTGTTCCACATAATATCCATCATGATTATTAACTTCATATACATAAACGCCATCTAACATTTTCATATTTGTGATTTTACCAACAGTTCCATATAGTGTAATCACGACTATATCTCCTACATTATATTTAGGTTGTTTTTTTCTTGCCATTTATATCTCTCCTTTTTAAAGTCGTGATTTTTGATAACAGTATATGCAAACGATTAAAAAACGCTTATCACATGAGCTTATATTCAAAAATTTTTCCAATAAAAAATACATCACTTTTTATAGAGTGATGTACTAGTGCAGATATATTTGTAGTATATGTTTGCTCGTTATCTTTCTTGTATGTATAGCTCCCATGCTTCATCAAAAATAGACATACTATCCAGTAATCCACTTAATTCTAAATACGAACTAATTTCATCGTAATCTTCTGATTGCTTCGGAAAACTTAAATCGTCATACATAGCTTCAGCAAAATCCGATATTTCATTTTTGATTAAAGACGCACGATGCTTCATCATATAGTGATAAAATGACTTTTTCAAAAATATTCCCTGCCTTTCTAACTTGGATACATTATACAAGGGGAAAAAGAAAAAAACCAGCATAATCGCTGGTTAAAAGTCAAAATAATTTCTTTTTAGTAAACGTGGGCGCTCCATTAACTCTTCATATGTTAATTGTTTTGGTAAATCTTTTGTATAAATTAAAAACAACTGATCTTCTATTTCTTTTACAACATGATCAGGCTGATAGTCCATTCCACATGATGAGCAAGAAATACATGGTGTCTTTTGAATTTCAATGGCTTTTGTACCATCTGGCAATTCCCAATATACAGTATTCAGACTTTCTTTCGCCTCTGTACTGTCACACCACATACAATTCATACTGCGTCACCCTCAGCTTCTGTATTTTCTTCTAATTTCGCCATTTGAGCTTGGTATTTTTTATCTTTTAACTGATCACGCTTATCACGTTTATCCTTTAAGGAAGAATGTGTTTCATTTGTTTCATAGTCTTTGCGGCGATTCATACGTTGCAAATCATCCGGAACAAGATTGAATTTCTTATCACTCATCAACCCTGCTACACCGATATCAGAGCGTTTTTCTTCATAAGTTGGATAAATCTCTTTAAAATAACCTTCAGCTCTTCCTGGCACATAATTTTCTGGTTCTGGATACGTTGTAATAACACCTTCAAAGTTACGAAGAACAACCTTATCCGCACTTTGTGAAATTAAATAATTTGGCTGAAGCGCAATTTTTCCGCCTCCACCTGGGGCATCGACAACGAATGTTGGCACTGCATAACCAGATGTATGTCCACGTAGTCCCTCAATAATTTCTAATCCTTTGGAAACCGGTGCACGGAAGTGACCAATACCTTCTGATAAATCACATTGATAAATATAATACGGACGAACACGAATTTTAACTAAATCATGCATCAGCTTTTTCATAATTGGTACACTGTCGTTAATTCCTGCTAAAATTACCGCTTGGTTTCCAATTGGCACACCAGCATTTGCAAGCATTTCACATGCTAGTTTTGATTCTTCCGTAATTTCAATAGAAGTATTAAAATGTGTATTTAACCATACTGGGTGATATTTTTTAATAATGTTACATAGATTTTCTGTAATACGTTGTGGGAATACAACTGGTGCTCTCGTTCCAATACGGATAATTTCCACATGCGGAATTGCTCGTAAGTTCTTTAATACGTATTCTAAAATTTTATCATTAATAAGAAGACCGTCACCACCAGAGATTAAAACATCACGCACTTGTGGTGTTTCACGAATATAAGCAATAGCATCATCTAATTGTTTTTTCGGAACACCCATTCCAATTTGTCCACTAAAACGACGACGTGTACAATAACGACAATACATAGAACATTGATTTGTAACTAGAAATAACACGCGGTCTGGATAACGATGTGTTAAGCCTGGAACTGGTGAATCTTCATCTTCATGAAGCGGATCTTCTAAATCATACTTTGTTTTATATAATTCTTCCGAAATCGGTACAGATTGCATCCGAATCGGACAGCGTGGATCATCAGGATTCATAAGAGAAGCATAGTACGGTGTAATATTTAACGGAATTGTTTTCGTTGAAATTTTAACACCTTCTTCTTCTTCTGGTGTCAAATTAATCACTTTCTTTAAATCATCTAACGTTTTGATCGTATTCGTTAATTGCCAAACCCAATCATTCCATTGCTCTTCTGTAACATCTTTCCATAATTCGATCTCTTTCCAGTGACGATTTGGTTTGTATACATCATGTAACATTGCTATTCCCCCTTTTTTTACGCTCGCCATTTATATAAGCAATAATTATGCCAACTATACATTTTCAAGAAGTGGTGACGAAAGATACCCTATTATATAAGAAAAAAATATTTTTTTATTTTAAATGGCGCTCGATTCAATACAATATTCGTTACTTTCTGTATATGTAAGCGCTCTTTTTTTGGTGCAAACACTCAAAAACCGCCGATTATTCGGCGGTTTTGTCATACTTGTTTAATTTATACTGCAATGTTTGCCTTGGAATACCTAATAGCTTAGCAGCTTGCAAAATATTCCCATCCGTTTCCACTAACGCTCGATCGATTAATTCTTTTTCTGTTTGATGCAGTGCCTCACGTAATGGCAGAATAGACTTCTTCTTTTTCCTTAACTCTACTTCTTTTCGAAATGTTCGGGGTAAACAACTAACTGTTAATGAACCTCCTTCTGCAATAATTACAGCATGTTCAATCGTGTGCTTTAACTCCCTTACATTTCCAGGCCAATGATAGGCTAGTAATCTTTCCTTCGTCTCATTGTCAATATGCAGTACCTCTTTTTTATATTCTTTATTATAGTCTCTTAAAAAGTAAGACGCTAACAATAATACATCTTCTTTTCGCTCACGAAGCGGTGGAATATATAACGAAAATACATTTAAACGATAATATAAATCGGTACGAATTTTATTTTCGCGCAAACATATCTCTGGCGGCTGATTCATCGCAGTAATGACACGTACATCCACTTTTCTCGTTTTACTATCACCGATGCGACGAATTACTCCATCCTCTAATGCGCGTAGCATTTTCGCCTGCAGATCAAGAGGCATTGAATTTAATTCATCTAAAAATAATGTCCCTCCATCTGCAAGTTCAAATAACCCCGCACGTTCAATAGCTCCAGTATAACTTCCTTTAGTTGTCCCAAATAATAGACTTTCTAGTAATGACTCTGGAAGAGCTGCACAGTTTTGGGCAATAAACGGTTTGTTTTTACGGTTTGAAGCCTCATGAATCGCTTGTACAAATAGTTCTTTTCCTGTTCCTGTTTCTCCGTATATTAAAACATTTGCATTTGTTGGAGCTACCTTTTGCGCTAAATCTTTTGTTTGTTTAAAGCGAAAATCATTCGTCACAATTGTATTAAAAGCAACATGTTTTTTTGTTACCTTCTTCCTAGAAGATCGTTTCATTTTCGATTGTAAATCAACAATTGTATCCGTTAATTTTTGAATCGTTGAGTAATCTTTTGCAATTTCAACAGCACCCGCAATTTTATCTTCTATAAAAATAGGTAATGTGGTATTTACAGTACAGACATCTTCACCATTTAAATTTTGATAACGCTGTACTTGATGTAAAATCGGCTTTTGTGTATCTAGAACTTTCATAAGTGTACTCGTTTCCCTTGATAAAGACGGGAATGCTTCTAATAAATGCTTCCCTAATACATTCTCAATCTTGGACCCATCGTGTTTTGCAGCAACAGTATTATAAAAAATTGTAATACCATTTTCATCCACCGCATGAATCGCTTCATCAATACTGCCCAAAATCGCTTCAATGACTTCTTGTGTCGAAACTGCCAGCAATGTCATCCCTCCTCCTGCTAAAAATTCAGCAAATTATATGCCGAATTTCCGGCACCCCTGTGCGCGATTATAAGCATGACGATTCCGTTCTATTTTTCTATTTATTTCATATTACTACTTTCCCGCCAACGAGGGATAAAGTACGACTTGAATCAGTGGGTTAATCATCCCCCACTGATGATTAACCCGCTCCAATTAGACACTCTGAACTTTCAAGTAAAGAACTTACTACCCATTCATGCGAGATAAATCTTTTACCCATACATTCATATCTTCTAATTTATCAAAAATATAACAATTATTTGCTAGCCTTCCTGTGTATGTATATCCTAGCTGATGAAAAGCTGCATTCATGCCAAATGAAAGTGAACGTGCAATTGTGTAAGAACAAAAGATTGCTCTCTCTTGTAATTCTTCTTCTAACTTAATGAGTAAACTTTTCATAAGTCCATGTTTTCGATATTCCGGTAAAGTTGCACAATTCGTTAATTCTGCATTACCTTCTTTCACATTCATTTCTGCTGAAGCAGTGCTAATAATACGCCCTTCTGATTCATACACATAATAAATTGTATCTTCTTTCATCGTCTGAACAATATAGTCTGCTTCATTTAACGGTGTCGGATAAATTTCAAATACTTTTCCAAACACACTTGCCAATTCTTCTGCGTCTGCCTCTGTCGCTTTTCTTAGGATAAATTTCTCTGGAACTTGCTTCTCCTTTACTTCCTTTTCTCTCACACCATTTATAATATGATCCTCTTCAGCCCACTGAATACTATTTCGTCTTTCATCATCACGATATTTCACGAAAAAGTATGCATCATGTCCTTGAAAATAATGTGGAATTGTCGCTTCTAATAAAAAGCCAAAAGAGAGCCAAGTCGAAACATGATCTCCCTTTCCTTTTATAATGCATTTAGTGAAAGAATGCTTCTCTGCTAATTCTTCTATTTTTTGCATAAGACTTTCTACATTTCCTGTATAATGCTCTACCCGAATACGTTTATTAAAATAATCTAGCGCTCCTTCTACAGTATAGTAGTTTGTCTGTTCTCTAAATGATTCATAATATTTCATTTTTTCACCTCGCACCAGTCTAGTAATGTGCATGCAATAATTTTTGCTGCGGCAATCATTTTATCCACTTCAATGTACTCATTTGGATAGTGGGCTACCTTTGTCTCTCCTGGTCCAAATATAATAGTTGGGATTTCTGCGATTTGTGTAAACAAACCACCATCTGTCCCCCATGGTGCAGCTTCTACAATTGGATTTCTTCCTTCAATTTGAGCAAAATTATCTTGAAGTGTTGTAATGAGTACATGCTCCTCATCTAATTCACCTGGAACCCATCTTGCCCCAAACCATTCTACCTCTACTGGATATTCTTCGAACCATGGATCTACATTCTTTAATTGTCCTATCCAATTTTCAAATTCTTCTTTTACAGCCTCTATCGTCTCATTCGGTGCAACTCCACATCTTCCTTCTAAAATCAACGAATCTGGTACGGAGCTTGGCCAGCTACCACCTTCAATTTTCCCAACATTGATTGGAACAGGGATTGGAATTTCTTTATATAACGGGTCTGTAATTCGTTCATTTCTTTTCTGTTCTAATTGTCTCAAATGCTCAACAACAAACATGCTTTTTTCAATCGCACTAACTCCTTCATAACGAGTCCCACCATGCGCTGCTTTCCCTTTCACATGCAGGCGAAACCACATTGACCCTTGTTGCTTCGGGAAAAACTTCATATTTGTTGGTTCTGGAATGATAACCCCATCCGCCTTATACCCTCGCAAAATTGTTGCTAAAGTACCTGCTCCACCGCTCTCTTCTTCTATTACACTTTGAAAATAAATATCTCCTTTTAATTCAATACCCAGTTCTATAATTGCCTCCATTGCCAACATAAGAGCTACATTTCCGCCCTTCATATCCGTTGTTCCACGACCGTATATGCGATTCCCTACTTTCTCACCACTATATGGATGGTGTTCCCACTGATTCACATCACCTTCTGGTACAACATCAATGTGTCCATTTAAAATCATTGATTTTCCATCGCCGCTTCCTTTTAGTGTCGCAACGATATTTGGGCTATCTGAAAAATTCGTTCTTGGAGATACAAAATACGGATGATCTTTCATTTTTGTAAAAGAAGGCTCCCAAATATCAAGATCTAAACCTAATTCACGTAGCTTTTCAATGACAATTGCTTGCGCGCCGCTTTCATCTCCAGATACACTTTTTTCTTGAATTAATCGTCTTAAGAACTTTACACTTTCTCCTTCATGACTTTCAATATAATCACACACTTGTTTTTTTAATTGCTCCATATTTGTTAGCTCCCCTCATTCAATCACAAGTAAATTAGAACTCACATGAAAAGATGCCTCCGTATTTTGTTTTACATCCTCAACTGTATAAGGACTCATTAGCTCTTGTAGTATTAATCCTTCAGATGTAACTTCTATTACAGCCATATCTGTAATAATTAAATCCACGCACTTTTTCGACGTTAATGGAAGCGTACATTCTGAAACAACTTTTGCATTTCCATACTTATCAACGTGATTCATCACAACAACAACCCGTTTTGCTTTTTGCGCTAAATCCATCGCTCCGCCAATACCAGGAACCCGTTTCCCCGGAACAATCCAATTTGCTAAATCTCCTTTTTCACTTACTTGCAGTGAACCAAGTATTGTCACATCAAGCAAGCCTTTTCTAATCATTCCAAATGCTGTGCAGCTATCAAAATAACTTGCTCCTGTAATGAGTGACGTCGGCAATCCAGCCGCATTACACAAATTTTCATCTTCATTTCCTTTACTTGGCGTTGGCCCCATTCCAACGATGCCGTTTTCCGCATGGAACATAACATGTATATCTTCTGGTAAATGGTTAGGTACAAGAGAAGGAATACCAATCCCTAAATTAACAATCATTCCATTTTGAATCTCTTTCGCAGCACGCCTTGCAATCTTATCTCTTACTTCTACTCCCATACCCATTTCCAATTCACTCCTTCCGACGGTACAATATAATCTACAAAAACACCTGGAACAACAATTTCCTCAGGATCTAAACTCCCAAGTGGTACGATTTCTTCTGCCTCAACAATTGTAATATCTCCAGCCATCGCAACATGCGGATTCATGTTACGAGCACTTTTATCAAACACAAGATTCCCAAACGGATCCGCCTTCTTCGCATATACAATCGATACCTCTGCAGTTAAAGCTGTTTCCGCTAAATATGTTTTTCCGTTCATCTCAATTGTTCGCTTTCCTTCCTCCACAATCGTATCTACGCCGACATCGACAAGAATCCCGCCAAGTCCAACACCACCAGCGCGAATCCTTTCTGCTAGCGTTCCCTGAGGTGAAAACTCAATATGTAATCGCCCCTCATTTAACTGTCTTCCTGCATTTGGATTTGAACCAATATGTGAAGTAATTAATGATTTTACTCGCTCTTTTGTTACAAGGCGGCCAATCCCTACATCTGGAAACCCTGTATCATTTCCGATTAAATGTAAATTTGAAATTTCTTTATCTACAATAGCCTGTATTAATGATGGAGGAGAGCCAATTCCGCCAAATCCCCCAAACATTAACGTCATATCATCATGAAATAGCGAGATAACGTCTTCAATTTCTTTTAATTTTCCAAATGTATTTGTAATGGTTATCATACGACACTGTGACCTCCTTTTTGCATCATCTCTTCCACACTTTTCGCAAAAATCTCAAGTAATTCATCTAACTCGGAATATGTAGTTGTCATCGGCGGTGCAACAAGCAACGCACTATCCTCTTTTCCTGCTTGCCCTGATACAGCTTGATATAAAAGAAGTCCATTTTTCGCCGCGACTGAAATGAGTTCAGACGCTTTTGTAAACGGTTGCAATTCTACTCCAATCAAGAATCCTTTTCCGCGCACATCTGCAATAATTGTCGATTGCTGCTGAACTTTTTGCAAACCTTTTATTAAATATTCTCCTTTTTCTGCTGTTTTCTCAGGCAGGTTATGTTTCTCCATGTATTCAATAACCGCTAAAGCTGTCGCGGCTGACAATGGATTGGCACTAAGCGTATGCCCGCTCATCACAGAGCGTGACCCTCTTAAAATCGGTTCCATCACACGGTCACTCACAACCGTCGCGGCCATCGGTGTATAACCAGCACCTAGTCCCTTTCCTAGCGTCATGATGTCCGGCTCCACACCCCAGTGCTCCATCGCAAACCAAGATCCAGTACGTCCAAGACCTGTCATAACTTCATCAGCAATCAATAAAATATCATAATGACTGCAAATATCTTTAATGACCTTATAATATTCTTTCGGTGGTACAATTGCACCGCCTGCTGCGCCAATAATCGGTTCCGCTATAAAAGCCGCAATATGTTCTGCACCAATTCGCTCAATTGCTCGTTCTAGCTCAGTCGCGCAAGAAAGCTGACACGTCGGATATACTTTCTGCACCGGACAACGGAAACAATATGGTGCTGGTACAGTTGGGTAATCTTCTAAAATAGATACAAATCGCTGACGACGAAGTGGATGCCCCGACATTGATAAAGCTCCCATTGTAATACCATGATAACTCATCCAGCGTGACAAAATTTTATGTTTTCCTTGAATACCGCGCTCTTGAAAATGTTGAATCGCAATTTTCATAGCCGTTTCATTTGCTTCCGTACCACTATTCACAAAGAAACTCCAGTTTAAATCTCCTACACTTAAATCGCTTAACTTCTTTGCTAACTTCTCAGCTGGTTCGCTCGTAAACTGTGAGCGATACACAAAAGCAATCTCCTCTGCCTGCTTTCTAATCACTTCCGCAATCTCTGTTACGCCATGTCCGATACCTGCCGTAATCGCTCCTGACGAACCATCAAAATATTTGTTACCATTTTGATCATACAAGTACACACCTTTTCCATGTGAAATCATTGGATACGGCTGACCAACAAGTGGCTTAATTAAGTAATCGCGCATAGCGCTCCCCCATTTCTCCAATTTGTATATATATATGAAGAAAATTGACGTTTCTTTCATAAAAAAGAATCCTCTGCAAGCGCAGTGAATTTATCAAAAAACTATTATAAAATATACAAATGATTGCTAAAAATTAAAATAAAAAAATGAAAATTCAGAAACACAACAAAAGACTAACCTTTTATCCTTCTTAAAAAATCCTCCCCCCTATAAAAAACATGCCTAAAAAATATACTACCTAATTATTTTTTCACCATACCATCAGCTTCGCTCAATTGCTGACATTGTGTAAACTTCGACGAAACTCCCGTCAATTTCCTTCCTATTTATTTAGTTTAGCCGTCATATTTTTCAACAAAATTAGACAAATTTTTCAAAAAGAAACCTCCTATGATTACTCAATCATAGGAGGTTTCTTTCATATATTTATTTTTTAAATTTTCGTCATCTATTTATTTCTATTAAAAAACATGCTTTTATTGCATTTTACAAAATATTTTTTACTGAGAAAAAACAAATTTGCTAATCCTCTGTATGAGGTTTCTCCTCTTACAGAGCACCTCCATCTATAGCACTCTCCCAACATGATTGTGTAACGCTGCTAGAACAATATTTATCTTTTTTGATAGATGTTCATCACCGCGTGTTACAACCTTTCTTCAAGTTGTTTCAAAAATAATTCACCTTGTTCAGTGATCACGACCTCAATAATAATGAATTTGGGAGTGAACTACACACCACTTAACACCCTTTCTCACCGCAACTACATTCTTCTCCATGATATATTGTTATATAAATAACACATTAAAACATGATATCATGTTGTCATTACCATTTGTTATGGAGTATTCCATTACAATTTTTTCTTCTGCGATCAATTTTCTGATTCTTTTCAAAATTTACAGGCGTTTTTATTCATAGCTGAATAATATAATTCTATTTATCTCATAAAAAGAAAAGGAGTGTTCCTATGATTCAACAATTAAAAACATATTACGGTAAAGATATAAAGATTAATGAAGCCGTATTGTCTGAAGAGTATAGGTGGTTTTTATTTGAAGGAAACAAAGTAGGGATTCGTAAATCCCGCTTACACCAAAAGGAATGTCAATTACTTTCATCAATCTTAACACCCATTCATACTGATACAATGTATAAAACAGAAAAAGAAAAGTCTTGGTATGAAGCGTTATATCAAAATAAGGATATTCCTATCGTGTCTGTTCGTTTCTTACATTTTTTCACAAATCAATCTATAGTAGAAAGAGAAGAATTTCAAGATGCTTTAGAATCCATGTTTTCTTTCTCCACTACAACGATATGGGAAACTTCTCAAGCAGGCGTTCTCGTCTTAGAAGAAGATATATCGGAATCTATATTACAAATAGCCCTTGATACATTAGAAGCAGATTTTTTTATATCTCTATCCTTCTTTATTGGAAGACACTATACGCAAACAAATGAAATTGCTCGTCTGTATCAATGGGAGCGAAATTTATTTTCTTTTCTTTCTCCCTATTTATCCAATAAAATTACACACATTGAACAACTACTCCCCTATCAATTACTAATCTCATTACCAAAAGAAGAAAGAGAAAAGTACACGTATCAATTATTAGCACACATTTTAAATGACAAAGAGCTAATCGATAGTGTTAAAGTATTCTTCCAATGTAATTTAAATGTATCACTTGCAGCGAAACAATTATATTTGCATCGCAATACCTTGCAGTATCGAATTGATAAATTCATTGAGAAAACGGGAATTAATATCAAAACATTTGAAGGCGCTGTAGCAGTTTATATGGCATTTCTTTCTTTAGGCATCTCATAAACTTGCATAAAAACCTATCATTTTTTTGTGCAACCTGCCAATTTACCTACACTCTTAAAAAAACTTATAATTCAATTAATTCAAAAAAGGAGTGAGTAATCTTGGCAGAACTTGTATTGGATCATATTTTTAAAGTTTATGATAATAAAACAACTGCTGTTTCTGACTTTAATTTACATATTGAAGATAAAGAGTTTATCGTATTTGTCGGTCCTTCTGGATGCGGAAAATCAACAACTCTACGTATGATTGCGGGTCTAGAAGACATTTCTGATGGTTCATTTTATATTGATGGAGAACGTATGAATGATGTTGCGCCAAAAGATCGCGACATTGCGATGGTATTTCAAAATTACGCACTATACCCACATATGTCTGTTTATGATAATATGGCGTTTGGCTTGAAACTACGCAAACTTCCAAAAGATGAAATTAATCGCCGCGTAACAGAGGCTGCGAAAGTCTTAGGACTTGAAGATTACTTAAAACGAAAACCAAAGGCATTATCAGGTGGACAACGCCAACGTGTTGCATTGGGAAGAGCTATCGTTCGTGACGCAAAAGTGTTTTTAATGGATGAACCTCTATCCAATTTAGACGCAAAATTGCGCGTAAGTATGCGTTCTGAAATCTCTAAACTTCATCGCCGGTTAAACACGACTACTATCTATGTAACACATGATCAAACAGAAGCAATGACAATGGCATCACGCCTTGTTGTTATGAAAGATGGTGTCATCCAGCAAGTTGGTACGCCAAAAGAAGTATATGATGCTCCTGAAAACATTTTTGTTGGTGGATTCATTGGTTCTCCAGCTATGAATTTCTTTACTGGAACATTAAAAGATAACTATTTTCATATCGAAAACATTCGTTTTAGAATACCAGATGGCCAACTAAAATCATTAAAGAAAAAAGGATATAATGGAAAAGAAATCATACTCGGTATTCGTCCCGAAGACATTCATGATGAACCAATTGTTCTTCAATCTTCTCCTGAATCAACTGTCGAAATTACAGTTGAAGTCGCTGAATTATTAGGTGCTGAGACGATGATTCATGGAAAACTTGCAAGTCAAAACTTTGTTGCACGAATCAACGCTCGTTCAGAAATTAAAGCTACCGATAAGCTTCCATTAGCTTTTAGTTTAACGAAAGCACACTTTTTCGATGTTGATACAGAACAACGTATACAAAATCAATAGATATATTTGATTATAGTATAAACCATTTTTCTTCCTGTCCTTTCTGTACGATTTACCTAAGAAAGGGCAGGAAGATTCTTTTTGATATTTTATTTTTTTACAAGTATTATATTTAATCCTTTTCATTTTTTATTGCAAACACCTAACGCTCCTCTTATGTTTCATTTCCATTAACTTTTTTAGCTATCCCTTCTTTATCTCGTTATTCGCGAGCAGTAAGGCTCTACCCTAATGTGCAACATAGATACAACCTTATGTAATCTTACACATACTTCCATTCAATGTAATTTCAAATTTTTAAGTACATATTTAACAATTAATTTCACAGCTTCTGGTAACCTTTACCATCGTTAGTTTATCCCACTGCAACTTCTACATTTATTCTTTTGTGTTAAAATGTTGCAAGACCTCGTGTTCCAACTGATATTTGAACTACGAGTTTATATGAAAATAAAAAAGAAGGAACCGATTAACGATCATTAACCAGTTCAGCATGACGCCCTTTATCGGTGATTATCGAACCCAACATGCCCCAATAATGATTAGTAAAATAAATAATACAACAACCAACGCAAATCCAGAACCTGTACCGCAACCTCCGCCGCCATAACCGTATCCACAGTAACTACCAGGATATCCATATCCCCACATAATTTGTTTCACTCCCTCCGCCACTTAAAAATTAATTTTCCTTAATAAATTATGTAGGCCAACTATCACTTTGTATGTGCGTTTGCCTATAAATCAAAAAATCCCTAGCTCAGCTAGAGATTTTTATATGCGTAAAATGTATGACATCACATACAACATCCGGTCCCGTTTTCATTTTCCGAATCATTTTTGTTGCATAAGCTCGTTTCCGAAATGCATATAGTGATAGTGATAAAAAAGGAGGAATTTACATGGCTCAACCTGAAATTGAAAAATATGGACAAGAAGCAGTCCTGTATGAACAACTTGCTCGTTACTATCAATATACCAATCCCAAAAAATACATGGAATTATATATGAAATATCATAGTGCGATTACCAAACTCGTATATGCGTATGAAAAACGTGATTCTCAAGAGGCAACATTGCCATCCTATATGAGAATATTTCACGCTTCTCCTCATACACCAGCTATTGATTTTTTAGTAAACGGACAGAAGGTAATTAAAAACATTTCTTTCAAACAATACAGCCCTTATTTGTCTTTAGCTCAAGGGCAGTACCGAGTTGATCTTGTTCCTGTTGGTAGCGAAACACCTATTTTCTCAGCACTTGTTCCTATGATGGGCAACCACTCCTATACGCTTGCAGCAATTAGTACTGATACACATATACAATTGCAACCAATGCTTGATAATACACCTTTACAATCTGGTCAAGCAAAAATAAGGTTTTCACATTTTTCACCTGATACTCCTGCTGTTCACATATCTATAAAAGGTGGGGATCATTTATTTGAAAATGTCTTATTTAAACAAATAACAGATTATTTACAGGTGAGCCCTGGAACAGCTGATATTGAGATCTCTCTTGCTGATACTAAAGAGGTTCTTATAACCATTCCAGATGTCAAAGTAGAGCCAAACACAATTTATACATTCTCATTAGTAGGCTATTCGAATCAATCTCCAAAGTTAGAAGCAGTGATTCTTACAAATTAGAAATTCTACACCATCCCCGTTGGTGTAGAATTTTTTCTCTTTACTTTTGAAATGAAATTTGAAATTCTGTCCATTCTGTATTAGAGTGACATGTAATTAATCCATTATGCTTCTCAACAATTTGTTTACATACAAATAAACCGATACCCGTTCCTAATTTCTTTGTCGTGACAAATGGTTCAAAAATCGTTTCAATACTTTCTGCTGGGATCATTGGGCCATTATTTTTAATAACGATATGAATCCTTTCTTCCTCTTCACATACATCGATAATAATTTTACGATTTTCTTTAATCACTTCGAGAGCATCGATTGAGTTCATTAAAATATTTAGAAAAACTTGTCTCACTTCACTACGGTATCCCATAAATGAAATAGGATACGGTAAGTTTTTTTCAATTGAAACATTCGTATTAACTAAACTTGGATATAAGAAATGAATAATTTCATGAAACAAATCATTTAGCCAAAATCGCTCAGACTCATTCCACATTTCTTTTTTTGAAACGAGTAAAAATTGCGAAATACGAAAATTTAATTGATCCAATTCATGTGAAATAATATCCAAATATGATAAATTCGGATGATCTAATTTCAATAATTTCACAAACCCCATAATTGAGGTTAATGGATTTCGAAACTCATGAACAAAACTAGCTGACATTTGTCCTAAAATCGTCAACCTTTCTTTATGTGTTTCATTTATATATTGCTGTTTTTCTTCTAAATTTCTCGATATAATTTCCGAATATTTTAAAACCGTATAATAAATCAATCTGTCAAAACAAGTATGTATTTTTGTTATAATTGGTTTTAGCTCACGAGCCTTTACATCTAATTCGCACATTGCTTCAAATAGTTCATTTCTTCCTACATTCGCGTTATAAACAAAATCTCCAATATTTGCGTCTGCCCCCGCCCGCTCAATTGCCATTTTTTCACATAACGGTTGTAGAAGAGTTATATCCCTTTCTTCCATAATAAGTTCGACAATTAACTCTAATACATTCTCACCGTTTCGTGTTACTTCTTGTTTAAATGGATCTTCTTCGGAGATTATCATTTTGTTTTTCCAGTTCTCTACGAATTGATGCCTATTGTTTTTCAAGTGCGAACAAAATACTTCTTTAATATCCTTATCGATTGGAAAAACCCCCATTTCCTCCATTTCCATGCGACGAATACCCTATATATTTTGAATATTAACACAAAAAACAGATTTCGTTAAGAGATTGTTGTCACATTTTGTTAATTTCTGTTGATAAAGTTAATTTGAATATGGTATTTGAAATGACTTTTTTTGCATACTTTTCATTTCTTGCGTACAATAAGATATGAAAGGTGTGAAAAATATGGTAAATAAAAATGTGGATGATTATCTCCAAGAAGGCATTCATGGCCAAAAGCAAAACAAACCAGAAGAACGCAATATGTACTTAAACACATTGCGTGAGCGTGTAGAAATCGCTTTAACGATCGGTCAAGTGATGCAAAGCAACGTTTATACTGAAGTAGCTAACAGTATGCGCACTTCTCAATCATTACAGCTATTTGTAAACGGCAGCATCTCTTACCCACATTTATCAAAATACATTAAATTAGCAAACGAAAAAAATGTACCTTTTACAATCATTCAAAATAAAGGTACACATACACCAATTGGTTTAGTTCTTGCACACAGTACAGCGGTAGATAAAGAACAAATTTATGTTGAAGATACTATTTTTAAACAAGAGATGGAATAATACACTATAACCAAAAGGTACACTTGCTTAAACAGCAAGTGTACCTTTTGGTATTTTTTAAGAACTTACCTGTTCCTGTAATGATATTGGCTGCTCGGTTTCTGAAATTAGAATGGGAACTACTCGCTTTGTCACTTCTATTTGCTTAATGTAGTGACCATCCAATTCCTTAACACAAAAATTATAATCTTCAATTTCAACAATGTCATCTTCTGAGATTTCTAAGTGCTTTGTTAAAATCCATCCACCTATTGTATCAACGTCATCATCATCAATTGATAAACCTAATAATGTATTTACTTCGCTAACAAGTACTTTTCCTTCAAGAATTGTTTTCGTTTCACTAATATGTTGAATTTCTGGTTTTTCATCTATATCAAATTCATCTTGAATATCACCAACAATTTCCTCTAATATATCTTCAACCGTTACAAGACCTGATGTCCCACCATATTCATCAATTAATATAGCAATATGTGTACGCTCTCGTTGCATTTTTAGAAATAAATCATGAACTGCTATCGATTCAATGACAAGTATAATGGGGCGAATATACTGCTGCACTGTTTCTTTACTAAAAGCACCATGTTTCACAAAATCTGTGAAAATATCTTTAAAGTTTACAAAACCAATAACATGATCCTTATCCCCATCAACAACTGGGTATCTTGTATATTTTTCATTGGACATTTTTTGCAATGCTTCTTTAACAGACATATCTTTATCTAAAATGTGCATTTCTGTCCGCGGGACCATAATTTCTTTTGCAATACGATCATCAAATTCAAAAATTTTATTTACATATTTAAATTCAGATTGATTAATTTCTCCATTCTTATAGCTTTCTGACACTAATAACCGTAATTCTTCTTCTGAATGGACTCCCTCGTGCTCTTTTGCAGTCTGTAAACCGAATATTTTTGTTACATATCGAGCTGAACCATTTAAAAGCCATATGAACGGAAAAGCAATTCGATAAAAGAAAATAAGCGGTTTCACAACAAGTAAGCTCACTTGTTCTGCTTTTTGAATTGCCAATGTTTTGGGTGCTAATTCTCCCACAACAACATGGAAAAAAGTAATGAACATAAACACTAGAGTCACAGCTAAAACATCAGCAACCTGGGGAGGCACTTCCCATCTTGCAAAAAGCGAGTCAAACATGTGCTTTATCGCCGGTTTTCCTAACCATCCAAGTCCAAGAGCTGTAACTGTAATCCCTAATTGACAAGCTGATAAATACTCGTCTAAGTTTGTAATGACTGTTTTCACAGAAGCTGCACGTTTATTCCCTTCTGCAATTAAAAAATCGATGCGTGAACTTCTTACTTTCACAATTGCAAATTCAGCCGCAACGAAAAATGCAGTTAAGGCAATCAAAACAATCACCATACTTATACTATATATGTCCAAATACGTTTCCTTACTTACCCTGTAAGCAAGGAAGCCACCTCCTACTAAATTTATTCAAACAAAAAAGCTCTTCTTATCATCTTACAAGTTTCTACATTCGCTA
Organism: Bacillus sp. AFS023182; assembly: GCF_002560575.1. Lineage (NCBI taxonomy): Bacteria > Bacillati > Bacillota > Bacilli > Caryophanales > Bacillaceae > Bacillus > Bacillus sp. AFS023182. The sequence goes on along the minus strand of NZ_NTRO01000026.1, from coordinate 74,754 downwards.
TCACCTTTTTATACATTATATGCATACATAAAGAGGATATTTATATTTATGATAATCTAATTATCTTCTTTCCGTCAAACAGGAGTAATTTCTAAAAAGAGACATTTTTTTCTCTTTTTAGAAATATTTATATGTTAAAAAACTAATTTTCGTGAAAAAACACTTTCTTTGCCGATTCCTCACTTCTTTTGTCATCCATGCAGGGAAGAGGCTTAGTACCTCGAAATCATTCAACAGGATATATATAGGAGGGATTTACCTTGGAATATAAAACACCCATTATTGCGAAAAAGTTAGGTGTTAGCCCAAAGGCAGTGGTTCGGATTGCACAACAATTGAATCTCAACATAGAAAAAAACAAATACGGTCATTTTATTTTTACTCAAGACGACTTAGATACAATGTTAGAGTTTCATCGTTCTCAAATAGAACAACCTTCATCCCCAGCTACCATTTCACAAGTAGAACCATCAATTGATTTTGATCAACTTGTTACACAATTAAATACAATTACACACCGTTTAAATCGTATAGAAGAACAACTGCATGATAAAGCAGATGATGTCGTCAATTACCAATTGCTACAACATCGCAGAGAAATGGAAGAAATGATGGATAGAATTCAAAAATTAGAAGCTGCCCTTGAGAAAAAAGAACAAATATACATTACACCTGATATCACGCCAACATATGAACGAGAAGAAAAGCCGAAACGTCGTAAAATGATTTTAAGTATATTCGGATTTTAGTTCTTTCCCAATCGTGTGTTCGCGCATGAAAATTGACTCCCCCCGGTCAATTTTCATGCGCTTTTTTACTTATTCTTATCGGTGCGAAGAATAAAGCGCTCCACTGATGGAAAGTTCACTTTATACAAAAAGGATGTCTCATTACAAGACATCCTTTTTGTTACGATAACATCATATTCATATCTTCTGCTGCAGTTGTAATAAGTTTTAAACCAAACGTTTCTTGTAATACATCAAGCACACCAGGTGAAATAAATTCAGGTGCCTTTGGTCCAATACGAATATCTTGAATCCCGAGACTAAATAACCCAAGTAAAATCGCAACCGCTTTTTGTTCAAACCACGATAAAACAATACTAACTGGCAATTCATTCACTTCACATTGAAAAGCATCAGCTAAAGCAGCTGCTATTTTTATTGTAGATATAGAATTATTACATTGCCCTAAGTCAATGTAACGTGGAATTTCCGTACCTGGCACAACACCATAATTCACATCATTAAAGCGGAATTTCCCGCACGATGTCGTTAATATAACTGTTTCTTGCGGAAGTGACATTGCTAATTCACGATAGTACTCTCCACCTTTACCTGGTGCATCACAACCTGCGATAACAAAGAAACGCTTAATTTTCCCTTCTCTTACCGCCTGAATGATTTCTGGTGCTAATGATAATACTGTATTATGATGAAAACCTGTTACCAGCTGTTCATCCGACTCCATATGTACTTCTGGAAGTTCTAGCGCTTTATGAATCAATGGTGCAAAATCATCATTTTCAATTTTCTGTACACCCTCAAGGCCTGCAATATCATATGAAAAGAAGCGATCAGAATACGATCCTTTAATTGGCATAACACAGTTCGTTGTAGCCAATATTGCACCAGTAAACTTTTCAAAGAGGCGTCGCTGATCATACCATGCCTTACCAATATTTCCTTTTAAATGTTTATATTTTTTTAGCTGTGGATACCCATGCGCTGGTAGCATTTCCGAATGAGTATAAATATTAATTCCTTTTCCTTCTGTTTGCCTTAATAATTCCTCTAATGCAAATAGATTATGGCCAGTAACAACAATTGCCTTACCTTCTACACGGTTTTGTGTAATTTGAACAGGCTCTGGAACACCAAAATAATTCGTATGTGCCTCATCTAACAGTTCCATTATCCGTAAAGCTGATTTCCCAACTTTCATAGCCATATCAATATGTTCTTGTTCATTAAAGTTAGAATTTGTTAATGTCATATATAACGCTTCATGAGTCGTAGCGTCCACAAACTGATCTGTATACCCAAGCTGTGCAGCATGGGTACGATAAGCCGCAATTCCTTTTAATCCAAACACAATTGTATCTTGTAAACTCGCAATTGTTTCATTCTTCCCGCAAACACCCATTACTTTACATCCGCCTGTTGGCGTTTGTTCACATTGATAGCAAAACATATCATCCCACCCTCTCCTAATCAATCATTACAACTAAAGCGTAATATACATGAAGAAAAAAGGATGTGATATCAATCACAATAATTTGTAAAAATTTGTGACACTTCACCTTGTTAACATAATGTTTTTACTGTTTTCTTTGATTAATGCCTGTGCATGAGCATTCCCTTGAATAATATCCCGAAATTCTTTTAAAGAATACAAATGCGTTACTCCTTTTCGAGCATGAATTCGAACAGGCACCCCCTGTAATGCATCATGAAAAGGAAATGGGTCATCAATTGGTTCAATTGGAAACCCTAGTGTAAGTAAATACATATACATTCTTTTTGTAACAACAGCAATATACCACTCAGCTTTCATTTCCAAAGCATGTATAAATAAAATAGCTGTTAACCTTTTGAAATGCCCTCTTCCACGCGACGTTTTCGCAATGCTTAACTTTCCAATTTCATAAACATTTTTTAATCCTTTCACCAACTCATTTTTAGAAAATGGATAAAAAAACTCAGAATTAGATTGTTCAGGTGTCGTATATCGAATACATTCTACTGTACCGATATATTGCCCGCCTTCTATTAATAAAAATCGTGATGGATTTAAATTACGCTCTACAAACATTAAATCTCTCTCTTCACAAAAATCTCCCCACAGTTGCTCGAACCAAAAATGTTCTTCCTTTGTTTGAACACGCTGGAACATATTTCCCCGCCTTTCCCATCGCCGTTCTAGTTTTTGATAACGCTTTCACTATCTATCATATAAGAACAAACCTTCGTATGCAACCTAAAACTATTCACTACTTCATTACATATTCTATAAAATAAAATCTTCTCCTATTCAAGTTTTAGACTTATAAAAAATTTTTACAAGAATAAAAGATGCTTTATATTTATGCTAGACTCTCTTTACTTATAAAGTGTATGTTTAACATTTCATATAAAATACACAAATTCACTTCACCTACATAAAAAGCCCACTTTATAAGAAATAGGGGCCCATTACCCACTATTACAGGCGACGAACCCCTTTATTTTTTCAACATACCGAGACAATGCACGTTATTTTTTCAAAATAATCCCTTTTTCAGTGCCGTCTTTTTATGTTACTACCGTTTTTAGCCATTTCTCAAAAATTTGCACAAGACCATGCTTTCCAGCTAATTTTTCTTCTCCTTGCTTTGTTTTATATGGATATAATTGCAGAAAGATTCCGCAACCTGCTTCTATTTTCTTCCCATGCATATGACTGCCTGGGTATACACAAATCACTTCATGGATCGCCCTTCGGTGAAAAATATGTTTTCCATCCTGTTCTTCTACATATTTAATAGACCAATATTTATACATCTGTTCTGTTGCTTTTGTATTGCCTACGGGCTGAAAAATATTAAACATGGGGCTATATTTCACTTCAATAATAATAGAAGACTGGTACTCATAGCGCTCTCCTTGTTTCACATAACAATCTAAACGAATGTCTGGTTTTTTCGTGTCCTCTCCATTATAAAAATGGCTACCTTTACTAAGTGCAATGAGTGGATGTGTTTCAATAAGGTCATTAAACGCTACATGTATTTGGATATTTTCACGATTTAAAACAATTGTCGTACCGTCTTGTAAACCATCTAAGTAAAAATAAGTTTGAATTTGTTCGAGAAGTGGAATATCATCTTTAAATTTTAATTGTTGCAATATAGAAATGATGATGAAAAATGCATAATACTCATACACTAAAAATGTTGGTTTATAAACAAATAATAATGCTGGAGATTGTTGATTATAACGTGGTAGAAATTCTAAATGATATAATAATTGCCGATGTGTAACAGGTAAAGCATGCATAGTTATATTTGTTTTTTCAGAAATCCCTCTCCAAAATGAAGAATTCAACAAATTTTGAAAGTACAGTATAGCTTGGTGTACAATATGATTTAAAATTTTATACTCTTGTATTTTCACAGATGCTTTCCGCAAGTCTGCCTCTTTTAACAAATGAATATTTCGATATTTTTGCTTCTCCCTGTCCGTTACAGATCCATTTCTTTCAATAGTATGCATAATTATTTTCACAGATTGGAATTCCTCTTTTTTGGTCTGTATTGTTCCTTCTAGTATTTCAATTGTTTTGTGTAAGAAAGCCTGAGCTTCAAGCAAATATTGATAAAATTGTTTCGTTGTAAATTTTAGAAAGGCATTCTCTAAACTATTTGTTTGTTCGATAAATCTACGATTATAATACTTAGCAGTAAGCTTTTTCTCCCTCATTATTACACTTTTCATCGTTGCTTTTCGTTCTCGTACCTCCCAATCATATCTATCTATATACTTCGTGTTCTCTTCAACTTTTTTATATAGCTGTTTTATTTTTTTCATTTTTTGTGGTAGCATGCGAAGTAACATTAAATAAGAAGAATCTTCAATATCAATTAGTGTTGAAAATGTCTTTTTATAATAACCACGGTCTAACATAATTTCACTTAAAATTGATTTTACATAATTTTGAATCATTTCAAATTGATCATCCAAAAAATTTTTGGGGACAATTTGAAACGCTCCATAATATACATCTTCTTCCACTTGCACCTCGAAATGATACAAGCCGCAGCGCCATGGATAAAAAAAGTCTGTTTTTCCATGTTCATATAATAATACTTTTTGTTTTTTTTCATGCAATTCATATTGCCATTCTTTCTTACCCTTTTGCCCTTCATACACTTTATTCCATACAAAAGTGACACGGACTGGTTTTTGATAATGTAACATCAAACGTAATGCTTTTAATTCTTGTACTTTATAAACACAATGTGTCATTGTTGTCGTGTATTTACAAAGGCGATTCAGAAATACAAAGTCTCCCTTTCCCTCTGTTCCAATAATTAATTTTAATACAAACGGGAGCTTATCATTTGTGTCTACAATTTCCGTCTCGTGCTGCTCCTCATTTTGCATACCCATACAACTCCAATTCACGCCGTTTTTGCCTTATATAAGCTAGAGAATGTTCGAATGCGGAGACACAATTTGCAAGTGGAGATTGTAATAACGCTACTAACGATCGTCCTTTTTTCTCATCATCACGAAGAAGTGAACCAATTGTCACCTCCGTACCTCGTAATTTTGTTAAAATACGTTGTTTCACTTGTAAATCAAAACCTTCTTCTCGGCTAATCATATATGATTGAGTATCTTTTTGGGGAATGTTTTGCAAATAAGTTGCAATCGCAGCAGCACATCGAAAAGAAACGCCTTTCGATGCGTCATGTGATGATATTAAATCATGTAATTTATCTAATAACTCTAATTCTTCTTCCGAAAACACATCCATCATCTCTTTATTTCGTAACCAATTTAGACGAAATTCTCCGGTTGTCACTTGTAAGGGCGGAATTTGTGTCCCTTTATTTTGCTGCAGATTTATTTCACAAAATGGAATTTTTTGAAGCGTAATGAGATTTGCCCGATCTAATAAGCGATCCGATAACTCTTTCGTTGTTTCATCAAAATTCACAGTCCCGATAAAAATAATATTTTCACCAATTTCAATTTTGGATGGAACTTCATTCTCTATCCCAGTCCGTTCCTCATATAAAGAAAGAATACGATTTTTCTTTTCTAATTGAAGAATAGATAAAAATGGTGTAAACCAATGCTCAATATGTGACATATTCATTTCATCAAATACAATCATATAAAGTTGATTCGGATTCTCATTCGCTTTTAATAATGTTCGAATTAATTTCGTTTCACTCTCGATATATGTTCCATTTGGATGAAGATAGCCTAGTATATCGTGTGGTTCTTGATAAGATGGAGAAATCGGAATCCATAACAATTCTTCCCCATATGTTAATCCTAATGCTTCTGCATATGCCTGCACCAAACGTGATTTTCCGATTCCTGGGATTCCAGCAAGAATTGTTAATAGATTTGTTTTTACACTAATATGAAAATTAAAAATATCCGTTGCATCTAAATACAAGTCTTTATTATTGATGACATCCTGTACATATTGTATAAATGTAGATTCACGCTCATTCCATTCTGTTTCTTCTTTTTGCACTTTTATGTCCACTACTTCCACCTTTTTTCCCTCTTCTAGAATTTTCTTTAGAAGCTGATCATACATATTTTCTCGAACAAAATACAAATGATCATCCGCTTTCACTTCTATATATTTGGTCCAATCATCCATTTCGATATATTTACATTCTTTTTTTTGTTCGCAATACGCGATTGAACTAATGGATGATTTTAAAGATAAATTCCCATATAATCTTCCTTCACACCATAACAACTGTGGTACTTCAAAGTCGTGTGGAAATTTAGGAATAAGAAAAGATAAAAATCCATTCCCTAGTTTTCGCTCTAACGACTCTCTCTTTTTATACCCGGCTAATCTTGGCGATGGGATGATTTTATATGCATTCGCAATTTCCCGCTGCTCTGTACATATTAATTCAACGTACAAATGCCCTCTTTCATAATAAAGTCGAAACAATACTATTTGTCTTTCTAACCCTTTTTTCTTTAAATCCGCAAATATTCTCTCATTTTTTTTGTTGGCATATAGCCCTTCAAACAAATACGTTTCATTTTCAAATTGTGATTTCAAAACAGATGGGATTTGTGAAAGACATTGTACAGAAAAAGTATCTTTATTCTCCTCCTGACTTTCAACAAATTTCCCAAGAAACCTCATATGATACATCCGTTTTATAAAACTTGGGTGGAGAGCTTTATGTAGCTTCACTATACTCACCTTCTTTTTTTCATACTATTTTTATTGTATGAACTGCAAAAGAAAACTAGAAACAAAAAAACCCGACGTACTCCGTCAGGTTATAAAAAATAAAATTTATATTTGAGAAGGAAAAGCTTTTTTCTCCTGCATAATCGCATTGTAAGAAATTTTCATTTTAGCAAGTACGTATCGTAATTTATCCTCCGCATTTTCATCTTTATTCTGCTGCAGGCTTGCTAAGGTCTCAACAGAACTAGCTAAATTCTCAATTACTCCACGTAGTTCGGGATGATGATTAAAAAATGATTCTTGCACTAATACTTTTCGTAAATCACTTGCTAATTCCACAATTCTTAACAGCTGCTCTTTTTCTTCCATTCTCATCCCTCCTAAATATCTTATATATTAGATATTCTGTAAATAAACTAAAATTCCTTGTATACAAAGAAAAAAGTCCTTCAGAAGGACTTTTTTACATTTCTATATTACCTGTTACAAGCATATAAAGCGATACTGCCGCTGCAATCACGATTACAACCATGACATATCTCTCCATGCCAGAAAAACAGCGATTTCCTTTTTCCTTTCGAGCAAACACATAAACAACAAGTCCAATACCATATACGATTGAGACAAGTAATAAGTTTTTTAAACCTGCTGCATAAATCAGCCATACAGAGTATAATGCGGCAATTAAAGCCAGTACTCCATTTTTCAGTCTTGCCCTTTTCAATTCCTTCGTTACAACTAATTTCAACTGATAAAGTGCTGATAATAAGTACGGAAGTAAAATAGATGTAGATGCGATAAAATACATCATTTGATACGTTGATTCCGAAAACAATACAATAATAAACAAAGTCTGTGCCACACCATTTGAAATCCATAATGCAACATGTGGTGTCTGCTTTTTATTTGTCTTCGTAAATACTTTTGGAAATACGCCATCTTTCCCTGCTACGTGTGAAATTTCAGAAACGAGTAAGAACCAACCAATTAATGTCCCAATAAGTGAAGCAACCAATCCGATATTAATTGCAATTGCACCCCATGGTCCAACAACATGCTCTAATACATGGCCCATTGACGGCGTTTCTAGCACGGAAAGCTCTTGTCTTGTCATAGCTCCCATGGAAAGAACTGAAATTAAAATATAGATGGACATAACTAAAATCAATCCAACAACCGTTGCTTTTCCAACATCCCTGCTGTTTTTTGCCCTTCCAGATAATACGACTGCCCCTTCTACACCAATAAATACCCAAAGTGTAACAAGCATCGTATTTTTCACTTGACCAAGGACAGAAGAAATAGAAATACTTCCCTCTCCCCAAAAATCATGTGTAAATGTATCCCAGCGAAACGCTGTAATCATAACGACAATAAATAATAAAATCGGAACAAGTTTTCCAATTGTTGCAATAAAGTTCATAATAGACGCTTCACGAATTCCAATTAAAATAAGGAAGTGAAGTGTCCATAATAATAGAGATGCACCAACGATGGATGCAACGTTGTTTCCTCCTTTAAAAATAGGGAAAAAATATCCAAGTGTACTAAACAATAACATAATCGTAGCTACGTTTCCTAAAATCCCTGCAAGCCAGTAGCCCCATGCACTATTAAAACCGATATATTCACCAAACCCTGCACGTGCATAACTATAAATCCCACCTTCAAGTTCTGGTTTTTGTCTTGCTAACGTTTGGTATACAAGTGCAAGCGGAATCATTCCCATTGCCGTAATACACCATCCAATTATCGTTGCGCCACTATTTGCGCCTACTGCTAAATCATGCGGTAAACTAAAAACACCCCCGCCAACCATTGTTCCTACTACTAATGCAATTAATGGAAAAAATCCTAATTTCTTTTCTATTGGTACCACCCCATCTGTCATTCTAGGTGTTATGTTTATCCATTCAACTATTAAAGTCACCTTTTTCTCTAATAGACGTTTCTATTATATTTTTTCAGGAAAACATTACTTATTCTAAAAGAAAATCAGCAAAAAGGGAATACTTTTTTGAAAAAATGTATAAGTATGCACAAAAAAACCGTTCATTTTATTACGAACGGTCGATTTTCAATCATTAAATTGTATATTTCTTGTAAATATTAATGAATTAACTCCTCTTTTTCTAAAAATTGCCTCGCTACTTTTTCTGCACTTTTACCATTTACATTTACTTCATAATTCATTTTTCTCATATCTTCATCTGAGATTTTCCCAGCAAGTTTATTTAATGTCTTCTCAAGTTCAGGATACTTTTCAAGTGTCTCTTTTCTTAACAATGGAGCTCCTTGATACGGTGGAAACAATCCTTTATCATCTTCTAGTACTTGCAGTTCATATTGCTCAAGTTCACTATCCGTAGAATAAGCATCAATGACAGTAACATCACCAGATTCTATTGCGCTATAACGTAACTTCGGTTCCATCGTTTTAACATTTGGAAACTGGAAGTTATATACCTTTTGCATCCCTTTATATCCATCTTCCCGATCTGCAAATTCTAATGTAAATCCAGCCTTAACATTTGCTGCAACATTTCGTAAATCTGAAATTGTTTTTACATTATATTGCTCTGCAATATCTCTTGGCATTGCAAGCGCATATGTATTGTTATATTCCATCGGCTTTAGCATCACCATTTGATATTTCTTTTCCATCCCCTGGCGGGCTTGTTCATATACCTCTTTGCGATTTGTACTCTTTGGTTCTTCTTTTACAAAAGTAGATAATGCAGTCCCTGAGAATTCAGGGTACATATCAATTTCTCCCGATTTTAAAGCTTCAAAAACAAATGCTGTTTTCCCAAGCCCAGGTTTAAGCTCTACAGATAAATCAGTATCTTGTTCGATCAGTTGTTTATACATTTGCATTAAAATTTCCGGTTCAGACCCAAGCTTCCCAGCAATTACGATATCCTTCTTTTGCGTATTCACTAAAAATGGTGCAGCTATAACAACCACAATGATACATATTGCCATTATAAATCGCTTAGGAGATCGTCTAGTGCTTTCAAACATCCGAAGTACACCGTCAAAGAATAAAGCTAACAATGCGGCTGGTACAGCCCCTAATACGATAAGAGCATGATCATTTCGATCTATACCGAGTAAAATAAGTTTTCCAAGCCCCCCAGCCCCTATTAAAGCAGCTAACGTAGCTGTTCCGACAATTAGTACCATCGCTGTACGAATTCCAGCCATTATAATCGGTAATGCGAGTGGAAGTTCTATTCTCCATAATCTTCGAAAACTGTTCATTCCCATCGCTCTTGCTGCTTCAATAAGCGATGGATCTAACTTACGGATTCCCGTATATGTATTTCGTAAAATTGGCAATAACGCGTATACAACTAACGCGATAATTGCTGGCACCTTTCCAATACCAACTAGGGGAATTAAAAGCCCTAGTAAAGCCAATGAAGGAATTGTTTGCATAACTGCAGATGTTCCTATAATGAATTCAGCAATTCTCTCTCGACGCGTTAACAAAATGCCTAGCGGAACGGCAATCATTACTGCAAAAAATAAAGAAATAAGTGAAATTTGAAGGTGTTCAATAAGAGCGCGAAGTAATTCTAACTTTCGTTCTTGAAACGTTTGTAATAATGCAGACACGATTTACCCCATCTCCTTCATTTGTCCAGTCAAATATGCCACAATATGACGGCTTGTTAATGTCCCAATGCATTGTCCATCTCTTTCAATTGGAACAGCTTCTTCTGCTTCCAAACGAATCAAAGCTTCTTGCAGTGAAGCATTTGTCGATAGAGGTATAACATCATTTTCTACTTGTTTATCACTCACAAATGGCAACACATCTTCAATGCTCTTTCCTTCATACCAAGGGCGCACACGATTTCCAATAAATTCTTCTACAAAATCATTTACGGGACTATGTATGATTCCTTCTGGTGTATCTAATTGAACGATCTTCCCTTTTTTCATCACACAAATTCGGTCACCAAGTGTTAACGCTTCTTGCATATCATGTGTCACGAACACAATGGTTTTTTGGATTTTTTTCTGCAATTTTACAATATCCTTTTGCAACTGTTCTCGGCTTAATGGATCTAGCGCACTAAATGGTTCATCCATCAGAACAATTTTCGGGTTGGCAGCTAGTGCTCTTACAACTCCTACACGCTGCTTTTGTCCACCAGATAATTCATCAGGCATACGATTTCTGTACACATCTGGATCTAATCCAACCATATCAAGTAACTCATCCACACGCTCCCGAACTTTTTCTTTACTCCATTTTCTCATTTCAGGTACAATCGCAATATTTTCGGCAATTGTCATATGAGGAAACAAGGCAATCTGTTGCAGAACGTACCCAATGTTCCAACGTAATTCATGAATATTGTATTCTTGAATATCTTTTCCGTCGATAGAAATTGAGCCTTCTGTCGTTTCAATTAAACGATTAATCATTTTCATCGTGGTCGTCTTTCCGCAACCACTCGGACCTATGAGGACAAAAAACTCCCCTTTTTTAATTTCTAAATGCAACGAGTCTACCACTTTCGTTCCATTGTACACCTTTGAAACGTGTTCAAATCGAATCACAAATACAACTCCCTTATTATCATTTCTTTCATTCTGATAGAATCTTATCTTCTTTTCAAATGATACGCTTTTTATTCATGAAAAAAGAGCCCTTACTTGAGCTCTAATGATCGAATAATGTTGTTTTAATAATTGCTGCATACTCACGTATATAAGCTTTCTTCTTTGAGCGCTTTGGCGTTGGTGCTGCAAGTGATTCCATTTGCATACCTAAACGTTTAGCAATAATTTTTGTTCGATATAGATGATATGTATTACTTACAACCACCGCGTGCGTTACATGATATAATTCCATGCTAAACTTTAGATTTTCATAAGTACTTGTCGAGCGATCTTCAATGAAAATACGTCCATCTTCAATTCCATGTTGTATTAAATAATTTCGCATGCTGTGAGCCTCAGGAATATCCTCATCTTCACCTTGTCCTCCAGATACAATTACTTTTGTTTCCGGATGAGAATTTAAATACATTAAAGCTACATCTAACCGATTTTGAAGAGATAAAGAAGGTTTATCCCCAAATAATTTTGCACCTAAAATTAATACATATGGAGCGTTATCACTTACTTTTTCATAAGCAACTTTTTTCATTCGATATGTCATATACACAATGCATAAGGGTGGAAATAATAAGATAATAAATAGTATCCATTTGTTCATATATAAGCTTACACTCCCTTTCTTTATATTATATAGAAAAAGAAAGGGAGACAGAAGTATTTTTTAGTGACTGCGTTGTCCTGCGTTTTGAGCATTACGCCCTTTTTTAGAAGATGTATGGCACTGAGTTTGATTCCCTTTATGTTTCGCTGATCCTAACGCTTTTGTTTTTCCCATTTTGTTTCACATCCTCTTTTTATATGGTTCCTTTATAGATTTTGTATTTTCTCTCTCGTCATACAATGGTTTTATTGGAAGTTTCTCCTTATTTCAAGAATATTTTTGGGGTATCAAAATAAAGTGAAACTTCCAACAGTAGGGAGGTCTTCATCCCCAACTGTTGGTTAGTTGAACCAATCGGGCTTTTACGTGTAGTCGATCTTCCACCCAACTTCCTTGTTTCTCTCTGCATCTTGAGGTGAGGATATTCCTTCTCGTTTATTCGGGATAAAAGGTTACATTTAATGCATTCATTACCTGTTTATAATTTGATATATATTAAATACAACAAGAATATTGTAATATAGTGAAAAGGAGATGGTTTTATGTTGAAAATAGGACAAAACAAAATACGTTTCATTTCAGGAATTAGCTTATTAATATTGGTTATGACTAATTCTTTTATAAAAAGTGATTCTTGGGTCATTTGTATAGATGTCATTTTAGTCTTGGTTAACTCATTTTTATTTATTATTTCTAGAGATATAACAAAAACCGATTTACTTAGAAAAAAAGAGAAGTTAGATGAAATGAAATAATTTTGTGTTATTTTTTGATGAAAATAGAAATTAAATTTTTATTCAAAAGTTTTTATTTCTTTTAAGAATACAAGAGATTCTGTAACTTTGATTCAAACTATGTATTATAATGAAATATGCGATAAAACCTATATCTAAAAAGGGGGGATTCTTTTATGTACAAACTCAAAACAACAGAAACCAACAATAGTGTAATCGAGTTTATTGAAAATGTTGACAGCCTAAAAAAACGAGAAGACGCATATCAGTTATTAGATATATTTACTGAAACAACTGGTTATCCAGCAAAAATGTGGGGTCCAAGTATAATTGGATTTGGTACATATCATTATAAATATGCATCTGGTCATGAAGGGGATGCGCCATTAGTAGGCTTTTCACCCCGAAAAGCCAAGATTAGTTTATACTTCGCAACTGGTGATCCTGAGCGAGAAAACCTATTAAAGGACTTTGGAAAACATACATCTGGGAAATCGTGTGTATACATTAATAAAGTAGCAGACATTGATATTAATGTGCTAAAAGTGCTAATGAAACAATCTATAAATTTTTTGAAAAAGACGTATCCGAATCATTAATGTAATAATTAAGCATTAGGTATTTTGAACTCACATCAAAATACCTGTTTTTAGGTTAGTCCCTTATAAAATCTCATCAATAATAACAACTCAAAAAATACCACTTAAATAGAAAGTGGTAAATTCAACTTTTTAGGAATATCAGCTTTAAGATGAGGCGTATATTGTATAGAAAAAGAATATCCTTCTTGAACAAACGATATTTCATTATTATGAAAATGAAATGGTACATCGCTTCCTCTTAGATGTTTCTGGACCATTTGAATGAACTCAAGACTCGGCGTCCCAAATGAAATATGCATTTTCGGCGGCAAAGCTTTCATTGCAATTGGAATCCAAGGTCTTCCTTTCCAGCTTGCAACAACATGAGCCGTACCACCAACTACAAAGTTAAATATTTCACCATCTTCAAATGTTTTCATAAATAAATTGGATTTTAGCCACTCTCTATATACTGGCACACTTTTTACTGGGCATCCTACTTCTCTTAAGTACAAAATGTTCAAAGGTGTGTATGGAATTAAAACATCTTCTTCAATATATTTATGTGCAATAATTTCAAGAAGATTTCCATCTCCATCACGAAAATATAAATTTAATCGACCATCCTCTTCGTCAATTTCATGACCGTCTTCCCACCTTACAATAAGCAAACCTGATTCTTGAATCCACTTTACTGTTTCATAGAACTTTGAAAATGGTACTTGAAAAGCAAAATGAGCAGGAGAAAGTGGTTCATATGATTCTTCAAAAACTAATGAAACATATGGAGTTAATTTAAAACTTATTTGTTTATTTGTTTTTGATAAAATTGGAATTCCAAGACATTTTGCATATACTTGTTCTACCCCCTGAATAGATACTGTCTGTAATTTCAACTCTGAAAAATGTGTAATCATCCTCATTCCCCCACCGTGTTTTCAATCAATACGATAAATTTAGCAAACTACTCATTCGTTTATATTATGAATCTGCAACCAGTTTTAATGGTATCGTTTTCATATTTACCTAAGAGCCAATGGACAATTGACCATTAACTCCTAAAAACTCATCTTAAGATTCGTAACAAAGCAAACGCTTATCATTCCACCCCTAATTGCTTTTTCACTTCTTTATACACGCTCATATATGCTTTTAACTCTTTGAAAAGATCATGAATTAATGGTTTTGCGTCCTCACTGAGCTCACCATCTTGCACGTATAAACCGTCTAATACAACTTGCTTTGGAATTGCATTCGCATATACGCCTCGCGCGACAATACGCATACTATTAAGTGCGTTTATACCGCCTTTTCCACCGCCTGCAACTGCCAATAGAGCAACTGGTTTATGGACAAATTCACTGCTGCTTAAGAAATCTAATGCGTTTTTTAGCGCACCGCTCATTGCATTATGATACTCAGGTGTGCAAAGGATTACACCATCAGCTTCTTTTACTAATTTTTTCAATTTCGTTACTGCTTCTAATTCTCGTTGTGATTCTTCCCCATTATATAAAGGCAACTGTTCTGTTGCTAAATCATATAATTCCCCTGCAAATTGCTCTGCAATATATTTTGCAATGACACGAGTTCTCCCAAACTTACGTGGTGTTCCGTTAATTACGACTAATTTCATGTGTGTTTCTCTCCTTTGTTTTAAGTTCTACCTCTATAATATCAGAATATTCTATGCGAAAATCAGCAAATAGAGGGAAAGGCTTTGAGAAAATAGTATGAAAATTAAAAAACGAACTCATACTTTTGTATGAGTTCTTGATATATCAATTAATCATTCTTTACAACAGCATGTCCGCCAAACTGATTTCGGAGTGCTGAAACAACTTTTCCGTGGAATGTATCATCTTTTTGAGAACGATAACGCATGAACATTGACATTGCAATAACTGGAGAAGACGCTTGTAATATAACTTCTTCTCCCATAATAGGTCCTTCCTATACAACCCCATGCTTCACAGCATACAACGCAGCTTGCGTCCGATCATCTACCTGCAATTTCGCAAGTACATTTGAAACATGTGTTTTTACAGTCTGTTCTGTAATATAAAGCTCTGCTGCTATTTCTTTATTACTTCTTCCTTTCGCAATCTCACAAAGTACTTCTCTTTCTCTTTTTGTCAGCATAAATAAACTATCCTGCTTTTCCTCTTTCACTACTGGTCTTCCTAACAAAGCAGGAGTTACTTTCGGATGAAGATTCGCATTTCCTTGATATACAGCGATAATAGAAGCAACCAGTTGATCTGGCTGTACTTCTTTTAGTTGATAGCCATCCGCGCCCGCTTCTAGTGCCGGAAGAACATAATCTTGCTCTGAGAAGCTACTTAACATAAGTATTTTAATTGTGGCGTCATATTGTTTCAAACGTTTTGTCGCTTCAATCCCATCCATCTTTGGCATTGATAAATCCATTAATACTACATCTGGCCTTTCTTTTCGAATCAACTCTAACGCCTCTTCCCCATTCTCTGCTTCTCCTATTATTTCAAATTCCTCTTTCGTTTTTAAGAAGAATACAAGCCCTCTCCTAACGATATGATGATCCTCTACAAGTAATAGTTTAATTTTCAATGAACTTCTCCCTTTCAAACCGGTAATTGAATCTCAATCTTTGTTCCCTGTCCTAGCTTCGTTCTTATTCGAAATGTTCCTTTCAATAGTTCAATTCGTTCTTTCATACTTTTTAAACCAAGCGCTGAATCTCTAACTTTTTCTTTAACAAACCCAATGCCGTCATCTTCAATTTGAAAGTTCAACTTACTATTTTCTGTTTTTAAGTAAACTGATACTCTCTCACACGAAGCGTGTTTTTTACAATTATGCAATGCTTCCTGACTTATACGCCACAGCACTTCTTCTATTTCATCACCAATTGAAATAACTCCATCAATTCGAATTGTTACTTGAATACCTAATAACTTTCCGTAATTCTGCACTGCTTCTGCCAGCCCTTTTTCTAATCCCTCTGGTCGTAATTGCCAAATTAATAACGTCATCTCTTCTAGCGCTTCTTGTGATAATTCCCCCATATAACTAAGCATACCTTGCAATTCTTTATCCTTTGTCATATCAAGAGTACCTCTAGCCGTTAACATTATGGAAAATAGCAATTGTTTCACCGAATCGTGTAAATCGCGTGCAAGTCGATTTCTCTCCGCTACAACTACATATTTACGCTCTTTCTCGACTAACTTAATTCGTTGTATTGTTGTTCCGATTTGGAATGCAATCGCTTCTAATAAGGCTAGTTCTTCCTCTGAAAAATACGTTTTATGTGGGGAAGCAACATTAAGTAAACCGAACTTCTCGCTACCAGCACGAAGAGGAATCGTCGCATGATGTGTAATCTCTTCTGTCTCTCCCCAATTATATTCAATGGCATCTTCAATTCGCTTACACTCAATGATATTTGTTGCCTTTTCTAAACGTCCATTTACGAATCGATTCACGCACCAACAATCCCCTTCACACATCGGTTTTTTTTCATTCCATGTGAGTGCTGGAGGCAAATTCCTATCAACAAGCATACGGTGCGTTCCTTTTTCATCAATAAAAAATACCCAGCCTGTTTGTAGATTCATCACTTGTAATAATGTATGTAATACTTCCTCTAACATTTCCTGTAAATCAGTTGCCTCATTTAACAACTCCGCAATTTCTTTCAATGCTTCTAACCGCCGCATTTCCTTTTCATCATAATTCATGTTCATCACCAATTATCATTATAACATTAAGAAATTTCTAAATACTACAAACAAAAAAAGAAGCTAAATACATCAGCTTCAGTTTAGGTAATGAGACAGTAAGAACACCGTCTTTAAATGCTGCCGCAATTCTTTCTTGATTCACAAATACCTCTCTTTCAAAATCGACTTGAATGTTTTCTTTTTGAAATCCTGGTAAATCTGCTTGCACAATATATTGATCAGAATCCTTTGGAACATCCACTTTAAAACTATTCATGTTCATTGGTTTAGAGAAAATATCAAGGTCCAAACTGAGCAACACCATTTTGACGATTTACTAGCTTTTGAAATATATTACGCATTTTCTATTCCTTCTTATAGATATCAATGAACGATGATCTCTTTCTGTCTTTATTAAATTAATTAGTCAAAAAGGGTCGAATTATTTGTTTGATATTTTAATCATGTATTTTTCAATCTAAATATATTATGGTATGTGAAATTTCAATATTTAAAAGGTATATTGTCTCGTCACAGCTCTAAAAGTTAAATCGTAGAAAGGTATACAGTAATACACTATAGAATACATAATTGGGAATTTCTAATCTATTTTCATTTGGAGGATAACACTATGGGGTATATTGAAGATTTACGTAAAATTGTAGGTCCACATCCACTTAATTTAGCAGGGGTTGCTGTTGCTGTTCTAAATGAGCAAGGACAAATTTTACTTCAGAAAAGACAAAGTGGTATTTGGGGCGTTCCTGGTGGTTTTATTGAATTAGGTGAATCAGCAGAAGATGCAGGAAGACGTGAAGTTTTCGAAGAAACTGGCATTGAGATAGGAGAACTTAATTTAGTAAGTGTTTTTTCTGGAAAAGAGTTTTTGGTAAAATTACCGAACGGTGATGAATTTTATCCCATCACAATCGCTTATATGTGTAAAGAAATAAAAGGTGGCGTATTACAAGCTGATGGTATTGAATCTTTAGAAGTTAAATTTTTCAGCTTGCATCAATTACCAGAAAATATTAGTCCATTTATTAAAAAGCTCATTCAACAACAAGTTGTATCCATATAGAACATATAAAAAAGACTTTTATTTTTAAAAGTCTTTTTTACATAACTCTCATTTTTTAGTTTTCTTCACTCCACTGTAGCATGTAAACAAGACTTAAAGTGCCCAATTGCAAACTCATGTCCTTGCTCATTAAAAGAGGCCACTGCTTTTTCGTGTACAACGATATGAAACCCTTTATTATAGGCATCAGAACACAAATGTATGAATACATGGTATATCTTAAAAACGCCTTCGAGCTTGTCGGAACAAGATTTTTCACAACTTATAATGCAAATTTATTTCAAAAGGACAAAATGGTATATAAATTTGCTTAGCATATGTTTTTTTTAATATGTTGATGGGACTTCTTAAAGGCTGAATTAATATAATTTTTACAAACAAAAATGGACCTTTAAAAGAGGTCCTTTATTTCTTACAAAAAATCAACACTATTATTTAAACATAGTCTAATCAAAAGAAAAACCAAAGACCACTGTATTTTCAGTCTTTAGTTTTTCTCATGTAATTAAAGCATCTGCGACAAAAACAAAATATTATGGTTTAATGATAACTTTCCCACCTACTCTTGTCATCGCTATTGCTTCAGTCACTTTGGTGCCGTTAGTTGATGTATCTCTATAAAAGGCATCCAACGCTTCATCAAACCACTCTGCGTCTTTTAATTTACTAGCTTATGTGTAATGTAGATGGTCAGATGATAAATAAGATGTTACTAAAAAAGGGATTAGCAAGGGTTGCTTATGTATATGCACCAAACACAACTCACATCGATGAGTTTTATGCAATTCAAAAAGAAGCACAGAAAAAAGGAATTGGGATATGGAGTATTGAAGACTATGCTGCTAATGATTTCAATACAAGTTCTTCAACAAACTCTAATCATCCTAAAACAAATTCTACCCCCCTCTCAAAACAATTCAAACGATAATAAAGAAAGCAATGTAGTTTGCAAGGGAAAAATCAAAGGCAATGCAAACAGCAAAATTTATCATGTTCCTGACGGGGATTTTTATAATAAAACAACGAATAACATTGTCTGGTTTTGCACAGAAAAAGAAGCGCAAGAAAATGGATATGTAAAATCAAAACGTTAAAAAAGCACTTAAAAAAGTGCTTTTTTTCATTAACTATATCATGCATCTTGATATTACACTCGTTGGTGAAACAGCTCATGATAAACATCTACTACTTTTTTGATTGCTTCTGCAATTCCAAGATGGAAACCATTCTTTTCTTCTAATGGTGTTAATTCCATTAAACGGACTTGATTACTTTCCATAGGGTCTTTAGGCTGTATATTACCCTCATTCTTCGGATAAACTGCCCAAACTTCGTGCACCGTTCTAAATACACGCCAGTTACCTGGGGATTCATTTTTATATAAGAAAGGAGAATCCATATTGTCACGATAAGAAATTAACTGACGCATAACATCATTCTTTTTTCTCTTTGCATTAGTCCATATGGCATGTACAGGTCTGTATTTAAAATCAACCATAATTGTTCCAATATATTCATTATCTTCGTATATATCCATTCGAGCATCCGGTCGATTATGCGTTCCATTCGCATAAATCGGTTTATCCAGAACTGTTTTTTCCTTATCGAATGGTAATCTTTCATCATAAACCAAACGCAATCGAATATTCTCTTTCTTAAATTCAATTACTGTTCCTGGTTCTAAAAAAGGAACTGTAATTGTTTTTGAATTAGGATGGGTATCAAAAATCCAACCCTTTACCACTTCAAAGCCAACAGTTTCTTTTTGTAATCCGTCTATCAATTGTAAAAACCCCCAAATTTCATACAATAAATCTGTTCGTTTCCAATAGTAGTCGTAATTGGTATCCAGTGTAATGGATAACTCTTCATTTTTTAACAAGCGATACAGTTGATATAACTGTCTGTATCTTAAGTCCAAATGCAAGACATGAGGAATGCTCAACACTTGTGTCTCTTCTACTTCTTCTATCCAATCTTCTTTTAATACAAGCAAGCATTCACTTCTCACACGTCGAACAAATCGTTCATATTCTATCAATTCATCTAATACTTTAGAGTTCAATCGAACTTTAATGTGTTCATCGTGATGAAAACGTCGTTCATCTTTAATCTCTCGTTGTATTTTTTCTTTATGACTATGGAGATATTCCAATAATTCGTTCATTTCTCGCGAGATAAAACGCACGATATTTTTAATCCATTGATTCTCTAATAAGTTATGATTTCGAGTATGTTTAGGTGTGTAAACGTAATCTCTACTTTCTAGATGCCGAGAACGATAGCGGATACTAGTAGCATCAACAATTCCAGCTTTTCCTTCTGGCACTAAATTATATTCCTTACGAATCCGCATACGAGGTTCGGTTTGAATCATTTTTAAAGAATTAATCCATTTCAAGTAATCTCTTTTAACGATATATAACTTTCGAAGAATATGAATGGGAATAGGAAGGGAGCTATTAATTCCAAGACTTGCATTTTTCCTTACCAAGTCTTGTGCTAGTCCATTCAACGTTTCTTCCACTTCATCACGCATTGAAACCCATTGTTCTTCTGTGATTTGTTTTGGTTGTACCTTGAGCCAAGAATAGTAAGATACATTTTTTACAACTACTTTGATACGATAATGTCCAGGAATCAGTGGATAATATCCATCGCGATTGTCTGAATCCTTACCATTATTATATAGATATACAGGACTTATTTCAGAAGATATATATGCAATATCATCTTCCCCAAATTCTAAATCCCGTTCTGGGAGGGTATCCAACCCATCCATATAAAGACGGGCTGTTTCATCCTCACAAATAAATTCTAATAATAAATGTTTGTTTTCTACGACTTCGGGTACGTTTTCATCTTCCATTCGATACAAAAGCGTTTCATCTTGTACGAAGTTAGTAACAGGTATTTCTTTTTCGCTTGGGTGATTAGGATTTTGACGAAAAATAACTTTAAACGGTATGACCATATAAACGTAACTCCTTCGCTTTTTCCGCTATCAATTTTCTTGTTTGTTTAAATTCATATGAATCTGGCATATTAGATAATAATTCTAATAGTTTACTATTTTCTACTTGCTTTGTATCAGGATTATATTGACCAAGTAATTCAGTAAATTGTTCATCCGACCCGCGGACTTTTGTTAGAACACGTTGTACTAACTGAATATCAAAAGCTTCTTCTCTACTAAGAGGAGCGTTTAGCGGAATGTTATTTAGGAAATTGCTGATTTGACGAATAATACGCCATCCGATTCCCAAGTTTCGACTGCAATTTTGCAATTCAATGTGCAAATCCCAGAGGAACTTAGATTCATTTTCATGTAATGAAATTTCACGTTCTTTTCTTTTGAATGTTTCGTATTCATCAAATGTAAATGGCTCTGACTTCGGTATAATTGGTTCTTGTTTACGCTGTTCTTCCATTTGTAGCACATTGGAGTATGGCTGCATGTTTAAAGTAATTACATTTGCTCGGTCTAATACCTTATCAGAGAATTGGAATGTAGATTCATCAAGATTTACAGTTCCTACAAAAATCACGTTACTTCCTATACGTAAAGTAGGTGGAAATACATTTTGGTTGTAGATTCTTGCACTAAACTCTTCATTATACAAACGCAAGATTCGTTTATTTTCTTCCAACTCAAGTACCGATAAGAATTGTGAGAAATAATGTTCAACGCGTGCAAGATTCATTTCGTCAAAGCAAACGATATGCAAGTCTTCACCATATTCATTAGCACGAGCTAAGATATTCATCACGCCGGAATCTCCTGGGCGATATACGTTATGTAATGTATCTAAATACCCAATTACATCTGCATCATCTTGCCAAAACGGACGAACCGGTACAAATAGCATTTGGTCCTTGTTTAGTTTCACAGCATTTGCATAACATTGGACAAGCTTTGATTTTCCAGTACCACTCATACCAGCTAAAATTACAAGACTTCCCGTTTTCATTGCAGTATGGAAATTATATAAATCTTTAGTGTCGTAATAGAGTCCTAAACGTTTGCATTCATTTTGAAATGCTTCCATAAACTCATGTTCTCTGTATCCAATAGAGTGTTCTTCTGGTGTAACAGTCTCTACAGGTCCTTCATCTATTAATTGCTCTTTTGGAGCGTCTGGTGCTTCTAATCCACCAATAGGTTCTCCATGTTCTTCAAGCAAACCTTGCAATTCATCGTATTGGTTTGATTCCATAAAAAGAACCTGTTCATGCACATAACTATTCATGACATATTCCGTTTGTAAATTGATGGAATTTACTTGATTTGATGATGTATAGAATCGAAAACCACCATGAGCGTAATCATGTTTTTCAAATGAACCGTATAGTGTATATTCTTGCTTGTCTGGTTGATGTTTCCATAAAATCATAGTTGGAGTATCGTCATCATCTTTAGGAATTTGTTTATTGTCTCCTATATATTTCTTACCCTGTAATTGTTGTTCAAATACCTCTTTTGTACGCTCAGTTGTTTCTTCTGAAAAAATTGGAATCGGGTCCAAAAATATACCAGGGGCAAAAGAATCAGACTTCTTAACAATACTTACATCCCTTGCAACATGATACTCCATTCCTCCACTTGGTTTTTTTAAATCTACTTTAAAAAAGAGTATGTAGCGATTCAAAAAATCGCGAAGCGCTTGCTTTCTGTCGAAGTCGCTTTTAGTAATATCATCATAAAAACCCCAATTATTTAACTCCTCCGCATAACAACATACATCTCTTATTTGTCGAGGGAAACTTTCAGGCGGCGTAGAAACGATTCGTATATAAAATTGTAAATTATCGTTTCGATTGATAATAACAGAACTTCTTCCTGTTGAAACCTCTCCGTCATTTGCTAAAATCCCTGCAATATCAAAATCCCATTTTTTTGCTCCGTACATGCTACAAAACCCTCTCTCTTATTCTGTTATTTTGGTTTAATAACTCTTTTACTTGATTGAAATTTTTACAAATGTTGATTTTAGTTTTGTCGATTTGTGAATACGAATCGTTTGCATTCAATAGAAATTGGTCTTTATTATCGAGTTCGTATGATAAAACCCAATAAGATTCACAGTCGAGTGGGAATTGATAATCATGGACAGCACCTGCCTCTACAAATTTAAATTCGATTTTTTCATTATCAAATTGGTTTGTATATACGGGTTTTCCAATTACAAGAATTCGAGTTTTATTTGTTTGATTCAAAGTTGCTTTAATTTCAGTCGTTGTTTTGTTATCAGAACCTTCCTTTGTTAGTTCTTGCAATTGTTTCTCATGCAATTGTTTCTCGTTCATTTGTTTTGCATGTAAATGATTTAATTGACCTTGCAAATCTTTTATTGTTTCTTCGTACTCTGCTTTTTCTTTATTCCATTTTTCTTGTTTCCCCTTATACTCGTTAGTTATTGTTTCATTTTCTTTCGATAACTCGTTATACAATCGGTTTTTTTCATTTAGTTTTTCAGTGGTTTTCTTATTGCCTTCTTTTATATCATCTATTTTTTTCTTATGATTTTCATCACGTTTTTCCAACTCCTTCGTCAGGTTTTCTACCTTTTGTTCGAGTTGTTGTATCTTCTTTTGGTCTTTTTTAGAGGTCGTCGTTACCTCTTTTGGTTTTTCGTTAGGAATTGGTTTTTGTTTTGTCATCGGTTTTTTATCGTTCGATTCAGTGTTTTCTGATTTAAGTGTAATGGATTCATTCGGAAGATTTAATAATTCGCTCTGTTCATCTTTTAAAAGTGCATACAATTGGACTGCCTTTTTTTCTTGGTCTTCAGAAAATAGTTTTGCAAATACCGTAGCAGCATTAATGTGCTCTGCAATATTTACTAGTTCGTTTACCTCTTTATCTACCAACGATAATCCATCTAGTAGGCTTGGCGCAATTCCTTTGGACCAGGACATCAATTTTGGTAAATACTTTGTGTCAAGCAAGTTTGAAATAAGCATATTTCTATTTGTTTTATTAGCTTTATTAACGATAGACTGAATTTTATTTTTTCGGACGCCATTAACTGGAATTTCTGTTTTTTCGTATATTTGAGCCAAAACTTCATTACTAAATCTAGGTAGCAACCATCGCCACACATCTTTACTAGACATACAGTCCCTTCTTTCTAAAAGTGATATTGTTTTTTTGTGTGTCTGAATCCGTTTACATAATTATCACTCCCCTCACAATTGATATTTCTAACCGTTTATTCCTATTATGTTAAGAGTCTATAAGAATATAAAGATAGAAAATATACATAACAAAATTTTTCTTGTTCAATGAGTAATATTCTCATTCGTTATTTCCGATAAAGTCCTTAATAAAAGATAAGAAAATATTTCCTGAATCACAAATGTATGATTACATGATATATCTAAAAAAACACCTTCGAGCCTGTGTGAACAATTCTTTTTGCAACTTATAATACAAATTTATTCCAAAAGGACGAAATGGTATATAAATCTACCGCCTTTCAATACAATGCGACCATGAATTAGTTTTACATTATCCCCCTCCTACGGCGTGCAGCTCTTTTTTAATCAACTAACGGTCTTTATTCAAATTGGCTCTGTTAAATTTTAATGTTGATAATTGAGTAAATTAGAGGGAAACCCTTATATTTGGATTTCCTGTTTTTATACTTTCGACTTTTTCGCTGTTAAGAAACATTTTTTAGCCAAGTAATAATTCGAAGTACCTGAAATGGTTCAAACCAAGTAATTAAAAACATCACAACGAAGAAAGAAATAAGTGATATGAATTTTAATGTTCCTTTTTCCCGTTTAGCAACTGCTATAAAACTTAGTGCAATTCCAACTAAAAAAGAAATAAAACTAAAAAGGACAATCGGTTCAGAATAGCCATCTATTTTCCAATTTAATCCGAATAATAATAGCCCTATAAACATCAAGACCACCGAAAATACACTAAATTTTCTAATAATTACACCTCCAAATATGATTTTACCATTTTAAGGAGTAAACGATAATTATTTTTTGTGCATAAGAATTAACAATTACACGATAAACTTAAGCTCTCATATGTATCAATCATTTCATACACAAATGAAGATAGGAGAAACTCTTTTATATTATGTTTAGTGCTTTCGTTACTGCAACTATCAACAAATAAAAACCAAGCAAGTTATCGAGATATTTTGTAGCCACGCCTTTAAATCGGTCTATTCATTGTTTCATACGAGAATGGAGACCATTTACATTTTGAATGTGATACAAGCCTTTAATAACGTACTTACCATCATTTGACTTAATTCTGTAATGTTCATTCCCCTTTTCTTTAGCGTAGGTTTTGTACACTCTCCAAGTATCTGTAACAAGTACATTATTAGGGGTCAGTTTAGAGCCAATCATAGTATCCACCTTATTTTTGACAACACGCCCCAAACAAGCAACTTTTGAGACAGTTGCTTGTTTGGGGCTAATGCCTATATGTTTGAATTTTCCACCTCGCTTACGGAGTTTGCGTTCCGTAATGCCACGTTGCCCTTTTTGAGAGTATAGGAAATAAGTCTCATCAACTTCAACGATACCATCAAATTGCTCAAACTCCATTTGTTTTAATGCACTTAACAATTTGTGCCTCCAATATAAAAGTGTTTCACTTTATAAAACCGAGTTCTAATGATTCTTTCATAGCTTTTAAAGCAGCAAATCCGTTGAGTTAACAATATGAATTCCATATGTTAGTTTTAATTGCTCAAATGCTTTTTCCGTTTCCTCTTCATAACTAGGAATAGGACTCATACAATCATTTAATAGATAAATATTGGAGGTTACAGAACGGTCATCTGTATAATGTTCAACAATTTGCTTTACTGATTCTAAGACACAGTGAGATTTGGCTTCTCCTGCAATAATGATTTTTTTGTAAGATTTTAATGAATTTAAAAATTCATAATTCCCTTCATCGCCCACTGCATATTCAGGCTTAATCATCCCATACATTTCACTTAATGGATTTTTTCCCTTTACGATTTTTTCTATTTTGGTGTTTCGAGCAATAGAGTGGAAATGAATCATATTAGAAAATTGACCTTCTAATGCCGCCCCATTAGTTCCTTCAATGCAGTGATATGTCCAAATACACAGTTGCTTCTTACCTATTTTTTCGAGATTACGCAGATAGTCTAAGCTTTCTTTTTGCTTTTCCACCGCTATCCAAATCCCCTCCTCTACATCATCTAATTTAATAATAGTAAATGGGGCTGGGTGATTCCCTTCTCTATCCACCCACCAACAAGGGTGAAAAATTTGATGTAAGTCATGGGTATCTAATGACACTGCGATAGTGGTAATTTTATTTAAGTTCTTATAGATAAAATTTGTGATATTTCGAATATCTCGATGAGAATTTGGAACCCCTAATTCTCCGTTCTCCATAAAATCATTTTGAAAGTCAATCCCAATAACCATTACTCGTTCCTTATCTTCGCTCGCAGGAACTAATTCCTCTGCCTTTGCCAAAACAAGTAAATCATTTAGTTTCATTCTGTTTGTTCTACCAATTTCATCAATCCTAACAATGTCGTCAAATCTTGTCTTCAACTTAATTCATCTCCTATCTCAATGTTTTTTAATTTACAATTTAGGATACTACTGTGCAAAAAGGAAACAGTTTCAATACGAAAACATACGTTCTGTTTAACTACGAAAAAAATAGCTCATTCTAGAGTCTGTTTTTATGTATATAAGTATCAAGGTTTAGTCACGGCCCATTAAACTACAACAACATTTACTGTAACAACAATATACAAAACACTGATTAGTTGTTCTAAAGAGTCTTTTCAGATTCTGTTATTAGCTAAATAATTTCTTTACTTTCACATACATATTTTAACATTAGTGATTAATAAAAGCTAACCATATCCTTCAATTGCAAACAGATAGTTAATTGAAGGATTATTATGAGATATTACTGTAATAATAAGCTTTGAAGGGAAAGTGGATTCCTAATATTCATAAACAAATATCCGTACATACGCCAACAAGGTGCACTTCCTGTATTCCTCTTTCCCTTAATTTCATTTCTAAGTCCGTTCCAACAAAAGCACTATAACGTGTTTTGTCCATATAGTATACATTCTCATTATCTTGATATTTTTCATACAGATCTTGCAACTCTCCGTATAAATCTCTTCCTTTTGTACCCGCTATATTATGTGGTGGAAATAATTGTGTCTCTGGATGATAGGAATCATTCTTTTCATGTTTATCAATAGTAAACACAACATAATCTCCGTTTTCAATATACTCCTTCGTAATCGCTACAAGATGCTCTTCAATATCTTGCCCTGCCTTTCCACACGTTAAAGCACCATTTTCTGCTACAAAATCATATGTATAATCAATATTTATAAGCGCCCGCTTCATCACTTATTCTCCTCCCTACTTGTTTCACGCTAAACAATAGAAAACGAGTTTTAACGACTCAATATATTTTATTCGACATTTTCAAACAAATCCCTACGAAGCATTTATATATAAGATACAGGTATTTGTCATTTTTATTTGATTTGGATATATCGATTGGAATACGTCGGTAATATTGCACTTTTTATTATCATCCAGTAAGATCCTTTCGCTTGACAATCCCATTTTACGAAAAACAGATAAAACAAAAAGTACACTACTTTTTCAGTAGTGTACTTTTTATTATGCATAACATGTTAGCTATTTTAAAACGCTGGTTTATTTTCAAATTTAGCCTGCACAAAATTAATAACTTTTCCTGATGGATCATTATTTTCAAATTGAACTGCCGTTATTGTATGGTAGCCTGTCTCTAACGTGCTTTGTTTTAATTCTACTGTTGTCTGCGTCATGTTAGTAACATGATGTTTATCTTCAAATATTTTATCTACGAATACAAATGTCTCTTTATCATTTTGAAAATGAGTAAGTTCTAATTCAACTTGCTGAATGAGGGCGTCTTTCTTTACAAATACAGTTGGTATATTCCCACCCTCTGAAGTGCCATCTGGTGTAATTACTTTTACTCTTCCCTCGCCAATCGGCATTGTCCCCTCAGGAAAAGGCGTTACACTCTCTTCACTTGCATTCACAACTTGTTCTTCTTTTACCGGCTGGGTTTCTTCTTTTCCGTTTGAGACACCACACCCAACCAATAACAAAGCAGACGATCCAGCGATTATGAATTTTTTCAAAATTCATCCCCCCTGTAAATTTATTCTTTATTTATTATACAGAAATAACTATCTGTTCTAAGCTCAGTTTTTTTAAACTTCCGTGAACAAACATTCTGTTCATCACTACTGTACCATATTTTCTTTTTTAACATCATTAATTTTTTCAAGAAATAATTAGAAATTCCTTCTTATTCCTCATTTTAGCCCATTATTAGTAAAAAATATCCCCTTCTAAAAAAATTAGAAAAGACATTGGATGCACCAATGTCTTTTCTAATTTTTCGCACAGCACTCTAAAAAATAAACTTTGTAATATCCTCAACTTCTTTTCGCGCTAGTTTTTTCGCTTGATCTTTCGGATAACCAAGTGAAATTACCATATTGATTTGTTTCTCAGGCTCAATTTGTAAATATTGTCGCAGTTGATTTTGAGCCAATAACACAGGTCCTGTCATTGGACAAGTCCCAAGTCCTCTTGCATATGCTGCTAACATTAAATTTTGTGCAGCTAAACAGCTACTCTTAATCCCTTCTTCTTCCCATACTGAATTTGGAACGAAGTCAATCGGATCAAATATTTTTTCGCGAAACTTAGATTCGTATGGTGTAGCTAAGCATACAATTAAAACTGGTGCATCAGAAAAAGCTGTTGCATATGGTCCAAACGAACGTGTAAGTAATTTACCTGCTTTTTCTTCACCTTTTTCCGTTGCTTGTGCAGCCAACTTATGTAAAGCATCCCATGTCATTTGTTCAATTTTTTTAATTTTATCCCGATTCATAATGACAATAAATTCCCACGTTTGTGAATTCGTATCACTTGGTGCGTAACGAGCACAATCAATAATTTCTTCTATATCACGAACAGATACTTCTTGCTCTGTGAATTTTCGGACACTTCGTCTTCCGTGAATTATTTCTTTAAATGCTTCATATTTCATATACATAGAATCCCCTTTTATAGCGTTTTCAGAAATCACCTTACGATCAATTATACCACAAAAAAAAGCTGGAAGAATACCAGCTCCTCTTTCCTCTCACGTTCAATTAGTAACTTTAAAAGGTGCAATACTCTCCTCATAAGAAGCTTGTAACCGCTTCGTAACTGGCCCCCTTTCTCCATTACCAAATTGCTCGGCTCCTATTTGAATGACAGGAAATATTTCAAGAGGTGTTGCGGTAAAAAAGCATTCATCTGCTTTGTATACTTCTTGTAATGAAAACTCGCGCTCTTCTACTTCAATATGTAGGGCTTTTGCTAATGAAATGACATGATGACGAGTAATCCCATGTAAAATAAAATGATCTGCAGGGTGCGTAATCACCTTATTATTTTTTATAATAAAGAAATTTGAATGACACCCTTCTGTTACAATCCCATCTCGAACTAATATTGCTTCTTGATACCCTTCTTCATTAATTTTATTCTTAATCATAATATTAGGTAGTAGATTTAAAGATTTGATATGGCAAAATTTCCAGCGAATATCTTCTTCCACTGTTACTTTGATACCCTTTTCCATAGTAGTAATTGGTCTTGGGAATGGTACAATATTTGCAAAGTACATTGGCTCTAAATGAGAGTTGTATATATGATTTCTCGGCTGCACGCCTCTTGAAATTTGAATATACACATTACCATCTTCTTGAAATTGATTTTTCTCAATTAATTGATGAAGTTGCTGAATTAATTCTTCTTTTGTAAAGGGTGGAACAAGATGAATTTCCTTCATAGATTTAAAAAATCGCTCTAAATGTAAATCTAGCAAGTGAGGTTTCCCGTTGTATAAACGAAATACTTCATATATCCCATCCCCAAATTGTAGACCTCTCTCTTCTAATGCAACCATTGGCTGTTCTTCCTTGGTATTTACAATTTTACCATTAAACAAAATCCAATCTTTGTGAGCACCATTCATCATTTCTTCACTCCTTTACTTTTATTAATTCCATTTTACAACTTTCCCCTGTTTAACAGAAAGAATTTTCTGTTATTTGAGACTTAAAAAACACATCACCCTTTAAATAGTGATGTGTTTTTCTCTACTTTACTTATTTCAAAAAGTATTTTTCAATGTCATCTAGCATAAGGTTCGCAGCTTTAATGCCGCCAGCTGTATTCCAAATAACTTCATCTACTTCAAATACTTTATTATTTTTGGAAGCTTGTAACTGTTTAAAGAGTGGGTCTTCTGTCCATTCTTTCGCTATTGTATTTCCTTCATTCGATTTCTTAGCATCTTTATCGGATGTGAAATAGAATAAGTAGTCTCCATCCATATTCGGAATTTGTTCTTTTGTAACACCTTTTATCGCAAAATCATCCTTATCTTGAAGTGGTGGTCTCTTAAATCCAATATCATTTAACACTACACCAGAGAATGAATTCTTTTGATAAATACGAACGTCACCTGGAACGAATCGAATAATTGAAACTTTAGATTCTACTTTATCTCCTAGTTTCTCTTTTATTCCTTCAATACGCTTCTTATAATCACCAAGAGCTTTTTGCCCTTCTTTTTCTTTATTTACAGCTTTTGTGTATAACGTAAAGTTTTCTTTCCAATCTCCGCGCAGTGTTTCAGCATAAACAGTAGGTGCAATCTCTTTTAATTGTTCATATACTTTTTCATGACGCATTTTATTCCCAATAATTAAATCAGGCTTTAGTTTCATAATTGCCTCTAAGTTAACATCACGCTCAGTTCCTACAACTTTTGTATCTTTCAATTCTTTCGCTACATGTGGATACCATTCATCACCAGCTCTTGGTTTTGTAGAACCAACCGGTGTAACTCCGACCGCTAAAAGTGCCTCGGCGCCTTCATTTGTTAGGACAACCACTCTTTTAGGTGTCCCCGTAATCGTTGTTTCTCCCATCGCATGCTTAATTACATACGAATCTTTTCCTTTTGCTTCATTCGTTTCTTTCTTCTCTTCTTTGCCACACCCTGCAATCATAACCATTAACATTACGATGCAGAGCATAAAGATATTTTTAGTTCGAATCATACTTCCTCCTAGATGAAATTGATTATCATTGACATTTTAAAGGTTAATGTATTGAATAAATGTTGTCAATATATTTTAAAAAACTTTTCTAGCATATATTTCCTCAAAAAAATCCCTCCCTCTAAATTCTTCTGTCTGCAAGACATTCGAGGCAGGGTATTATTCGATTCTATTCATAATCTTTTCATATTTTAATATTGATCATATTTGATATAAGATGGATCATTATATATCCACTGATTTCCTCCTAGGTTTAGCCAACCATTTTGGTTTGCGTATACTAAATAGGATTCTGGATAATTTAACTGATGGATTACTGATGATGATGTCGATGGACCACTTCTTAAATTTACGTTCGTTCCTAGAATATTTGCCACTCCAATCGGGCTTCCATCACTATTCCCGTATTTCACGTAATCAATATATGATGGATCATTATATATCCATTGGCCTGCGCCTAAATCTAGCCAACCGTTACTTTCTTGATAAACTACATAGGATTCTGGATAATTTAACTGACGAATTACTGGGGATGATGTTGATGGGCCGCTTCTTAAATTTACGTTCTGCCCACGGATATATGCCACCCCTTTTGTTTGAGGAGTTGGATTTGGAGGATTTTGGTTTTCCGTTAACCCTAAAATTGCAGCGATTCCTTTTGCATACGCTTGACATAGATCTTCTATAAACTGCGGATTTTTTAATAAATTTGCATCAAAGGTTGTATCAATAAATGCTGTTTCTGTTAATAATGCATCCATAGTCGTTTCCCTTAGTACTGCGTAATTGGCCTTTTTCGCACCACGATCACTCAAACCGTATTTTGTTAAAACAGGATTAACTGCCGCATGCATCTTTTGTTGTTTAGCTGCTGCAGAACTACTATCTGATAGTCCATTATAAATATAACTTTCAAAACCTGTTCCGCCGCCGCTATTAATATGAAATGAGATGAAGTAATCTGCTCCGAAAGAATTAGCAATATTGGCACGTTCTGATAACGGGATAAAGACATCACTATCGCGTGTCATCTTAATATTAATTGTATAATTTGCAAGTAAAATATCTCGAACACGCTTAGCAATTTGAAGTGTTAAATCTTTTTCTTGCAAACCGTTACCAACAGCACCGGAATCGTATCCACCATGACCTGCGTCTATAACTAATTTCATATGCCATTTCCTTTCTGTATTTAATAGAGCATATAATTATGCTCGTCCTATTTTATGTACAACATAAAAAGTTGGTTACAAAACAAATAAAAAAACCCCCTTATGTAAGGCGGTTTCCATCATCTCGATTAAGCCAATTTAAAATAAATATGTACGACTGATAATGAACATGTCGTATACAAAACAAACAAAATAAAATAGCTATTCCAATGCCACTATATATTAAGCCAAACTTCAAAAAAATATTTAACATTGGCGGAAAATTTATCGTATTTTGCAATAAATATAAAGTGAAAAACAAAATAAAAAATACGGGAATGTATTGCCATTCATACGGCTTGCGTTTTTTACGCATCATTTTCCGAATGAAAATTTGGCAAAGTTCTGCCACAACAAAACACCCCCCTATTAGTAAAAAACCCGACGTCATCGTCATACATCCACCTGCCTTATATTCATTTCTTATCTCAGGTATCCTTTTTCCTTCTAGAAGCGCTTTATGTATATTTCACCATTCCATATAAAGCCGAGTCCCTCTGTAAAAGATTTAGCTTGTTCAGTTAGATCTCCTTTTAGTACCTGGATATCTTTTATATCTCTATGCTTCATCATTTCTTCAAATGTAAAGTAAGCATTTGTTCCATATCCGTAACCTTGGTAATCAAAATGAATAATTAAATTAGATAATACAGCGTGTTCACCTTGTACTGTATAATCCATTACACCAATATATGTATCATCAATTTTTATACAATATTGAACTTTCTTCCTATTAAAACCATGAGAAGCAAACATTTCTTCAACAACTCTTTTTGTCTCTGTATTCACTTTTTCAAACGTAATCATATGTTGTCCACCCTCTTACTATTAGTGTATCAAGCATAATACATATTTATGAAAAAAACCTTAAGGTCGTATATGACCTTAAGGTTTTTCTACTTAAACTAAGCTATACGCACGCTTTGTTTCTTCATGAAACTCATTTGTATCGTATTTATGCTCTACATAAATTTGATGCCATACCATAAACGCAAGTACTGTCCAAATTTTACGGCTATAATCACCTTTATCCGCACAGTGTGCTTCCAGTAAGTTTAATACGTACTGTTTGTCGATTAAATGCTCTGTTTTACTTTCTTTAATAATATTAACAGCCCAATCATGCATTTCATCTTTTAACCAGTGACGAATTGGTACTGGGAAGCCTAGCTTTTTGCGATCTAATACATGATCTGGAACGATTCCTCGCACTGCTTCGCGTAAAATTGCTTTTGTTGTCCCATTTGCAATTTTTAATTCTGTTGGAATTTTAGACGCAACGTCAAACACTTCTTTATCTAAGAACGGTACACGAAGTTCTAATGAATTTGCCATCGTCATTTTATCAGCTTTTAATAAAATGTCGCCACGTAGCCATGTAAACATGTCGATATATTGCATTTTGCTAACATCGTCATAATCCTTAATTTCATTGTACAATGGTTTCGTGATATCCATATAGTTTACACTTTCATTGTAATACTTCATTAGCTCAGCTTTTTCTTCTTCACGGAAGATTTTCGCATTACCATAGTAACGTTCTTCAATTGGTGTACATCCACGCTCTAAGAAGCTTTTCCCTTTAAATCCTTCTTTAAGCGCACCACTTAATGCTTTTAAAACGCTTTTCCCTGGAGTAGGGATGTAAGAGAACATTTTTAAAGAATTTGGCTCGCGATAAATGTTATATCCACCAAACAGCTCGTCTGCACCTTCACCAGAAAGAACTACTGTTACATGCTTACGAGCTTCCTTTGCAACGAAGTACAATGGTACAGCAGCTGGATCAGCTAAAGGATCGTCCATGTGCCAAATGATTTTTGGGAATTCATTCATGAATTCTTTTGCTGTAATGAAGACACTATGGTTTGTTACACCTAGTTTTTCTGCAGTTTCTTTTGCAACATCAACTTCACTGAAGCCGCGGCGTTCGAAACCAACAGAGAATGTTAAAAGGTTTGGATTCATTTCTCTTGCAATAGAAGCAATGATAGATGAATCAATACCACCAGATAAGAATGAACCTACTGGTACGTCACTACGCATATGCACTTTTACAGAATCGTACAATACATCACGAATCGCTTGAATGTGCTCCTCTTTTGTTGCACTTGAAGCATTGAAATACGGTTTCCAGTAACGATGAATTTCCATTTCTTTACCGATTTCTTTTACGAAATAATGACCAGGTTCAATTTTATTAATATCAACAGTTAGTGTTTCTGGCTCTGGTCCATATTGGTACGTAAAGTAATGTTGCAATGAAGTTGGGTTTACCCCTTTGTCTTGCATTACATGCATAATACTTTTCTTTTCAGAAGCAAAGAATGTTGTATCACCTTGCTGTGCGATATATAGTGGCTTAATACCGAAGTGGTCACGTGCACCGAAAAGTTTCTTTTCTTCACGATCCCAAATCATAAATGCAAACATACCACGTAAGTAATCTACACATTTTTCTTTCATATGTGCATACAATGCAATGATAACTTCTGTATCAGATTGTGTTGCAAATGTTGCGCCTTTTTCAAGTAACATTTCACGTAATTCTACATAATTGTAAATTTCACCATTAAAAATAATTACATATCGATCATTTTCATACGTTAGTGGCTGATGTCCTGCCTCTAAGTCAATGATACTTAAACGGCGGAAGCCAAATTGTACATGTTCATCACGAAAATATCCTTCGTCATCTGGACCACGGTGGAAAATAATCGTGTTCATATTTTCAAATTGATGTTTTTCTGTTTCTGAAAACTCTCTAGGGTTTTCACATAAACATCCTACAAAACCACACATTCTTCTTACCCTCTTTCAGTTTTCATTCTGTTTCTATACTACTATATCAACCCTATTTATACTAGCATAATCAACTCAATATGGCGATAAAAACTATAAAAAAATCACTCCATTTCACATTTTACCCAATTTTTTTGAACAAACATGAAAAATAGGCACTCACATTTGCACACATTTGTCATATGATATTGCAAATTGATTTCTAGGAGGCAAAAAACATGAGTGATGAAAAAAAAGATTCTTCGTCTCGTCCACCAATTCGTAGTTACTTAAAGCAAATCGATGATTTTTTTGAACAAACACCATTGCGTGATGTAATTGCAGATATGAATCACTTTTTTCAAAAAGGAAACCGTTTATTAACATTTCCTGTAGACCTATATGAAGCTGGTGAAGACCTAGTCATAAAAGCAGAACTCCCAGGCGTTCAAAAGGAACAAATCCAAATAGAAATTCAAAGCGAATACTTAAAAATCTCTGTTACGGAAGATTTCATGGAAGAAACAAAAGATGAAGTTTCACATAATTACTATCGCCGTGAGCGCTCCATGTCAGGAGCTTCTCGCATGATTAAACTTCCATATTTAATTGAGAAAAAAAACGCAAAAGCTTCCTATCAAAATGGCATTTTAGAAATCCGCGCTCCAAAACTTCCACAACAGCACGACATTTTATCGATAGATTAACCATTATATATTTTTCCATATACAAAAAGAAGGATGCTCAGCATCCTTCTTTTATTTCAATAACCGTTCCATATCACGTAAAATATCTTCATATGGTGTATTGCTCATTCCGCTATACTTTTTCATTACCTTACCTTCTTGATCGACTAAGAAAAATGATGTTCCGTGGATAACTTGCCCATTCTCTGGTTTATCTACAAGTGATTGGAAATTATCCTTTGAGAATTTCTTGATATCTTCTAATGAGTACCCTGTTAGCAAGTTCCAATTACTTGTATCTTCTGTGAATTTTTGTATAAATGTTTTCAAATTCTCTGGCTTATCAAGTTCAGGGTCTACACTAAATGAAACGAATTGCACATCTAGCTTTTTCTCTTTTGCCATCTTCTGCAACTTTGCCATATTCGCAGTCATTGGAGGGCAAACCGTTTGACAATTTGTAAACATAAAATCAGCCACCCATACTTTTCCTTTTAAATCTTTTGTTCCAAACTGTTTACCGTCTTGATTTATGTATTCAAAAGTTTCTAAATCCCAATTTAATGGTTTACGGAGTTTTGACCCTGAGCCGCATCCTGCAAGTATAAAGAAGCAAAAAACAACTATGAGACCAATCAGCTTTTGATAACGCTTCATTTTCAAACCTCTCTTCTCTTTCTTTAATTTATGTATGACATGCTTATCATAACAAAAGTAAACACTATGAGAAAATTGTTTATCGCATTTGTTCACGAAATCGTACGAATTTAGGTATGTTACTTCCTATTTTTGAGCGAATTACTAGACAATTATTTCATTGTTTACTAATATCATTCCCTTCTTACTTCTTTACATAACGATTTTCAATAAGTCACTCACTTTGTAAAGATGGCCGCACTATTTTTTTTACAATTTTTTAATCGACAATCAATTTTTCTCACTTTTTTCCTTTACAACATTTCGGTACAATACAACTACAGAGATTTTAAATGAGGTGATGTTCATGGTAAAACGGTATGAAAACATGGATAATGTTAGTACAAAAAAACCAATTCGTTCCTTTTTACGTTGGCGTAAAGAACGAAAACAAAGCAAA
The DNA here is from genome assembly GCF_002560575.1 of Bacillus sp. AFS023182. Classification (NCBI taxonomy): domain Bacteria; kingdom Bacillati; phylum Bacillota; class Bacilli; order Caryophanales; family Bacillaceae; genus Bacillus; species Bacillus sp. AFS023182. Next base: position 37,509 of record NZ_NTRO01000026.1, on the reverse strand, counting down.
AAAGATTTTTCTTATTTAGTAGAACAATCACCTGTCAAGCATACTCAGTTTTTACGAACGAACACTAAAAAAACAACGATTACATGGATAGGTCATTCAACATTTCTTATACAAACGAATGGACTCAACATTTTAACAGATCCAGTATGGTCAAACAAAATAAAACTTGTGCCAAGGTTAACGAATCCCGGCCTTACATTACAGGAATTGCCCCAAATTGATATTGTCCTTATTTCACACGGTCATTATGATCATTTAGATTTTGCCACACTTCGTCAATTGAATTCAGATGTTCTATACTTAGTACCTACTGGATTAAAAAAGTTATTTACAAAAAAAAAGTTTCTGCGAGTAGAAGAATATAATTGGTGGGAATTCACAAAAATTAATGATGTAGACTTTCACTTCGTACCAGCGCAGCACTGGACGAGAAGATCATTGTTTGATATGAACACTTCCCACTGGGGTGGGTGGGTTTTAAATAATGGTACAACAGATGAAACGATTTATTTTTGCGGTGATAGCGGCTATTTCCGAGGATTCAAAGAAATTGGCAACCAATTTTCTATTGATATTGCCTTAATGCCTATTGGTGCATACGAACCAGAATGGTTTATGAAAGTATCACATGTTTCTCCAGAGGAAGCAGTACAAGCTTTTCTAGATGTAAAAGCAATGCATTTCATCCCAATGCATTACGGTACGTTTGCACTTGCTGATGAGACGCCTAAAGAGGCAATTACACGACTTCGTAATAACTGGAACTTACGTATGTTACCGTGGGACCAACTTCATGTATTGTTTCTTGGGCAGACATATATTTCGACCCCATCCAAAAATAAGAAAAAAGAGCATACCCAAGCGTTCAAACATCTTAATGTATAACAACCTTTTTTGAAAATACATTATATAGAGAAAAAACAAAAAGGGTGTTTTCATGGAAAAATATTTACAAAAACGTTGCATCATTAGCGGAAGCGCCTTGATTACTCTTCTTATCTCATATTTTCTATATTAGTAAAAAAAAAAGCTACTTGAATGNNCATTCAAGTAGCTTTTTTTTACTCTGCTAAATACATAAATCCAATTGCGCCTGGTCCTGTATGAGTACTAATAACTGGAGTTGTATAAAAAATTTCTGATTGTGTAAACCCACTAATTTTTTCAACAGCTGCTTTTACGCTTTCTGCTAGGGGAATTGCTTTTGCATGAGGAATAGCAACTGCCTTTATTACTTTTCCTGCCGTCTCTTCTTCAAATAGTTTGGATAATGTTTTTACGATTTGTCCTTGACTACGCACTTTTGTTACAGGATTATATACACCCTCATCTAGACTAGCAATCGGTTTAATATTCAATAAAGAACCAATGAATGCTTTTCCTTTTCCAATACGTCCACCTTTTACTAGATTTTCTAACGTATCCACAACTACATACAAACGAGTATTCTTTCTTACTTCATCAAGACGATTTAAAATATCTTCTAACGAGCGCTCCTCTTGAGCCATTTTCGCAGCTTCAATTACTTGATATGCTAAAGCATGTGTAATAAATTGAGAATCAACAACAGTAACTTTTGTTTCTGTCATTGATGCAGCACTATTTGCCGTTGCAACTGTACCACTCATTCCACTTGTCATATGTATAGAAAGTACCTGACTGCCATCTTCTCCTAGCTTTTCATACATTTCTACAAATGATCCCATAGCAGGTTGTGATGTTTTTGGTAATTCTTCTGATTTTATCATTTCCTCAATAAATTCATCAGGTTGTAAATCTATACGATCTAAATATGTTTGTCCATTTACAGAAATAGATAATGGGATAACATGAATATCATATTTCTCAATCACATCTTGTGATAAATCTGCCGTTGAATCTGTTACAATTTTTATTTTTTGCATATTTTTTTCTTCCCTTTCCAATACGCTCTCCTTGTTATTATACTAGTATTCACAATGCTTTCAACAGTTTGAGCTTATTTTCGACAAAATTCTTTGGTTTTTATGCCCAAAAAGAAAATGACAGAGCACATTTGCCCTGTCTCTATTTTAGATTATGCATTTTTTTCAAGTGAATTTGTTTGATACACATTTGAATAATCATTCCACTTTAAGCAACTTTGTAAATATTCGCGAAAAGAGTATGAGAATCTCGGTTGTTTTTGTTTTTGAATTTTAGCAATAAATAGTTGAAGACGTGACTGAATTAGAAATGCTAACGGATGTTGTGCGTGTAAGACAGGGATTTCAAATATTTTGACACAATTCCCTGTTGAATGGGTGAAATAAAAACTTTTCATGATCACGATATCAATCCTCTTTTTTGTTGGATTTATAACTTTAGTATAAACTTACATTGGTGAAAAGTTTGTCTAAATTTCGGGGATTCCACAATTTTTTTCTTCTTTATATTGTATACGATTACAAGTATAGTATAACAAATATATTAAAAAAGTGCCTTCATAATGAGGCACTTTTTGATTCTTTATTCATTTCTCGTTTCATTTTCCTCTTATACACAAACTTTGATGCTGTAATACTTAATTCATAAATTACAAGAAGAGGTACCGCTACTGAAAAATCAGAAATAAAGTCTGGTGGCGTAATACAAACAGCAATTACAATTAAAATGAAATATGCGTATCTTCTCACTTTTTGTAGTGCTATCGGATTGAGAACTCCTATGCTTGTTAAAAACATTGCGATGACGGGAAGTTCAAAAATCACTGCAAACGGTACAGTCATATTCATAACAAATGAAAAGTACTTATCCGTTGTAAACATTGTCTGAAACATATCCTCACCGAGACTCATTAAAAATTGTAAAATAAATGGCAAAATAAGAAAATAACCGAAACAAAGTCCTCCAATAAACAATAAAAATAATGCCGGTATATACAGAATTGTCATTTTTCGTTCATGTTCATGTAATGCTGGCTTTACAAATAGCCAAATTTGTAAAGCTGCAACTGGTATTGTACAGACAATTGAAAAGACAGCTGCAATTACAAAATAAATCCATAAAATATCACTCGGACCTAAAACAGTTAATTTCATATTCAAATCTTTTACGATAAAATTATATATTTCTTTCGTAAATGAAAAGCCAATGACAATAAAAATCAGAAACGTCAGCGCTGTTATAATGAGTCGCTTCCTTAACTCTCCAAGGTGTTCTATGACACTCATCTCTTGATTGTTCATTCTTCTCACCACATTCCCCATTCACTATACGGCATAGAAACAAAATTTATTTTTTTTCATCTGTATCATCGTGTAAACCTTTTGCAGACCTTTTAAACTCTTTTAATGTCTCCCCAAAAGCTCGTCCAATTTCAGGTAACTTTTTTGGACCAAAAATAATTAAAGCGAGTACTAAAATTAATATCAATCCTGGAACCCCAATATTTGGCATATGACTTCCCCCTTAATCTCACTTAATTTTATTTTGTCAAAAAAGTTTGTAAACGTCAATGTATCCGCTGTCTTTTGTCAAAAAAATTCGAAAATATAATCACTTAAACAATTTTCATTTTCTATTTCTTTTGTATATGATAAGGTAAAGAAAATACATCTTATTTCATTAACTGAGAAAGGATTTAAACCATGGCGCAAAAAATAACACGAATGACACAGTTCGTCAAAGAAGAGATTGCTAATGCGATTACCCATGGCATTGGTGCTATTTTAAGCATTCCTGCCCTTATCATATTAATTGTTCATGCTTCGAAGCATGGCACAGCCTCTGCTGTTGTTGCATTTACTGTTTACGGTGTGAGCATGTTTCTACTATATTTATTTTCTACGCTATTACATAGCATCCATCATCCAAAAGTAGAAAAATTATTTACGATTTTAGACCACTCTGCTATTTACCTATTAATAGCTGGCACCTATACACCGTTTTTACTTATTACACTGCGTGGCCCACTTGGTTGGACATTACTTGCAATTATTTGGACGCTTGCTATCGGTGGGATTATCTTTAAAATTTTCTTTGTACGCCGTTTTATTAAAATGTCAACACTGTGCTACGTCATTATGGGCTGGCTCATTATTGTCGCTATCAAACCACTTTATGAAAATTTAACTGGGCACGGATTCTCACTATTGTTAACCGGCGGGATTTTATATTCAGTAGGGGCTATATTCTTTCTTTGGGAAAAACTCCCCTTCAACCACGCGATTTGGCACCTTTTTGTATTAGGTGGTAGCACAATGATGTTTTTCTGTGTATTGTTTTATGTATTGCCTGTTGCATAAAAAAATCTCAGCTTGAACAAGCTGAGATTTTTTTATTACTTATGTAGTTGAGCTGCAATAATATCTTTCGTATATTGCGTTAATTCTTTTACATCCATACTTGCGTATTGTTCAGGTGTAATTGGTTTGGAAATGGTTACCGTTGCATGCGCAGGCTTCATGCGGTTTCCATTTGCTTCAAACATCTTATATGTCCCATCTAATGTTACGGGTAAGATAGCGACACCAGACTTTACCGCAAGATGAAAACTCCCTGCTTTAAATTCTCCCATTTCACAGCCCTTGCTGCGTGTTCCTTCTGGAAAAATTACAATCGAATGACCATTTTTTAAAAGTTCAATTCCGTCTTTAATGGCTTGAAGAGACTGACGACGATTACTACGATCCATAAATACACAATTCATCAATTCCATCCAAGTTGGTACAAGCGGAAATTTCTTAATTTCTGCTTTTGAAACAAATCCAATTGGTTTATTTAAGTACCCAAGTAAAACGGGAATATCCATGTCACTTTGATGATTACTTACAACAAGTACAGGCTTATCTTTTGGCACATTTTCAAGTCCGTTTACTTGTACAGTCGATCCGGCTACACGAACCATTTTCTTACCAAACCAGCTTGTTGTTTTATGCACAAGGCGATCTTTTTCTTGTGGCGACATCGTATTTGCTTTACGCTTTATACGCCATAGCCTCGGTGTAATACCAATTACAATTAAGATTAAATAAAAGATTTTAAAAAACGTTTGAATCATATAGAACCCCCACCTATTATCTTTCCGTCATTAATTATACTAGACAAACGAAGGAAAAAGAAGAAAAAATGTCCAAACGACAAGCGTTTGGACATTTTTGAGTTTTCTATATTAGAAATGTTTTGCTACTTCACGTGCATTTGCAATTGCTGCTTCTTTAATTTCTTGTGCTTGTTCAGGATTTGCATTCATTCCTTCAACTGCAAGGTATTCTGTATCAGATACACCCATAAATCCTAATACAGCATTTAAGTGGTTACGTCCAAAGTCCATTGCTGCATATGCTCCTTCAGAGTAAATGCCACCTGTAGCTTGAATGTGAAGTGCTTTTTTACCTTCTAATAATCCAACTGGACCATTTTCAGTATATTTAAATGTTTTACCTGCGATAGATAGGTTATCTAAGTATGCTTTTACTACTGGTGGATAGCTGAAGTTCCACATTGGTGTTACAAATACATAACGATCTGCAGTCATAAATGTTTCTAAGTTTGTATTCATTGCTGCAATTTTTTGTTGTTGGCTTTCACTTAACGCCTCAAAGCCTTCACCTGCTGCAAATTTCCCCCAAGCTGCAAATACTTCTGCATCAATTTCTGGTACTGTTGTGTTAAATAGATCAATTGTTACCACTTCATCTTGTGGGTGTTCATTTTTATACGTTTCGATAAATGCTTCCCCTACTGCCATACCGAAAGATGCTTCTGCTGAATTTGGATTTGCTGTAATAAATAGTACTTTTGTCATTTTTATTCTCTCCCTTAATTAATATCTTTAATTTGAGATTTTTTATTTAAAAGTAAATCACTTACCTTATGTAAGTATCATACAAAATCATTCTTTTTTTGTCAATAAAAAATAGTTACTTTTTTTTTGTAAGTAAATAAACCTTTCATCTCCTTTCATTAAATCTTCACATTTCATTATGAAATCTACACGAAAAAAAGCTATCTCCCATTTAAGGAGATAGCTTTTTCTTAAGTATTACTTTTGAAAAACATGTTTCACTTTTTCACCAGGAACATTACTTCCACCCCGGCCCTTCACATCTTCAATCATCATTGTAACAATCATATTCGGTGAATTTACGTCAAAAGCAGCGAACCATCCAAGTTCTTTTCCATCTGCTTCCTTCGATTCTTTCAACTCAGCTGTTCCCGTTTTTCCAGCGAGAGTCATACCGTCAATTTTAGCAATTTTCCCTGTGCCATCTTCATCATTAATTACTTTTGTTAACGCATTTTTTAATATCTCTTGGTTTCCCTTAGAAATCACATTTTCTTTCCAAGGTTTAACTTGTTTATCATCTTTAATAAGGTGTGGAGACGGTATATTCCCTTCATTAACAATTGGTGCATACGTTAATGCTAAATGAAGAGGCGTCATTAATACTTTGCCTTGTCCATACCCTGTATCGGCCATTTGAATATCATTTTTAATACCATCTTTTGCAATTGTTGAAACTGGGAATGGGTATTCAATTGGTAATTTTTCATCAAATCCGAATTTCTTTGCTTCGCTCACAAATTTATCTTTACCAATTTTTATCGCTTGTTGTGCAAAGTAAATGTTATCAGAATACTTCATTGCTTTATCAAAATCAATTGGACTTGCATCTTTTACACGTGTTACATAATAATTTCCCCATGAAGAATCTTTTGTCCATTGTAATCCTTCAATTTTCAATTCCTCTTTTGGATCAATTGTTTTCGTTTCAAGACCGATTGCACCTGTAATTGCTTTAAATACAGAACCTGGTGCCGATGCTTGTGTAAAGCGATTCGTCATTGGCTTTTTCAGATCATTATCCCACGCTTCACGTTGTGCTTTTGACGCACCTCTTACCATTATATTCGGGTTATATGCAGGGCTACTTACAAGCGCAATTGTTTCACCAGTTTGCGGATTGATGGCTGCACTTGAACCAGCCTCTCCCTTCATTTCATTAAAGATTTTTTCTTGAACTGTACTATCAATTGTTAAAGTAATATTTTTTCCATCTTTTGCTTCTTTTTTAGCTAAGTCTTTCATCTCTTTCCCTTGTGCATCCTCCATAAAGACACGACCACCTTTTTCGCCGCGCAATTCAGCTTCAAATACTTGTTCTAATCCAGCTTTCCCAACTGGATCATCCGCTTGATAACCTTTTTTCTGAAGGGTCTTTAAATCTTCTGCATTCACTTTTCCCATGTATCCCGTTAAGTGTGCTGAAGCTTCTCCTAATGGATATGTACGAACTTTTACTGGACGAGATGAGACTCCTGGTAAATTCATATAATCATTTTGCGTTGCACCTTCTTGTAAAATACCGAGTGGTACAAAATAATCTGGTTTCACCCATTTAGCTGTAAGCTTTTGATCAATTTCCTCTACAGACATATTAAGTAATTTTGCTACTATTTCTTTCGTCTGCGGTGCAGCGTCTCCTAATTGTCCTGGAATCATGCCAATTTCAGACGCCTTTCCATTCGTTGCGAGCCCTTTTCCATTACGATCATATATTTCTCCGCGCTTCGCTTGAACTGTTTGCATACGTATTTTACTGTCTTTTGTCATCCCTGGAAAAATAAAATCTGGAGTCCAATCTATTTTCCAAGATTCTTTATCTCCATCTTTTTCTTTCACAAGTTTTGCTTCGTCCGAGAAGGAAATTTTCCCGCCAACTGTATCCATACTCACCTTAAAAGGAACTGGTCCTTTATCTTCTTTATCTTCTTTAACTTTTCCTGTTTCTACTTTTAAATTTTTAACTTCAATACCTGCATAAATCTTTTCATACTTCTCTGTAAAATCTTTTTTTGAAATGGTTTTTTTTGCATTTTCTGATAATTGATCATACATATCTGCAAACTTTTGCTTATTCCACGCTTTTGCATATGTATCAAATGCTTGTTCTGGCTTCTCTTCTTTCTCACACCCAACTAGCATGAGTGTAAAACAAAGAAAAAGCAATCCCCATAATTTTTTCAATCGATTCTCCTCCTTTAGCTAAACAAAGAATTTATAAATGGAAATCTTTCTTTTATAGAATTTTGCTAAAATCCTAAAACTTACAACCTCTCCCATTATATCACCAAGAAAGTTCATCCATAAAGTCTTATCTTGTTATCCAAATAAAAAGATTGATGTGAACATCCCACATCAATCTTTTTATAATTATTGTTGTTTTTCATATATGTGATAGTAGTATGTATATGGATTCTTTTCGTCCGTAACGCCTTTTTCTACAAAAACTTCTTTCCACTCTTTCATATTCATTTCTGGGAAGAAAGTATCCCCTCCAAATGAATGGTGAATCTTCGTTATATAAAGTTTGTTTACATATGGTAAAAATAATTCGTAAATTTGCGCTCCGCCAAATATGAAAATTTCTTCCTCATTTTTACATAGCTCAAATACTTCTTCTACTGAATGCGCAATTTCACAACCTTCTACATGATAATTCATATTACGCGTTACAATAATATTTCGTCTTCCTGGAAGTGGCCTTCCGATTGCCTCATAATTTTTTCTTCCCATAATAAGTGAGTGACCCATTGTTGTCTTCTTAACATATTGCAATTCACTTGGTAAATGCCATGGTAACTTATTATCCTTACCGATAACTTTTTCTTCATCCATTGCGACCATAAATGAAATAATCATATTTTCATCTCCTTTTATGTTTACACTGCGACAGGCGCTTTAATTGCAGGATGTGGATCATAGCCTTCTAATGTTAAATCCTCCATTTCAAAATCAAAAACAGACTTTACATCTGCATTCAATTTTAACGTCGGGAATGGGCGTGGTTCACGCGCTAATTGCTTTTCCACTTGCTCGAAATGATTTGTGTAGATATGCGCGTCTCCAATTGTATGAACAAACTCTCCTACTTCTAAGCCACATTCATGCGCAATTAAATGTGTTAGCAACGAATAGCTTGCAATATTAAATGGAATGCCAAGGAAAATATCACCGCTTCGTTGATACAACTGACATGATAGTTTTCCGTCTGCTACGTAAAACTGGAATAGCGTGTGACATGGAGGCAATGCCATGCTTGGCACATCTTCAGGATTCCATGCAGAAACGAGTAAACGACGAGAATCTGGTGTTTTCTTAATCATTTCAATTACATCTTTTAACTGATCAAGTGTTTCTCCAGCTGTTGTTTTCCACGCGCGCCATTGCTTTCCATACACATCTCCTAAAGAACCATATTGCTTTGCAAAATCATCATCTTCTAATACATTCTTTTTAAACAATTCCATTTGCTCATCATAGTGTTTCTTAAATTCTTCATCCTGCTGAGAACGAAGTCCAAAGTCTGTCATATCTGGTCCTTTATAAGAATCACTTTCCACCCAGTTTTTAAACGCCCATTCATTCCAAATATTATTGTTATTTTGAAGCAAATAACGAATGTTTGTATCACCTTTCATAAACCAAAGAAGCTCACTGGCTACTAAGCGGAATGGTACACGTTTTGTCGTTAATAAAGGAAATCCTTCACTAAGGTTAAAACGCATTTGATATCCAAATACAGATACAGTCCCTGTTCCTGTACGATCTTCTTTTTTTGTACCATGCTCCATAACATGGCGGCATAAATTTAAGTATTCATATTCAGCATGTTTCATATGTAAGAAAAACCCTCTTTCGCATCTATTTCCTATATGGAGTTTATCATACAAAAAATAATTCTGCATGCAAAACTCTCCGTAAAACATATAAAAAAACATTTCAATATAATAAGTATTAACTGAATTTTAATTTGGAATCTCAATTTTAATGAATCTTACAAAATTCTTAACTTTTCATCTTTTCAGAGGGATTTAACTTCTTATCAAAGAAAATATAGTGCGGAAGTATAAAATAATATTTGGAGGTTAGAAGCATGAGTAAAACAAAAATCCCTGTTGTTTGTACATTACAAACAACAATTGAAAAAATGATGAAAGATTTACACGTCCCTGGGGCTGCTGTAGCAGTAATAAAAGATAGTGAGGTCATTGTTTCAGAAGGATTTGGCTATCGAAATTTAGAACAGAAAGAGCCGGTTACTCCTCAAACACATTTTGCAATTGGATCTGCGACAAAAGCGTTTGGTACGCTTTCTTTAAGCTTATTAGCAGGGCAGAAAAAGTTTGATTGGGATGCTCCTGTCCAAGCTTATATTCCTACATTCTCTTTATCCGATGTATTTGCAAGCTCGCAAATTACAGCTCGAGATTTAGCTTCCCACCGCTCTGGCGTAAGTCGTCATGATGCTCTTTGGTACAACTCTTCCTTAAAGCGAAAAGAACTCGTTGAAAAAATAAAACATTTATCACTCGATGCTCCATTCCGTACCGCTTTCTTATATAACAATTTAATGTATGCAACAATTAGCTATATGGTAGAAAACATTACAGATCGGACATGGGAACAATACGCCAAAGAACATATATTAGAACCACTTCAAATGGAACAAACAAACTTCTCTGTCATAGACTCACAAGATACGAATGACTATGCTTTTCCTTACGTTGAGAAAGATGGGGAAATACAAGAAGTACCATTCCGTAATATTGACACTGTAGGAGCTGCTGGATGCATCAATTCTACAATTGAAGATATGGCAAATTGGGTGCTGTTCCATCTAAATCAAGGAAAAATTGGAGAGCATGAATTACTATCTTCTGAACTACTACAACAAATGTATACACCGCACAATACAATTCCTGATCAACCTATTTTATCTACACCTGAATCTCCATTAAATAGTTATGGTCTTGGCTGGTTTATTAGTGCTTATCGAGGTTATAAAGTGATCCATCACGGCGGAAATATCGATGGTTTTACAGCACTTGTTTCATTCATTCCAAAAGAAAATATAGGTCTTGTTATATTAACCAACTCTGGAAATACATTACTTCCTAGTTATCTTGCAAATCAAATTTATGATGAACTCCTTGGATTAGAAACAATTGATTGGCATAAGCGCGCTATAGAAGACACCGCTAAATTGAAGGAAATGATGAAAGAAGTAAACCAATCACTTCCAGAGCAAGTAAAAGGAACAGTGCCTTCTCATACATTAGGAGACTATACTGGAACATTTGAACATCCAGCTTATGGAACACTAGAAGTATATAAGCAAAATGAAGAGTTATCTTTACAATTTACAGAAATGAAAGTCCAATTACAGCATTATCACTACGATATGTTTTGTGCAACATTAGACTTATTCCAAACAGAAATGAATGTGTTGCTTGCTTATGAGATGAATACAAATGGGGAATTCCAAGCGATTCAATTACACGTACCAGTTATGTTAAGTACACAACCTCTAGCATTTACAAAAATAAAATAAAAATACCGATATACAAAATAGAGGGAGTACTATACTTCCCTCTATTTTTATTGTTCTAACCGAGCCCACATTTCAACATTAGGCGTATAAGAAACTTCTACGACAAAACCGTTCGAATCATAAAAATCCACTGTATATTGGTTACCCAAAATTCAATGTGATAAATACCTGGTTCAAACTGCTGCATCCCCTTTTCTTTCTATCATTTTAATACATTGACTCAACGACATGTAAAATTTCATTCGGTGTATTTACCATATAATCTGGAGAATCTTCCTTGACCGTTTCTATCACATCATATCCCCATCCAACCCATATCACATTTACTCCAACTTTTTTACATGCAACAATATCTCGTTGTTCATCTCCAACATATAACATATCTTTTTCTGTTATTTTTTTTGTTTTTAAAAATTTCTTGATGATTTTATCTTTACCAAACAGATTTTTCGAACAAAAAACTTCTTGAATATTTTCTATTTGATTATTATGTAAAAACGTTCTAATATGCTCTTCTGAATTAGAAGATATTACTGCTATTTTATACCCCTTCCTATCTAATTCATCTAATACTTCCTTCATTCCATGAAATAAAACTAAATCTTTAATAGCTGGCTGATATAGCTTATAAAATTCTAGCGCTAATACAGGTAATTTATACAGTGGTACATGCAGCTGTTTACATCTTTCCGGAATAGATAACTTTCTCAAAGGCTCAATTTCTTCTTCACTTACTGTTTTATACCCATGTTTTTCAGCAAGTTGATTATAAATAGGCACAAATATATCTTGTGAATCTACTAATGTACCATCAAAGTCAAATACAATATATTTCAACATAATGAATACTCCTTTATCCTCTTTTTCAAACAAATCTAAACATCATTCTATTCGCTGTTAAGGCCTACTTCACCTTCACATCTATAAAAACAAAAAAGAACAAGGGCATCGCCCTTGTTCTTTTTCACTAAGACAGCCATTTCGGCGGCATATTCGTATTCCAATAAATATCTCCTAGCTCATGGTGCGCTGTATAACCATCATCAAAGCGGTGGTAATGGAAATTAAAATAATATCCATTTTGCGGTGGATGATCACGTCTTACATGAAAACGCAGTAAGTCGTTTCCTGTTTTTGTGTCATATACATGAAAAATCTTTTCATTATTACCACCTGCTGGTTTTTGTGAAATTGCTAATGATTGTAATGACTCTTCTGGTAAATCTGTAGCAAGCTCTGCAATTGCCTCTTCTATTTTAGGTAAAATAATATCTTTAAACTCATCTTCAATGACAGGACCGATTTTAGAACCAAACTTTTGCATAGATTGTTTTTCAGCCTCTTGCATTGCATATGTGATAAAGGTATCTGCGGTTAACCTCTCACGATCTTGTTCATATGTATAGGACGTCTGCTCCAAATTTTGTTGCCTTGTAGGCTTGTCCGCTTTTGCATTATCAAGCAAAATAGAAGGAGGCGTCACTAAGCCAAATGTAAACACAGTAATTAATGCGACTAACGTTTTTCTAAACCAATTTGGCATTTTTTATTCCCTCCTCTTTCACTACTTATATTTCTATAACGGTTGTTTCTTCCATTATACAAAATGATGCTAATTTTTGCACTTTACAAATTTATTAATTTTCATATTTTTTTCATTTGAATATGGAATAGTAAGATTTCATACAATATAAATACAACTATAGTGAGGAGGATTTTTTATGACTCTAGATGTCATGTACTCCGTCGTAAGCATTTTTGTTCTCTTATATTTTATTTACCAGTCTATTACAGATTAAAAAAGAGCCATCCTGGCTCTTTTTCTATGGCAAAAATACAATCCAGCCTATTACGATTAATAAGAAAATACCAATGATGATAGCTGGTAATAAATAAAACTGTGCGAGTATAACTGTTCCATAAATCAAAACAGCTGGAATAAACAAACACATCGTTGCCCTTCCTTTTAACCATAATAACTTCCCTTGCTCACAATACAATTGGAGAAACATTTTCTTTGCAAACTCATTCCATTGATCACCAGAATAACGTGCAATTGCAACACAGGAAAATACGATAATAATAAGCGCAATCCACCATGGTGTTACTTTTATAGATGTTGCACTCATCAAGATAATTTTAATATAAAAACTTAAAGAAGTACCTGATCGAAAATACTCCTTTATAAATGATTCAATAATACGCGAATCCGATTTTTTTCCCAGTATATGCTTCGAGCGTGGAAACAACCATGGTCTTGAATTATTACTTGGCTTCGTAGTTTGACCACTAAAGTGCATAATTTCCCTCGTCCAGCGCATACTCTCTTCCTTTTCTTTTTCAACTTCCTTAAAAAAGAAACGTTGATAGTTCATTTTTTGTTTTATCAATATCAAACTAATTCCAATCAATGCAATGATAAATAACACTGCATATACTGGATGTTTAAAACCTAAAAACACACCACTTCCCAAGCAAATAAAACTCATAAAAAATACGATAATCTTTACAATCCATGATACCCAGCGCTTTCCACCACGCACATCTATATATCTTACCAATAGTGATAACATGCACCGAAAAACGGTAAAGGACAGCCAAAATAATACAACTTGTAAAAGAGAAGCCCCCATACTCTTAACCAATATAGGTAACATAATGAGCGTTACAATACTATTCATTATACTTATTCGAATACATGTATATATCATTCCACACTTTATTAACTTTTGCATATGAACTGGATGTTGAATTAAAAACAGGCTATCTGCTTGTTCAAAAAACGAACGCATCCCTCTTGAATATGTAGCAAAGAAAAACACAAACAAACCTATTAAAAAATAAGCAGGTTCTTCAACTGTTAATTCTCGTGTCCATAATGAACGGTAATAGATTCCACTAAATATAACCGCTGGAATTATAATATATAGAGCTACCGTCCAATCCGTAACAGATCGAATCGATTTCCATTTCCTCTGCCATTCATAACGTAACCTTTTATAAAATTGTTGTTTCATCATGTTGTTCCCGCCTTACGATTGCATCAAAACAATCTAATAATGACCTTTCCGGCATTTCTGCTAACGATTGAATCGTTTCTAAATTCCCATTTGCTACTAAAGTACCTTGTGAAATAAGTAAAAATCGTTCACATATTCTTTCGGCTGTATCCAATACGTGCGTACAAAGTAAAATTCCTGCGCCTCGCTCTTTCTCTTTATATAAGAAATTTAAAAATTCTCGTGTTGCTACTGGATCTAATCCAATAAACGGCTCATCGATAATATAAAAGTCTGGTTCCGTTAAAAACGCTAAAATCAACATCGATTTTTGTTTCATACCTTTTGAAAAATTCGATAAATATTCGTGTTTATACTTCTCCATTCGAAATGTATGTAAAAACTCCTGTGCCCGCTCCTCCCAGCTCCCTGCTTCACACCCACGTGCAGCCATTAACAATTCAATGTGCTCCCATAGCGTTAAGTAATCATAATATGTTGGATGTTCCGGTACATAGGCATACGGATTCTCTTTTTCACCAAATAAAATTTCGCCATCCATATGCGCAAGCAAGCCAAGCATTGATTTAATCGTCGTACTTTTTCCAGCGCCATTTGCACCAATAAGAGCGACTAATTCACCTTTTCCAATTGAAAATGCTATGTCATGGATTGTTTTTTCTCCTGCTTCATAACCCGCCGATTGAATATTGACCTGTAACAAATTACTTCCCCTCTTCCCACTTACAATAAAATCCAGGGGAATTATAACATATTTCCCCTTAAAATATCATTCTATATATCTAATATATTAAATATTCATATTCGTATTATTAGCAGGAAAAAACGATTTTTAACAGAATATTTAACATTTGGAGTTGTTAATTTACATTTATAGATGGAGTTGAGAGAATGGAATCTCACATTCGAAAAGCGACTGTGAATGATATAGAAGCACTTTGTTCACTCACGAAAGAATTAAAAGGCTCTAATATTTCTCATGTCGACATGCAAAACCGCTTACAATTTGTTGAAATGAGTCCGTTTGATTTCTTATATGTTTACGAAGAAGATAATGTGATATTCGGATTCCTCGGATTTCGCATACGAGAAAACTTAGAAGATGTAACACGATATGGGGAGATATCCATTATTAGTGTTGATCTGTCAGCACGCCGAAAAGGGATTGGCCAAATTTTAATGGATTATGCAGAACAACTAGCAAAAAAACATAACTGTATTGGAACATGGCTTGTAAGTGGTACACAAAGAAAAGAAGCTCATCCGTTCTATAAAAAATTAGGCTACGAAGTAAATGGTTATCGATTTGTAAAATACTTTTAATCTACTAGCTGAAAGGAATTATTATTATGACAAACATTCAAGCAATATTTATCGATCGTGATGGAACCATTGGAGGAGATACTACCGTACATTATCCTGGTGAATTTACCTTATTTCCCTTTACACATGACGCTTTACGTGCATTAAAAGCACAGAATATAAAACTATTTTCCTTTACAAATCAACCTGGTATTGCTGATGGGAAAGCAACTATAGAAGATTTTATTCAAGAATTGGAATCATTCGGTTTTGATGATGTATACCTTTGTCCTCACAGACATGGAGATGGATGTGAATGCCGAAAACCAAGTACAGGTATGCTCTTGCAAGCAGCAGAAAAACATGTGCTAGATTTAACAAAATGTATTGTCATCGGTGATCGCTGGACTGATATCGTTGCTGGTATAAATGTGAATGCAACAACGATCTTAGTTCAAACCGGAGCTGGATATGATGCTTTGCACACATATCGCGATAAATGGGCTGATATGGAACCAGATTATATTGCAGAAAACTTTCAAGATGCTGTCAACTGGATTCTGCTGCAACATATAATACAATTTTAAAGAATAACCTTCTTCTCAACAATTAGTACCACATAAAAAGCTTAACACATTTATCAAGCGTAATATGTTAAGCTTTTTATTTTTTATATACAAATATACTAACAATCACAAATAATATTGTACGTTGTATTCATAGAAATTGGTACAATAACTGGGATAAAACCAAATGATTCACATAAATAAACCCCTAATACTTCAACCATTTCAGCAAAAAATAAATATAGATTTCCTGGGCTCATGTAGAAATCAATTAATTGCACTGGCTTATCACAAGGTGTGGATTTAGGTATGGATTCTGTGGCAAAACAACTTCACCCTATCATATATAAGTTATAAGAACAGACGAGTTAGCTTGTACAATAGCAACATATGTTGAATGATAGCGTTCTGTTTGTGTTTTCACCTGCATCCATATTAACTTTAGAATGTTAGTTCATAATGAAAATAGCGATTATCCCTCAAATAACCATTTTCAGCATATAATCGCTGGGCTGATTTGTTATCTATTTCTGTTTGCAGTTTTAATCCTTTGGCGCCATTCTCTAATGCGAAGATTCTAGCTGCTTCTAATAATTTCTTTCCAATTCCAGCTCCGCGTTTACTTTCTTGTACAAAAAGGTCATTTAATATCCATAACTCTTTCATCGAAACCGATGAAAAAGAAGGGTACAATTGGGTAAATCCAAGGTATTGGCCATCCTCTACTGCTACAAAAATAATAGATTCTTCTCTTTCTATGCGATTACGCAAAAACATTTTTGCTTCTTCTACATTCGATTCCTGTCTATAGAACATGCGATAATTATTAAATACAACCGCTAATCCATCTAAATCTGTAATTTTTGCTTCATATATTTTCATTTTGTTCCGCTCCCTTTCCAATACTCTTTCATAATGTTCGTTGCCCATTCGGGTTGTGTAATTCCATCATTCGGTACAAACTCTCTCATAACGGGTTTTATATCCAATATAGGTGTGCCATCAATTGCATCTAATCCTTCAACTACAATTGATTTTCCTTCTCGCCTTACAACTTTTGCAATTGTCGCTCCTAATCGATTTGGACGATTTTTCCCTCGCTGTGCAAAAATACCTACTTTCGGATATTCCTTATTATTTCGTGGATGTCTAGCCGAATATTGAATCTGTTCATCTTTCACTTTATGAAAATAAAAGATTACTTCAATATGCGAAAAACTTTCAATTCCTTGTATACTCTCTTCTGCATATGCATCAGTTAACGTAATAAGAGATTGTACATCTCCCCATTCATCATCCATTATCATTTTTCTTTCATTATGTACAAAAGCAATTGGCTGAAGTGAAAACATCCATACTCCCCCTTTTTGTAACCACTTTCATTATAAAATATTTTCTGAATGTTTTCCATCTATACAATCACATCAGTTTACATAATAAAATTATGTTATTGTATTTTATTCTCTTGTACTGCATCCAAATAGCTACCTAAGGAAATATTCACAGCTTCAACAGCATGTATAAAAGTTGTATCAAATAAAGGAACTTGAGTATCCTCCTGTTTTACTAATAACCCTATTTCCGTACACCCTAATATAATTCCTTCTGCTCCATTTTGTACTAAACTATGTATTATTTTTTTATAGGAATCTCTTGATGTTTGATTAATCTTTCCTAAACATAACTCGTTATATATGATTCTATTTACTATTTCCCTTTCTGTTTGATTTGGTATTATTACTTTCATACCCTTTTCTTCTATACGTGATTTGTAAAAATCTTGTTCCATCGTATATTTCGTTCCAAGTAAACCAACTGATCGAATTCCTTGTTTTTTTATTTCCATAGCTGTTGCATCTGCAATATGTAAAATAGGGATACTCACTTTCCCTTTAATATTACCAATCACCTTATGCATTGTATTCGTACAAATAACAATGAAGTCTGCACCAGCTTTCTCAAGAGAATATGCAGCTTCTCCCAATACGCTTCCTGCTTGTTCCCAATCACCCTCAGATTGATATTGTTCAATCTCTTCAAAATCAACGCTATATAAAAGACATTTTGCTGAATGTAATCCTCCTAACCTGTTCTTTACTTCTTCATTGATAATACGATAATATTCTGCTGAAGACTCCCAGCTCATTCCACCAATAAGACCCATCACTTTCATAATTATTCTCCTCCTTGTTTGGAATAACAGATTATTTTTCTATTATTATTATATATTTTCCATACAATAAAACACGACTTTCACTTAAACTTTAAAGTCGTGTTTTATCCAACTATCACAAATATTATACAATTCCCGTTAAGCTATAAACACTAATCACCACAAAAACAGCCAATGTTTTAATAATCGTAATTGCAAAAATATCACGATATGATTGTTTATGTGTTAATCCAGTTACTGCCAACAATGTGATAACGGCACCATTATGCGGTAATGTATCCATGCCTCCTGATGCCATTGAAATAACTCTATGCATGACCTCAAATGGAATATTATATTGTTCAGCTGCCGCAATATATTTCTCTGACATCGCACTTAAAGCGATTCCCATACCTCCTGATGCTGATCCAGTAATCCCGGCAAGAACGTTTGTAGTCACTGCGCCATTTACAAGTGGATTGGTGAACGTTGTAGAAATACTATCTCGAATGACACCAAAACCAGGTAATGCTGCTATAACTCCTCCAAATCCATATTCAGCTCCCGTATTCATAGCAGCAAGCAATGCACCACCAATACTTGCATTTAAGCCAGCTTGAAACCCTGTAACTAAGCGTTTCCAATTTAAAATTATCGTTGTAATAATTCCGATTAAAAGAGCCAGTTCCACAGACCATACGCCTAGCACACCGGTAAGCTCCACTTTACCAAACGCCTTTAATCCAATCGATGAAAAATCAAACCCCTTTGGATACCAGGTTGGAATCAATACTGTAAACACTTTATTCATTACCCCTACTAAAATAAGTGGTACAAAAGCAAGTACTTGACGAAGCGGTGTGATTTCAGAAGCAGGAATAGCTGGCTTTATATTTTGTTCTGTTTCTGTTGTAGCAGCCATTTCAGGATTTTCATCTCCAAACCCATAATATCCTTCGCCACTTTCTTCGGCCTTTTTTCGTCTTCTTTCTAAATACAACATACCAACAAGAAATACAAAGATTGCCCCAATAATTCCAAGAAATGGTGCTGCATAAATGTCTGTTTTAAAAAACGTGGTTGGAATAACGTTTTGAATTTGCGGTGTCCCTGGAAGCGCATCCATTGTAAACGTAATCGCTCCAAGAGCAATTGTTCCCGGTATTAATCGTTTTGGAATATTAGCCTCTCGAAATAAATTAGCTGCAAATGGATATACCGCAAAAGCAACTACAAATAAACTAACACCACTATAAGTTAATATAGCCCCCATTAGAACTATTGCTAGCATGGATCGTTTCACACCTACTAGCTGAATAATAGTTTTTGCAATAGACTCCGCAATACCTGACATTTCTACTACCTTACCGAAAATGGCTCCGAGTAAGAATACAGGAAAATATAATTTAATAAATCCAACCATTTTTTCCATAAAGATATTAGAGAAAAAAGGTAATACGTGACTTGGTTCTGTTAATAAAACCGCAAATAGTGCACAAATTGGAGCAAACAATATAACTGAAAAACCACGATAGGCAACAAACATCAGCATGCAAAGAGCCAATAATATAATTACTAATTCCATCTCCTGCACCCCTTTTCATTTCCGAGGAAATATTTCAAAAATATTCAGAATTTTCACTATACACTCACGGAAGTTTCATATTGATAGTCAAAACATATACGATATAATTTTTTCACCTCATGATAAGAAGGAATGCGTGGATTGTTACTCGGACTTCCACTAGCTAGTGCATCTTTCGCCATTTTTGAAAGAGCATTTTCAAATTCAACCTGATCAATTCCATACTCTTTAAGATTCGGGATACGTAGATCCAAACAAAGTTTCTTTATTTCAAAAATCGCATGATTAGCAACCTCTTCGTCAGGAAGTAAATGTAAATCTGGATTGATGTACCGTCCGATATCTGCAAGTCGCTTGACGCAACAAACCTTTGTGAAATCTAAAACTGCTGGTAATAACATCGCATTTGATATCCCATGGGGTACATGAAATAGTGCTCCGATTGGACGTGACATTCCATGAACTAAAGTGACCGACGCATTTGAAAAGGCAATGCCAGCTTGTAAGGAAGCAATCATCATTGCTTCTCGTGCTTCTATATTTGTCCCATTTTCATAAGCAATCCGCAAATGTTTCATAATCGTTCCAATTGCCGCAAGTGCTAATACATCTGTAAGCGGCTGTGAAAATCTAGAAAGATATGCTTCAATTGCATGACATAGTGCATCAATACCTGTTGCTGCAGTAATATTCTGCGGAACAGAACGTGTCAATAAAGGATCGATAATCGCTATTTGTGGTGTGAAATTTGTGTGCTTAATCATCATTTTGACATCTGTTTTTGTATTTGTAATCACAGCAACACTTGTAACTTCTGAGCCTGTACCAGATGTTGTTGGAATTGCAATAAGAGGTAAGGCTTGCTTTTCTATTTCTACTTGATTTTGAACATAATCTTCAATCTCTCCCCCATTTGCAAACAGAACTGCTACAGCCTTTGCTGCATCAATACAACTTCCTCCACCAAGTCCAATAACCAAATCACATTTTGACTCTGCACATATCGTTAACGCTTCCGAAACATGAATATTTGTTGGTTCGGCATTTACATTTTCATAGGTAATAACATCTATTTTTTTTGCTTTTAGTAGTTTCACGCACGCATCAATATAGCCAAGCTTTTTCATAATAGAATCACTGATAATGAAAGCTCTTTTTCCTAGCTTAATTGCTTGTTCTCCTAATTTATCTAGTGAATTTCTCCCATATAAAACGTTCTTTGGCATACGAAATTCTGCGATTTCTTGCAAGTAACCCACCCCTTCTTTCCCTACTAAATATTTTATAATGTGAACCTTCTACTACATAAATTATCAAATTTAATATTCTACTTCGCTTTATTATTTCCTCCCAGACTAATAATTTTATTAGTAAATTCCTGTAAATGTATAAACAGCAATTACTAAAAATACAGCAATCGTTTTCAATATTGTCACAGCAAATATATCACGATACGATTGTTTATGTGTCAATCCTGTAACAGTAAGGATTGTAATAATTGCCCCATTATGTGGCAGTGTATCCATTCCTCCGGATGCCATAGAGACAATACGATGCATAACTTCAAGCGGAATATGATATTGTTCTGCCGCTGCAATAAATTTATCACCCATAGCACTTAAAACAATTCCCATGCCTCCTGAAGCCGAACCTGTAATACCAGCAAGAATATTTGTTGTTACCGCTCCATTCACGAGTGGATTCGTAAACGTTGCAGAAATGCTATCTCGCATAATCGCAAACCCTGGAAGCGCTGCAATCACACCACCAAAACCAAATTCCGCTCCTGTATTCATTGTTGCCAGCAACGCTCCTCCAATACTTGTATTCAGTCCTGCTTGGAACCCTGTCACCACACGCTTCCAATATAATAATAGCGTTGTTATAATTCCAATGATAAGTGCTAATTCTACCGACCAAATACCAAGTACTGCACTTAGCTCTACCTTACCAAACGCTTTCATTCCAATTGAAGAAAAATCAAAACCATTTGGATACCACTTCGGTATTGTGATTGTAAAAACCTTATTCATAACCCCTACCAAAATAAGTGGTATAAATGCTACGACTTGCTGTAATCTCGAAATTTCAATACTTTGAAGAGCAGTATGATTCTTTTGCTCTAACTCTAGTGATGCAGCCATTTCAGAACCCCCATCTTCAAAACCAAAATAGCCTTCTCCAGCTGCTTTCGCCTTCTTACGTCTACTCTCTAAATAGATCGATCCTAACGTTAAGACAAAAATAGCCCCAATAATACCAAGTATTGGCGCTGCATAAATATCTGTTTTAAAAAATGTTGTCGGGATTACATTTTGAATTTGCGGTGATCCTGGGAGTGCATCCATTGTAAATGTGACAGCTCCAAGAACGATTGTTCCAGGTATTAAGCGCTTCGGAATATTCGCTTGACGAAACAGTTTTGCAGCAAATGGATATACTGCAAATACAACAACATAAACACTGACACCGCTATAAGTTAAAACAGCCCCCATTAAAACGATAGCCAAAATGGTCCGTTTTTCACCCACTATCTCAATAATTGTCTTAGCAATGGAATCTGCAATTCCAGACATTTCTACTACTTTACCAAAAATTGCACCAAGTAAGAAAACTGGAAAATATAATTTAATAAATCCTACCATTTTCTCCATAAAAATATTTGAAAAGAAAGGTAGTACAAAACTAGGTTCCGTTAAGAATACTGCAAATAGAGCAAAAATTGGTGCAAATAAAATAACTGAAAATCCCCTATAGGCAACAAACATAAGTAAACTAAGTGCTAATAAAATAATAACTAGTTCCACTTCTCTCACCTCTATTTAATTGAAAATTCAATCCTTTCACCCTAGATTTTTTCTATGTATTACAAAATATCGTTTTTATAACACTCCAAACCCTAACATTCCTCCCCCTTTTCCAACAAAATTTTTATGATTAAAATAGCATATTTATTACTATTCTATTACATATAAAAAATCCCTTTAAACGAAAACAATTTAACTATCGCTCGTTATAAAGGGATTTTCCTTTTTGTTTTATATTTTAAAACTTTTGTCTTTTGCACAAAAGCTTCGCAACTCTTCGACATGTTTCACAATATGCGTCGCTCCTGCTTCTTGTAATTCTTTTTCACTCCCATATCCATACAATACACCGATAGAATCAATTCCATTACAATTCGCTCCTATCATGTCATGCTTTCTATCCCCAATCATTACTACCTCTTCTCTTTGCAGCTCTGGATTGGTATGCAAAATATATTCAATAATTTCATCTTTCTTGATTCGGGTTCCATCTAAATTACTACCTACTATTTCTTCAAAGAAATGAATCAAATTAAAGTGTTCTAACACTTGTTTTGCAAATACAGTAGGCTTGGAAGTTGCAACAAATAATCGTTTCTCTTCATCTTTTAATTCTTGTAAAATATACGGAATCCTCTCATATACACAATTCTCAAGTAGGCCGCTTCGCTTTAGATATTCACGAAAATAAGTAACAGCTTGCTCTACTTGCTTTTCGTCCATTCTGTATCTACCTGCAAACGAATGCTGAATTGGTGGACCAATGAAAGAATCTAGCTCTTTCTGATTCAGTTCTTCTATTCCCATTTTTCGCAATGCATATAAAACCGAATTTACAATTCCTTCTTTCGGATCTGTTAATGTTCCATCTAAATCAAATAGAAAAGTTGTATACATAATTCTCCACCCCTAATTGACAAATCACCATCCTTTCTATATTATCAAAATATTCATTCGTTTTGAACTTTTATTTTTTCGTGCACGTTATTACTCAACTCAAAGGTAGATATCGTTCTGTTGTATGATGAGCATAATTTCATAGAAACATGGTGACCAAAAATGATGACAACATTAATTTTTATAATGACTTTCACGATTATCATCCATGCAGTCGAAACAAGTTCTTATAGCATTCGGCTTGCAGGTGTTCGTTTAAAGAAAATTGCCGTTGCATTATCTGTAGTTGGAATGGTATTACTTATTTCACGAACATCCAACTTGCTACAAGCTTTTTTACTTGGTGGCATTATCGATCAAGCGAAGAGTGGCGCTTCAATTAATTTAGAAAGTACAATGCGCCTTGTTTTATTATCCGCTTCTATCGGTACACTGCTCGCAATCATTCTATATCCAACTTTAACAAAACTCTTTGGATATGTAATTCAGCGCTTCGAAACAGATGGTTCATTCATTCGAATGATGAAAACAAACAATGTGCAAAAATTGAAGTATACAAAAAAATATGTTAGATTTCCAAAATTCGAAATGATCCACCGTATGCGAGTGGGCGGCATTCCAAAACGAATTATGTTAATTAATATGTTTGCAACCGCAATTTATACTGCGGGGGTCCTTTCCGCCTTATATGCTTCTTATTTAAATCCGGCTTATGCAACGAAAGCAATCACGGCTTCTGGCCTTATTAATGGATTTGCTACAATCTTATTAACTGTGTTGCTAGATCCACGTATTGCCCTTTTAACAGAGCGAGCGCTTCAATCAGAAAATGGTGCTGATACAATGAGTAAGATGTTTGGTTGGCTTATGATTTCAAGATTTCTTGGTACATTATTAGCACAGCTCATATTTGTACCTGGTGCATATTGGATTTTATGGATTATTAAACTTACGCAGTGAATGATGCTTCTCATTATGGCAGCTCGATTAACAGAAGCAATACTTAATGAAGAGTATATTTAATAAGGAGAGAAATGTATGTATATTAAAACAGAGCAGGATATTATTAAACTCATACAAAACGATACTTGGATGATGAAAATATTACAGACCGCAAAAACCCTACAACTTCCTGATTGGTGGGTTTGCGCTGGATTTGTTCGTTCTAAAATTTGGGATGTTCTTCATGGATATGACGTAAGAACGCCAACGCCAGACATAGATATCATCTATTTTGACCCATTACATATTAGTGAATCCACCGAAAAAAAATTAGAAAATAGGCTTAAACATATAGATTCTACAATTCCGTGGTCCGTGAAAAATCAAGCTCGCATGCATGTAGTCAATAACATGCCCCCTTATTTATCTTCAGTCGATGCCATTTCTAAATTCTCAGAAACAGCGACTGCTCTTGGAGTCACATTAGATGAACAAGATAATGTGGTGCTAACTGCCCCTTGCGGAATAGAAGACGTTCTCACACTGCAAGTGAAGCCAACACCTCATTTCCTCGAAACGAAAGAGCTCACAAATATGTATGAAACGAGATTACAAAAAAAGAATTGGCAGAGTAAATGGCCTAACATTACAATCTTCCATCCTGAAATTTAAACATAAAGAAAAAAGGTGCTTCTCATTTTTAGGAAGCACCTTTTCCTAATTCACTTCAAAAAATCAATGACAGTTTCTGCGAATCGATCTGCCGCTTCATAATGCGGTGTATGACCACATTCTTCAAAAACTATGACTTTACCACTTTGTACGTCTCTTTTGAACGTTTTAATTTGTTCTTCACACATTACCACATCGTGTTTTCCTATGATGAGCAACATCGGGTTCTCCACATCTTTTAATTTTGATAATATCGATTGATAAATTTCCCCTTCCCCTTTCAATCTTGTAAAATGAATTTCGGAACGATCATAAAACTCTTCCCATTCTTCTTCACTATATAAGCTATAATCCGTTTCATCCTCGACATAATTATAAATTTCCATTCTTTTATCCCCTAATTCATCGCTTAATTTCGAATAAGCTTCTAGTAATTCTACTGAACTAGCATTACTTTCTGCAATAGCCATACATTCATTCCCTTGCTTTTCTTTTCCATACTTCTTTAGTAAAACTCCTGTCCTTTTCAATAAAGCTCTACTTGTTAATGCAAAATCAAAAGTAGGGCCTTCAAAGATAATCTTTTGAATAGATTGTGGATACATTGTTGCATATAACAACGCTAGAAAACCACCAAAGGAATGCCCAATAACAGACCATCTTTCAATTCGTAACATCTTCCTTAACTCTTCACAATCTTCGATAAGATCCTGCAATCCAAACTGCTCTTGCTTCCCAATTTCATCCGAACGTCCTACCCCACGTTGATCAATGGCAATAAGCCGAAAAGTATCTTGTAATCTATGTGCTTGATGGTAGGTGAAATCAAAACACATCTCACCAGGACCTCCATGAAGATACAATACAGGATGATTTTCTCCTGATCCATACGTCTCCACATATAGCTTTTTCCCACGTACTTTCATCATTTTGCCTTGTAATAATACTTCCTTTTCTTGTTTGATCTCTTTGTCCTCCAATTTTTCATCTTTTGATCTCATATACGATTAGGAGGGCCACGAATTCGTACACGTTATGTATCTGTAATATAACAATACATCTTTCTATCCTCCGTTTAAAAACGCTACATTCAATTTAAATAGTACCAATTGGATTTTACGTTTTTATAAAAAAGCTTCATCCACCGCTTTTTTCACCGCCTCTCCTCTTCCTGAGACTTGAAGTTTCATATAAATAGAAGAAGCATAATTTCTTACAGTACCTTCAGATAAAAACAACTTTGCTGCAATCTCTTTATAACGAAGTCCTTCTTTAAGACATCCTAATACATCCATTTCACGTGGAGTCAATTCATAAGGAGGCTTTTTCGGTATTGGACTATATTCTTTAAAAAAGCGAGTTGCCACATCCTGAGATAGCATTGTCCCACCTGAATGTACTAATCGAATAGCCGCTACTAACTCTTCTGGTTGAACAGATTTAAGTACATACCCCTCTGCTCCCGCTTCAATCGCTTCAGAAACACTAGAAGTATCCTCAAAAGTTGTGATCATAATTATTTTAGTATCTGGCCACCTATGCTTGATTTTCTTCATTGTTGTAATCCCATTCATCTCAGGCATTTGTATATCCATAAGAACAATATTTGGCTGCCTTTCTTCACATTGTTTTAAGGCTTGTACCCCACTATTCGCAACCGATACGCGAAAACTGTATTTATCCAATAAAAGTTCTAAACTATCTGAAATAATAGGTTGATCATCTACTATTAATATATGAATCTTATCTTGGGCAGATGATTCTTCTTTATGTAAGGTCGGAATCAAACAACTCACAATTGTCCCTGTATCCTTAGTCGAATCAATACTCAAATTCCCATGATATTCACTTAGGCGTTCTCTCATTCCCGATAAACCAAAGCCCTCCTGCATAACTTCCATGCCTATACCGTTATCTTGTATTTGAAGCATCACATAATTTTTATGATATTGTAAAAGAACTTGTATCTTTTCAGCTCCCCCATGTCTTGTTGCATTTGTCATTGCCTCTTGTAAACACCGACAGAAAGTTCTCTTTAGTTTTTTAGCCATTGGATAATATTCTCCAACCGTACGGAAAACAACATGAACATTTGTATTACTTTTAAACTCCTCTATTAAGTTCAATAAAGACACATCTAAATTTGATTCTTCTTGTGGATCCATTTCGTGAACCTGTCTTCGAATATTATCTAATACAGATCTTGATATATCTAATATTTCTTGTAATTTTTCCTCCCCCTCCTTGGTTGCTAGATGTGGTCGTAATGTTTCCATACTCAATATAACCGAAGTAAATTTATAGCCTATCGTATCATGTAATTCTCTTGCCATTCTATCCCTTTCCTCAAGCAGAGTTATTCTTTCTACCTGGGAAGAATATTGTTCTAAAATTGCATTCTTATCCTTGATCAAATTTAATTTTTGCTTTATGGCATCCATAGAATAAACAACTCTTTGTAGCAAATGACCTATGCCATATATAAAGAGAACATCAAATATACTTAGAAGCAGCTTATTACGATCAAACCCAAAATTAAAGAAAACCCCCAATACACAGATAATTATCATTGCAGGTAATGTATAAAAATTTAGTTTTCCACGGCAAAAAAATGCAAGCGTTAAAATTGCAGGGGATAAAAATTGAGCCAAATGATACGTATAAGCAAAATAAAGCGAAAGTCCCCCCACTAAGATAATTTCTGTTACTACATATAATTCACTTCGTAATTTATATAACATGACAGGTATGACATAAGACAAAACTGTACTTATAAAAACAATCTCAAGTGGAAAGTTTGGGTTATCTTGATATGTCAAAGTAACAATTGCAACAATCCAAGTAATCCGAACGAGTATCATTACCCATTCCTGCCAAATTAACTTATTTTTTATGTCATTCAACTTTCATATGCCTCCTATCCAAATGAACATTATACCTTTTCCCTATATTTCCTATTTTTTCATTTTCATCATAGCAAGGTTATGACACTTTGTCACTGCCTTATATTACATTCTTTTTGCTATGTTTGTAACCGAAACACATCACTAATATTAAGGGAGTGAACAAAATATGTGTATTTTAAATGTACAAAACTTAACTAAGAAAATTGGAAGGCGGACACTCGTTAATCGAATATCATTTGATGCTCAAAAAGGAGAAATTCTTGGTCTTCTAGGCCCCAATGGTGCTGGAAAAACAACCACAATTAAAATGATTGTTGGCTTAATCTCTAAAACAAGTGGAACAGTCACAATTAATAAAAAAGACACAAGCAAAGACTTCAAAGAAGCTATGAAAGATGTTGGGGTGATTGTTGAGAATCCTGATTTATACAAATTTTTATCTGGCTATGATAACCTCCTTCACTTTTCTAGAATGACACCTAATATTCCAAAAGAACGTTTGGATGTAGTTGTTTCTTTAGTTGGGTTAGAAAAAAGTATTCATAATAAAGTTTCCACTTATTCTTTAGGAATGAAACAGCGGCTTGCTCTTGCAATTGCTTTTGTACACAAACCTGCCCTTCTCATTTTAGATGAACCTACAAATGGACTGGACCCTCAAGGAATTAGAGATTTAAGGTTTCATTTAAAACAACTAGCTACAGAAGAACAGGTAGCAATTGTTGTTTCAAGTCATCTAATGGCCGAAATGGAAATGATGTGTGATCGCATCGCTATTATAGACAAAGGAAATCTAGTTGGTATACATGATATAAAGGATATTACAAAAGAACAGATACAAGCTGTGCGATTTGAAGTAGACCGAACAGATTTAGCAATCCCACTCTTACAAAAATTAGTAATAGGTGAAGAAATCATAACAAGTCACAATGGCATTACAATCAAAATAAGTAAAGAACATATACCTGAAATTTGCGATACATTAGCCAAAAATGGAGTGAATGTTTATGGCATTAAAACCATGAAAACAACTTTAGAAGACAAATTCATTGAAATGACTGGAGATGGCGTGCACAATGATTAATCTAATAAAAAATGAAAACATGAAAATTTTCAAACGAAAAAGAACTTGGATTATGGTAGGTGTTATGGTTGTATTTATTTTCATTCAATTCCTAAACGTAAAGCTTTCCAGTCAAGTTAATTATGGGGATGACTGGAAGACATCTCTTATTGAAGAAAATGCATTGCTTCAAGTTGAAAAAGAATCTCTAAAATTACCTATTGAAAAAATGGAGAATGAAAAAAAACTTCTACTAAATAATTATTACATCGACAGTAATATAAAACCAACAAACAATGCATGGTTCTTCACAATTGGACAAAGTACGAACTTTTTAATAGCTATCTCCATTCTTACACTCATAATAGCTGGTGAAATTGTTGCAAGTGAATTTCAATCCGGTACAATTAAATTTTTATTAACACGAACCGCGACTCGCACACAAATATATTTTTCTAAATATATTTCTACGTTATTATTTGGATTTTTCTTAATCATGATAACGTTTCTTCTTTCCATTCTATTTAGTGGCATTCTTTTAGGCTTTGATGGAATAAATGGTGAATACTTATTTGTCAAAGATCATGTCGTTCAAAAAACAAGCATCCTTCAGGCACTAATTGGCAGCTTATTATTTAAGATTCCTTACTTAATTATTGTTGCAACTTTAGCATTTATGATTTCAGCGGCGTTTAAAAGTTCTACATTCTCTATCGTATTTTCTCTTTTAGTAGCAATTTCGGGTTTTGTCATGAGTATCTCATTAAAAGGTTTCAGTTGGACAAAATATTTCATCTTCTCTCATACGGATTTATCAAGTTTCGTATATGATAATCCTCCTGTAGAAGGTATGACTTTCGTTTTTTCTATACTGTTTATCTTAATTCATATATTCATCATGCATGGCATTGCATACCCTATATTCGTAAAAAAAGATGTCGCTTAAACTTTTTTTGAAGACTGGAGGAAATACATTGAAAAAAGGATTGATTTATTTCTGTATGTTAATAACTTTAATTCTTACTGGTTGTTCAAGTTCCGAAACTGAAACAAAGGAACAACAACTTGAGCTACCTGCTACTGATGTTAAAACGTTAAAACTAGATAACCGAAATGGTAATATTGATATTTCCACAAATCCTAAATCAGACAAAATAGAAGCTTCTATAACTGCAAAAGCTAGAGGTATTAGCATGGATAAATTAAAGCTAGATCTTTCAGCCAAAAATGGAATTGCAACTTTAAACACTTCTTTTGATGGACAATTTTTTAGCAATAGTGAAACTTGGGTTGATGTCAAACTATCATTACCTAAGAACATAAAAGTAGAATTTAACGAAAATCATAGAGACGGCGATATCAAAGTCTCTAACCTCGAATCAGATATTAATATACTTAATGTCAACGGTAATATTAACATTTCCAACGTTAATGGAACTGTAAGTGTAACAAATAGAGATGGAGATGTAGATATTGCGCATACAAAGTCTGACATTAATCTTGATAATAATAACGGCAAAGTTGTTATTACGGATATAAAAGGATCTATAAGAGCGAAAATTGGAGATGGTTCAGCTGATATCAATAATATTGAAAAGCATGTTACCATCTTAGGTGCAAAAAGCGATAAAATAAAAGTAAATCATGTTAAAGGGAAAATAACTTTTAATAAATAAAATTGATTTACTTATACAGGCTAAAAACCAACCGCATTCTTTAATAATTCGGTTGGTTTTTTTCCTTAAATACACCAAATATTTTCTTAATATTCAATTATTTTTATTTAAATAATCCCAATCACATTCAAAAAGACAATGACAATCGCAATTGGCGCAACATATCGAAGTAAAAACACCCAGCAAATAAATACTGATTTCCTGTAATTCCCGCCAATAAAAAATTCTGCTTCCAGTACCTTTTTCTCCATTTTAAATGAGACGAAAATACTAATGAATAAAGCTCCAAGTGGCATTAATATATTACTAGATAAAAAGTCTACCGCGTCAAAAATATTTTTGCCGAAGATTGTTATATCATTCCATACACCAAATGAAAGTGCAGATGGGATACCTATTAAGAAAATTAAAAATCCAATGATCCATGACAATTTCTTTCTTCTTTCTTGCTGTCCATTCGCTAGTGCTGAAACGACTGTTTCAAGTAGAGAAAATGCAGATGTTAGCGTTGCAAATGTAAATAGCGCAAGAAATACTGTTAAAAAGACATTTCCAAATGGAATTTGACTAAATACAGATGGTAATACAATAAATAACAATCCTGGTCCTTCTGTTGGCTCCATTCCTAGTGAAAATACTGCTGGAAAAATAGCAAGCCCTGCAAATAGAGAAACAAACAGGTTCAGTCCAACAATCGTTACCGCTGAACGTGGTAAACTTTCTTTTTTATTTAAGTAAGAACTATACGTGACCATGATTGAAATTCCTATACTAATTGCAAAAAATGATTGTCCCATTGCAAATAAAATACTTTCTGATGTGATTTTTGAGAAATCAGGCTGTAAGAAGAATTTGACCCCTTTCATCGCATCATCAAGTGTTAAAGAGCGAACAATAAGAGCTACAAACAGAACGAACAATGCTGGTAACATATATTTACTCGCTTTTTCAATTCCATTTTGTACACCTTTTGATACAACCCAAATCGTAATAAACATAAAGGCAAAATGTCCAGTGATTGCCCAAACAGGATCCCCAATTGTTTCTGTAAATAAAGAACTATAATTTTGCTGCGGTGTAATCAATTGTCCAGTTATTCCTCTGAATAAATAGATTAATACCCAGCCACCAACAACACTATAAAACGATAACAAAATAAAACATGTTCCAACGCCAAGGCGTCCAATCCAGTGCCAACCTGTATTGGGTGCGATACTTTTAAATGCTCCAACTGCTTGTTTTTGTGTACTGCGCCCTATCATAAATTCAGCTATCAATAACGGAAGACCTATTAATACCGTAAACAATATAAAGATCAAAAAGAATGCTCCTCCACCGCTCTTCCCAGCAATATAAGGAAATTTCCATATTGCTCCAAGTCCAATTGCAGATCCTGCTGCGGCCATTATAAAACCTAATTTCGAAGTCCATTGCTCCGTCTGTTTCATCTTATTTTCCTCCTAATTAAATCCTTTTATATTAATAAATAAATATAATTGACCAATCCAAATAAAACCTCCATTTCTTCCTATATATAATAAAAAATGGCCCAGCATCTCTTTATATAAAGAGACGCCAAGCCATTTACTTAACGCGGTACCACTCTCATTGATTCCATTATGAATCCACCTTAGCAGTAATCGTTTGATTACAAACCTGTTATCGAAGGTTAACCGTTAAGATTTACTAAGAATTAGACTTCTGTTCCACCTTACTGCTCCTAGGCGAGTTCAGGATGTTATTTGACTATGTCACACCAACCCATAGCTCTCTGTACAAACACATGACCTTACTACTCCTATTCAACGCAATCTAATATTCTGAATATAATTTCTTTTGAAATTACTACGAATTATATCGGTTATATTTACGACTGTCAAGCAAGATAATTATTTTTTTGTCGAAAAAGAGATTTTTTTATAGGTAAACTGCACGTAAAGCTCTATCTACT
Organism: Bacillus sp. AFS023182; assembly: GCF_002560575.1. Taxonomy (NCBI): domain Bacteria; kingdom Bacillati; phylum Bacillota; class Bacilli; order Caryophanales; family Bacillaceae; genus Bacillus; species Bacillus sp. AFS023182. The sequence goes on along the minus strand of NZ_NTRO01000026.1, from coordinate 4,613 downwards.
TCCCAAATCTTATGTTTGGGCAAATCAACAAATATTTACAAGTATTAGTTATATGGATGCACTTAACATTGTTTAAAACTATCTAAGTTAACCTTTTGGGATAGTTTTTGGTCCTGTTTTATTATTTACCATTGTTATTTTAGATCTGTATATGATGGTGTCAGGTATGAAACACCTATTAGAAAAAGACAGTAATTATTCTACAAACCCACTGCTCTTAAGTGTTTTATCAAAAGAAAAAAATCGAGAAGAAAAGGGAAATCCGCACCGTTTCAAACAAATATTCACCGCGAAAGAATCATAACTATTCTAGCAAAAAGAACCTTCGATATTACCACGAAGGTTCTTTTTTAGAAGATACATGTATATTCTAAATTCATATGTATTCCCTTTACTTTTTCTATGACTTTATTAGATTTTTAATCATCATGTAATCCATCTAATAGCTCTGAAAATGTATGACAAATAAGCTCTATAGCTGCTTCTCCTTCTTCCTCATGATCCCAAAATACAATTGTTGGTGATAATTTATCCGCACGATAGTCAAAACATATTAGATTTCCAAAAGGATCTTTCGCAAAAGGAATAATCCCCTCTATCTCAGGCTGTATAGGATCGTAAAACATCCCTATATTCATTTCTTCACTTGTAAAACTTAATAAATCATTTATTACACCTTCTCCCCCAGTTACAAATTCAAAAGTATTTGGCTCTGGATATCCGCCATTATATTTTTTAACACATTCTTTATAATCGCTTGGAAAGTTTACTCCAAACGATTTCTCTATTTTATTTATTATTTGTTCATCTACTATTTCTTCTGAAAATAACCACTTGATTTCTCTCATGATATGCCCCATTTCCTTTCTTTAATTGATGATCTTTCATTGTTTTCCTAATTTAATCAAATATAGCTTAATTAACTATGAATAAATATTGAGTCTTGAAAACATTCATGTTACATGCATTTAGCTTTTAATCTTTTAATTTGTTCTAATGCTGCACTATAGTAATCTTTAATTAACAAAATATGATTCATTCTAACGAAAAACATTTATTTAATTGGGATTCCATAAACTCTCTTATACTTTCTACCATACTCACCATCAAAGGGCACATTAAATGTTTCGAAATAAACTATTCTTTTACTAAATAGCTTTCAGCTATATCAATATCATGAGTCAAATCTAATTCCGGAAACGTTTTATCTAGAGTCCTCAAACAAGTAATAAATTGAGGACTCTGTAAAATTTCAGATATATCCTCAAATACTTCGCTAATCCAATACAAGTCCTCTTTATCACACTGTTTTAAATATTGAATAGTTTCACTTTCATTTTCAGACAAAGTATCAGTTATTTTTTTCCAGCATTCTTGAATTCCATAATCATCATTTAATGCCTTGATTTTTCTTTCTTTCAATATTGACTTCATTTTATCTTTAAGCATTTTTTCCTCCTATGGTTGTTTAGTTGCATCAGGAAATCATCCATTTTTCGAATCAAATTTTAACTTTGATTCATAGTTACTCTTTGGAGTTTCACGAAACTCTCTAAACCCTTTCCCTCCACAACTATATCTATATACCTGCTGCAGAGAAAGACTGCTTTCTAATACTATTCAAACTACATTATCGAACTATCTATCTTGAAGTGTTTTTTCTTCATCAACTAATCTTCTAATATTATTTATACACTCCATTAAATTTATTTTTAATGAATTTAAATCGCTACATATCCTTTTTTCAACAGGGTCATCCCAATCGGAATTTTGTGTAACATATAATAAAAATGTTTTCAAACCTCCGTGCCAACCTATGTCAATTGCATAATTAAATGGATACTTCACTAAAAGCATATCATCTGTCAATAAATCACTTTCTTCATCAAATCCTTCTAAAATCCTTCGGTCAAAACCATCATAAGCTACTTCACCTGGTCGAAAATCAATACTTTCAAACATAGTATTCAACTCCCACTTAGTTAATTTTCCATCTACATTTCTATCCCCTCAGAATCTAGCAAAATAAGCAATTACAATTATAAATTTTAATATTTTATTCCTTGATTATATCCACCTTTATATGGTAGTTCATTTTCAAAATCACATGAGGCAACTACTTGATAACCCTCTTTCCACAAAAACACAAGTAATTTTCTGATTTCTTTTTTATAATCGCTGCTTTTATTACAATCAGATGTATCAATATCTAAAAAATATGGAAAGTAAAGAAAGCCATCTGGAAATTCTTTCGATTTTTCTTCATCAAATTCTTTATTTTTTATAACATCAACACTGAAATAATCACCTTCTATAGAAAAAAATTTATCATGTTCCAAATGTAAACAAAAAGAAATTTTTTCAGTTAACTCTTTAATTGATTGAATAGTATTTATAAAAACTTTACAATATAAATCTTCCAACCTATATTCCTCCTTATTTAATAGGTATATATGGTGGGTTATCAAATTTTCCACGCTCTAAAATTATAGATACATCAGCTTCTATCCCTAATAGATTTTCTATTTCTTTTCAGAGTCCTCTCAATTTAGCTTCACCCGCTTGAATTTTTCCACTCTCTAAAGCATGAAGCATAGTTCTTTCTTTTACAGAACCTGGATTTGGAGTTCCAAAATATTTTTTTACAAGTCCTTCAAATTGCTCTTTACTTACACGGACACCTATATCAATATCTGATGTTAATTTTGCAGTTCCTCCTGCTCTACTACCTTGTACAAAAAATGTCATCACTTATGTTTCCTGATTCCCTCTTTAATAAGTTACTCATATTGGAAAACTGATCTTCTGTTAATCCCTGAGGAATTTTTAAACCGTTAGCTCCATTACCAACATCCTTCTCACCAGTATCTTTCACATTCTGATACGCATCTTTCAGCAGGTTCTTTCCTCCACTAGGAATCTTGCCTGCACCTTGTGTCTCAAAAGCAAGGCCTCCACCAAATTCCGGCACATACTCTCCCAATTTTTTCATAGCATAACGAAATTCCTTACCAACTTCTATAAAATCATTTTTAACCTTTGTCTTCCCTTTATTTCATAGATCCCCTATTTTATTACTTAACCCTTTTGTCTTTGATACCAAGAAAGATACGCCTTCATGTAGCTTTCTTGATACTTTCTTCGCTCCATCAAGAAGAACTTTTCCGCCTTTTTCTATTGCTCGTATGACAATTTTTCCGCCATACTTAATTGCTTTTCCAGCAAGGTTCGCGGCTTTTTCAATTGATACAAAGTTTAAAAGCGTCCAGCCTGCCGCAATGAGTCTTTCTTTTGTGGATAATTCTTTTTCAGTGACGGAGGCTTTAACGTTTACATGGGAAAATACAGTTACTTGATTAAAAATTTAAACAATGCGTCGTAATTTCCCTTTCCATATTTTTCCTTTTAATTATATCTATTTTTTCATTTAAATCAAAAAAGATATACACAGCATACTCTCTAATATTTACCTAATATATCAAAATGATAATTATAACCCATTCACATTACGGACAAATATTATTCAATAAAATAACAGATAGACGTACCCAAATAGACTGTGTTGATATAAAATTGATGATACAAAAAAACTGGAAGATTTATTATATCTTCCAGTTCAACTTGTTTAGATAAGTTCTCCGACATATAACACGATAAAATAAGTCAACAGTCTCTTCATTTTTCTAACATCACTGTTAATTTATTTTATTTGGTATGATTTTTTGTCAGTGCACAAGGAACTCACAAAAGGTCAATGACTTTGTATATCTCTGAACTGCTTCTAACTTAACATGTACCTTCAGAATCTAACCAAATAGTTAAATTAATTTTTGAGATAAATCCTTTCTTCTTCAAGAAAAGTATTAAAGTTTTCTAATAAACTCTCTTGAGTAGAAAATAATTTTTGAGGCATATAATTTATGAGAGATACCATATCTTCTGGATACCCAAAAGAATCATAAAAACTAGCTATTTTATTTAATAGCTCACGTTTGTCATTTGTATTACCTCTCACTTTAGATAAATAGACATACCTTAATTTTCTATATTCTCTTTGCCACTCTGGATTATCTTTTTCAAAATCAGGAAAAAAAACTGTTTTTTTATCTCTGACATTAAATTAAATATGTTGTCTTCAGATACATCCCAAGCTAAATTATTAATTAGGGGGCTTTCTTCTCCTTTTTCCAATAATTCAATTGCGTAATCAGTCAAAACTGAGATATTAAAAAATCGCTCTTCTATACCTATGTATATTGTTTTCCAATTATAGTTAATATCCTCTTTTTTTAAATCTTTTAAATTCAGCATTATTTTCCACCTTATTTTTTTGGAATTTGATTTGGTGTCCCATTAAAAAAATCATTATAATCTTCAATTGTTAATTCATTAAGTTCTTCACAACCAAATCCTCCCATACTTTTCACCTACTTTGTGCATATACTTAATTTAATATTAGGAGATTTTCTCGAAATTCCAAAATAACATTGTTACAGAAGTTACAATCTATAAAATTTTAACCCTTCGTGCACTTATACTATTATAACGTGCCTACTCATATCTACCCTAATACGTAAAAAAGCACTTGTTGCCTTTGTAAAGTGAACCCCATT